>OMYP01000008.1 GCA_900315345.1 uncultured Selenomonadales bacterium | reverse complement strand
GCCACTAGGATTCTGCCGAAACAAAATCCCCGTTCGACTTGCATGTGTTAGGCACGCCGCCAGCGTTCGTCCTGAGCCAGGATCAAACTCTCCATAATAGTTTATAGAAAGCCGATTTGGCTCTTCTTATTTGTGTTTCAGAATTTCTTTGACTTTTTTAGGTCCGTCCTTCTTACAAAGGACTGACCCGCACATTCATCTGGTTCGTTATTCAGTTTTCAAGGTTCCGCCGTCAACCGACGGCTTTTATATATTAGCACTCGTTTCAATTCTTGTCAAGCTCATTTCAGCATAATTTGCCAAAATAAAAACAGATTTTTTTTCTCCCGTCCACGGGTCGCACAAAAATTCTTCCAAAGCATACCTCTTGTGTAAGCCCCGCCAGTTTTTAAATGTGTAACCCGGCAAATATTTACGTACTTCTTCTTCATTCCTCCAAAAGGAAGTGGCTTTTTCATAATTTATTTCCGACCGCCAGGCCAGCCAGTCCGGTTTAAAATTAGGAAGATACAGCAAAACATCCAGCCGTAATATCTCGCGCACAAAGAACAGCAGATCCGGATGCATTTCAGCCGTATAGCCATACAGCATTCCCGCCGCTTCCATTCCGTTATGCCCAAGTCCTGCCATGCCTTTATCCCGATACCATTCCGTTAATTCTTTGTAAAAAGAAAAAGCATTATCATTTCCAAACATCCTGACCATATATCTCAGAGTCAATGGAAAACGCCCGCTGTTATAAACCAGGTCAAAAACTTCCTCCAAAATTTTCAGAAACCGTATTTCTTTATATGTAACGTACCGGTTAGACAATATTTCATAGGGCGGCTGATCCATATATACCATTCCGTGGCGCAGCGCCTCCCGATCTATTACCGTTCCCGGCAAAACCTTAAGAAAGCCAAGTTGCAAAGCATGAGGATGCAAACCATATACATCATTGAAGGAACTGGCAAAGCTGTTTAAATTTTCCAGGGGAAGTCCTGCGATCAGATCCATGTGGATATGCATGTTTCCCGCATCTAAAAGGGAAGAAACATTTTCCCGCAGCCGTTCCCAGTTATCCTGCCGTCCAACGGCCTGCAGCACCTCCGGATTGGTGCTCTGCACCCCGATTTCCAGCTGGAACCGACCTCTGGGTACTGTTTTCAGAAAATCAATGACCTTGCGGCTCAGGATATCTGCTTTAATTTCAAAATGAAACACAGCATCTGTATCGGCCGAGGCAAGATACTCCATGATGGGCAGATAATATGACTCATCAAGATTGTATGTACGGTCCACAAATTTGACCAGTTTTACCCCGGCCTGCATAAAGCGGTCCATATCCGCCAATACCAGGGAAAGTTTCCTGCGCCGCACGGAATGGGAAATTCCGGACAGGCAGTAGGCGCAATGAAAAGGACAGCCCCGGGACGCCTCATAATATACAATTTTATGCCGGGATACGATCTCTTCCAGATCCGGATAAGGAAAAGGAAGCCGGTCCAGATCTTCCACTACCAAAGGTTTTTCAGGAGCAACTACCTCGCCGCCACTATTCCTGTAAGCGATTCCATAAGGAATGGTTCCCTCTGTCTCGCTGTATCGTCTCATCAACAACTGCCGTTCTGCACCTTTCCCCCACAGAATATCCTTCTGTTCCTTTTCCATCTGAATAAGGTTTTGCAGGAAGCAGGCGACCACCTCTTCCCCTTCCCCACAAACGATAAAATCAGCAAAGGGAGCTGCCGTCAAAGCCGTTTCAGGATGAAACATCACTTCCGGCCCGCCCAGCATCAGTAATGCTTCCGGCAAAACTTTCCGTAAAAGCCCGCCCAGTTCCAGCACAAAATTCCGGTTCCAGATATGTACTTCCAGACCGATCAGAACCGGGGAATTACTCTTCCCGACACAGGCCTCCACCTGTTCCGTGATCCGTGTCAGCACAGAAAGCACCGGTTCATTGACCGTTGCTTCCAGCATATGGGCAGCAATTCCAAACTTCCTGCAATATTCTGTTACATAACGGATTCCAAGGGCCGTATGTATAAATTTACTGTTCACTCCGATAAAAAAAGCCTGCATGATATTCCCCATCCGAGTTTCAAATTTTTCCTAAAAAGCGATTATAAGGAAAAACGTAATACTATTGTAATGACCGCATCAGATTTTTATGACAGAAAAATATATGTCATGCGTCCGTGTAAATGCTATAATAGTGTTGCTTTAATAATACCTAATGAATAAAATAAATTCAATACAAATTCAAGGAGGCACTATGACTACGCCAGTTCACGGAAGCACTATAAACCGCAAAGACATTCCTTCTTCATTCCAGTGGAAGGTTTCCGATATTTACGCCACCCGGTCCGAATGGGAAAAAGCCTGCAGCGGCCTGAAAGAATTGATAGCTACGCTTGAAACATGCCAGGGAAACCTGAAGGATCCCAGCGTCCTGTTGCAGGCGCTCCGCCTGCGGGACCGTCTTTCCCAGGAGATCGATAAAATCTATGCCTATGCACGGCTGCAGCAGGACGCGGACAACGGCGATACGGAAGCCCAGTCCCTTTCCGGCAAGGCGGACAGCATTCTGTCATCCTACTATAACGCAGTTTCGTTCATCGATTCAGAAGTTACTGCTTTGCCGGAAGAACAGTTGCAGCAGCTTGAACAGGATCCCGTTTTCTCCGATTACGATTTTTATCTTAAAGACCTGGAACGGATGCGGGCCCATGTATTGCCTGGCGAACAGGAATCGATCCTGGCCCAGAGCCAGTTGGCCACAGGCACAGGAGCCACCGCATTTCGCGCCCTCGTTTCAGCAGACATGGAGTTTCCCCCTATCAAAGACGGAGAAGGGAAAGACGCTACTGTCAGCGAGGGCCGCTATATGCTGAACATGTCCAGCGAAGACCGGATCCTGCGCAAAAATTCCTTTACCGCACTTATGGATACCTACCATCACTACCGGAACACATTGGCCGCTACCCTTACCGGGACCTGCCGCAGCCGTTATTTTTACGCGAAGGTCCGGGGGTACAAGGATTCCATGGAAGCCAGCTTATCCGAAGAGAACATACCTGTAAGCCTGTACACCGGACTGATAGACACAGTCCATCAGCATCTGGATACCCTCCATGAATACATTGCCCTAAAAAAAGAAGTCCTGGGATATAATGAATTCCATCCCTATGATTTATATGTCCCTCTTTCCCAGGATGGGGAAAAAAGTTTTTCCTGTACCTTTGAAGAAGCCTGTGAAACCGTAAAAAACGCCTTGCAGCCTCTGGGCAAACAATATATCAACGCATTGGAAACAGGAATGAATGGCGGCTGGATCGACATTTATGAAAACAAAGGAAAACGCAGCGGCGCCTATTCCTGGGGCGTCTACGGCATCCATCCCTACGTTCTGCTGAATTTCCAGCCCCGTTATAACAGTATTTCCACCCTTGCCCATGAGCTGGGCCACTCCCTCCACAGCTATTTCAGCAGCCAGACGCAGCCTTACGCAAAAAGCGACTATACCATATTCTGCGCGGAAGTAGCCTCTACCACCAATGAGAACCTGCTTCTGGAATATGCCCTGTCCCATGCCGACAGGCCGCAAAAGATATTTTTGCTGAACCAGTTTCTGGAAGCCGTACGTACTACGGTTTACCGGCAGGTCCAGTTTGCGGAATTTGAAAAATTCATCCATGACAAAATTACCGCGGGGGAAACGCTGCAGGCAGAAGTGCTGGAACAATACTGGCTTGACAGCAACCGGACCTATTACGGCCCTGCCCTGACAGTGGACTCCGAACTAAAAAGCGAATGGTCCCGAATACCCCATTTCCACACACCGTTTTACGTGTATAAATATGCTACCGGGTACAGCGCCGCCACCGCTTTCAGCGAAAGTATCCTGAAGGAATACGCAGAAAACAAAAAGGCAGAGTCCGGCTCAAACTCCGCCACTGCAAAATATCTTGCGTTCCTGCATTCAGGCGGAAGCGACTACAGCCTGAATCTTCTTAAGGATGCGGGAGTCGACCTGAATACACCAATGCCGGTCCGGGTCACCCTTGACAAATTCCGGAGAAAACTGAATGAATTGAAAGCCTTACTGTAATATAAACAACAATAGCACCGAAGTATCCCTCCTGTCCCTTCACCGGTTTTAAATGAAGCAACAGGAAAACGGAATACTTCGGTGCTTTGTTTTTATCAGACAATAATCAACAGGACGGGGGTTCAAAGGAAATCCCGGGCAGCACTGTCAGATTTTACACATGAGCGCGTAAAGTTCTTTAAAAACCTCTTCCTTCATCCGCCGGGGCATCATTTCCATATTATCAAGTATGGTGTAACGGTCTTTTCCCACGTCACGGGCAAAAAGCCATGCTCTCACAAACATAACTTCCGTAATGCCCCGCCGTTTCGGATTGATGTCAATACCATAGTCTTTCAGGAAATCGATCAACATCCGGTAATCCCGTTTCTGCAGCCAGGCAGCCCCTATGGTTCCGATGCCTACCGCAATGCCATGGGGAAGTCCGTGATCGAACAGTTCGTCCAACGCACGGCAGAACAGATGGTCCGATCCGCTGCAGGGACGGGAGCTTCCCGCTATCTGCATGGCAATTCCTCCCAGAACCAGGGACTGTGCCAGCATCTTGACCCCTTCCTGACTGGTAAAGGATTTGATATTAGAATACAACAGGGCGTTCAAAGCCCGTTCCGAAAGCATGTACGCGAAATCGTTGGGTTGTCCGTGATTCAACCGGCAATCCAGTTCCCAGTCATAAAGGGCTGTATAATTACTGATAATATCCCCTACTCCGGCTTCCAGTAAAAGACGGGGGGAATTCATGATGATATCCGTATCGATCAGCAACCCGTCCGGAGTCTTGGAAGTAAAGGCGTGCATGCGGTTCCCCTTGGAAAACAGGACGGAAACGGGAGAGCACACGCCATCATTGCTCAACGCCGTAGGCACAGCAATATAGGGAACGTTGGCCACAAAGGCCGCATACTTTGCCGTATCCAGTGCAGTTCCCCCGCCAAACCCGATGATCATCCGAATCCCATCCATGCTGGTCTTTTTAGCGGCAGTAACCGCATAGTCGTAGGAACTGGCCTCTACCGAGACCACTTCATACTCCTCCAGCTGAGACAATAGCACTGTAACTTTTTTATCCAGCCGCTGCAAAAGCCCTTCGGTAGTCAGTACCAGGACCTTTTTCCCGGTTATTTCAGGAAAATACAGAGAAAGATTTTCTTTCAACTCTTTTACAGCACCCGGTTTTACCTTCATAAATAACGGCAGATTGAACTCTCTCATTTTTTTATCCTCTTTGACTGCTTATCCGGAAACAGGTTCCTAATTTTCTTTCTCCTCAATAATCCGGGGCCCTTCCGGATTACCGATGTCAAGTTCCGCAACCGATTCCTGTGTATAAAACATAAAGCCGGGCCGCAAAACCTTTTCCACATATACCGTAGGGTGATTGCCTTCAGCACCGGAAACAGACTCTGCCGCAATGTCCTTTACACTGCAATAGACAGGTGCGACAGGCAACAGAAAAACATATATGATAATCATGGCCAGCATACCTGTCCCGGCGTGAAGCCAGGCTGCCAGCATACCGTCTTTATAAATCAGCAGCGAAACAGTTATGCCAATGCCCATTACCAGTGTCATAATTCCCAGGACAATTCCGCCAAATGCCAGCCCGGGAAGCTCCCGCCCTGCAAATACCCAGCAGGCAGAAGCTGCCAGAAACGTAATAAGGCTCACAAAGGCCCAGCTTTTGAAATTTGCTTTATCTTCCCGTAACATCCGTTCCATATTCCAGCTGGACAGCATGGCCATAGCCGGAAACGCCAGCAGCACGCCTCCGGTCATTCTTATGGCTCCCAAACCGCAGAAAAGCAGCGGAGCCATACACCAGAAAAGCAAAAAGATATTTTTCCGCAGATCCCCGGTCTTACTTTCGCAGATGCCATCTTTAACAGATTTTAGCAGCAGGCCGGTCCAGGGGAAAAGACCTGCCAGTATGAGGAACAGACAAAATTTCCAATCATGTCCTGCAACGCCCTCCCAAAGGCCTGTCCCTGCCACAGGATCAAGGCGCAAAGCAGACTGCAAAACTTCCATTCCATGAGCTTCATACTGCAGGAAATACCAGGGTGCAAAAAAAACACAGCTTAAAAGAATTCCGGGAAGCACATGCATCTCCAGCAATTTCGCCGGTTTTCCCGTCAGAACTAAATAGAAAAGAATCACACTGAAAGGAAAAATTATGCCCATGAACCCCTGGGCAAGAACCGCCAGTCCGCAGAAAGCATAAAAGAGCCAATATTCTTCCAACAAAAAACAAAACAAGGCTGCGGTACAAAAGAACAAACAGGTTGTCTCCGTGCCCGAAGCCTTTCCGGTAAAATAAAACAGCAGGCTGCTGCCTAAAATCATGCCTGTCCAGAATCCTACCCGTTCGTTCCATAACCGGGTCGCAGAATAATAAGAAGCCATCACTGTCAGCACAGCCATAACCGCCGAGGGGAAACGGGCTGTAAATTCACCGACCCCAAACAGCTGGAATATTCCTGCTGTAAACCAGTAATAAAGGGGTGGCATAGCGGGCAGCGGCGTATCCGAAAGACGGGGCGTCAGATAATCCTGGCACTGTAACATCTCCCTGGCGATTTCCGCATAAACGGATTCCCGGGGATCTGCAAGAGGGGTGGAATGATTGGCAAAAAGCATTCCAAAACCAGTCAGAAAAAACAGGACCAAAAATACGTTTCGGGAAATACGGTTCATTCTTCATTCCCCTTCTTTTCCGCATGTTTTTCCGCTACAGAAAGAACATTCGATCCAAAAGCCCTGAGGGTAATGCAGGCACCTAATACAAAAGGAAGGTATTCCGCTGCAAAACGCCACAAGACAGCCAGTATACCCACAGTACCATTGGGAACGATTGGGGAGAACAATACCACAAAACCTGCCTCTGCAATGCCGCTGCCTCCCGGCGTAGGAGAAAAATACAGCACCAGGTTCAGCAGGTACATACGGCCCAGGACCTGTACCAGGTCAAAAGGAAACTGCAGCCCCATAAAAAAGCAGGGAACCGTAAGATAAATAAAGGTAAGGCTTACCCCTGACTCGATAAAGGCCCGAAGCACCATAACCGGCTGTTTCCCCATAATATAAACGGCCTGGCGGAAATCGTGATACCAGCGGAACGCCTGACGCCGCCGTTCATGTTTGAAGTACTGGGAAAAGTAATAAATGATCCGTTCCGGGTAATCGGTCCGCATCAGTAAAACGGCAGTAACCGGTATGGCAATAAAAAGTACGGATACCATCACGATAACCGGCATAGGGATCCAGCTGGTAATGGCATCATCCTGTTCCATGAAAAAAGGAACCATAATGATAAGGAAAAAAATGGACATAATGGTCCGGACCAGGATGATCAGCGTGGAACGGGCTACCGGCACCCCTGCCCTGCGCATGAACATGACCTGGGCAATGGCCCCGCCGGAAGCACCGGGAGTGAGAAGGGCCAGAAAATAATTACTGAGGACTACTTTCGTCACATCCGGCAGCGAAAGATCCTCCCCTGTTATCCTCGCCAGCGTCAGAAGGCGTGTACCGTCAAAAAACAGGCCGATTGCAAGGGATCCCAACGCGCACAAAACAGACCATGATGAAAACATGGTCAGATAATCAATCGCCCGGATATCAAATGTAAAATAGATGACTGTTGCTGAAATAGCCAGTACAAAAGTTACTAACAGTGCAATTCTCTTGTAAAGTTTATTACGATGCATTCCCTGAGCCACCAATTCCCTGCTACGTCCCCTCCCCGCAGCAGTAAATTTTATCTTTCTTTCCTGTTTTAACATCTGTCAGATAAAACCGGCAGCAAAACAACTGTAGATGAACTTCTTTCTTTCAAATGTATTTTATAATTTTTTCGTATTCGCAAAATGCAGTTTCACATAATGCCCCAGGGCTTCTTCCCCCTGTTTCTGCATCAGACGCCGTGCGGCATTGGTCGCCGCTTCCCCGCCGCCTTTGGGGATCCGCCCGATGCCGGCGGTTTTCCCAAGTTCCTCTATCTCCCTGAGGAACGAAGCCCTTGCCAGCACACTGGCCGCAGCCACGGCAATATCTTCTTCCGCCCGGGGCCGCTGAAACACCTGCATATCCGGCGCAAAGGCACGTACCCCTTCAGGTATACTTTCGTTTTTGGCAAACTGGTCCACCAGGGCCCACCTGCACCGGGGATATTTCTTCCAGGCCTGTTTCAGGGCCGCAATATGGCCCAGCGCCAGCAAAACATTTAAAGATCCGCCCTGGCCCTGAATCTGTTCATAGCGCATATTATATACGTGTGGCTTCATGATCAGCACGCTGTAAGCCAGCGCGCTCTTTTCAATCACTTCCGCCAGCTCCAGCACTTTTGTATCCGACATGGCTTTGCAATCTTTTACCCCGGCCTGCAGCAACCCGTCCCCGCCCTTTTGATCAAGGCAGACAGCAGCAACTACCAATGGTCCAAAATAATCGCCTTTGCCGCTCTCATCGCTGCCCATCCATACACCGGGGAAACCCGGTTCATCTGCAAGCAAGAGCCGGGCCTGGGAAGAACTGAAATGAATTTCTCCCCGGTTTTCCATTTTATTCTGACTTCCGTTGTTTCCGCGGGCTCCGGACACCCCTTCGGATTTTTTATTATGCAGCGGGATTTCCTGTACCAGCTTCGCCGCCCGGGCCTGCAGTTCGTCATCGCCGCCGCCCCAGACCAGGCTGATGCCTTTTTTACCGTTGTACACATTAAGTGTTACTTTTTTCCCGGTACCCGTCAGAATAATCTGGGCGCCGTAATTGATCTTTTTAGTCTGGACATTTCCCAACGAGCACAGTGTTTCTTCCAGTAAATCAATATACTTTTCAAAGTCCAAAACGAATTCCTCTGTTTTCTTAAGTTTTTTTAATGAGTGATCGTATTTAAAATAGTATTCAAGGATCAATTCTGAAACGATCATCCATCCGCCTGCATACCCTGGAGGCGAATAAGCGTAATCTCTCGTCAATATTCTTTCATAGCGGCGGCTGCCACAGCTTTCAGGGGCTGGCCGCTTTTTTCCGCAATCTGCCTGCAGTCTTCAAATTCCGGGGCAGCATTCACCACCTGGCCATCCAGTATGCCTTCCTTTACACGAACCTCTCCCCAGGGAGTGGAAACCTTTTTCCAGCTGCGGGCCAGCGCCGTACGCTGTACAGAATAACTGCGCACGCCTAACGTAGTGGTTTCCGTAAAAATAATTTTCTGCAGGACCGGCTGCGATTCCTCGCTGCACAGAGCTTTCAGCATCTGGGCAGGGCGTCCTTTTTTCATGACAATGGGCTGGAGCCATGCATCCATTGCCCCTGCTGCCAGCAACTTTTCCAGCACATAGGGATAGATTTCCGGATTCATGTCATCCAGATTACACTCCAGCACGAGCAAAGTTTCTGCTGCGTTCTCCGATACCGGAACAGCTGCCGCTGCTCCCAGAGATCCTACAGCATTTTTTACGCCACCATCCCATGTACCGCAATTGATGCGCAGCACATTGGGAATGGCAACATCCCTGGTTCCGGCTCCATAACCGATGCGCTCACCGATAAATCCTGCCGGCACTTCTTCAACGGGAACCGCCAGTACTTTCAGCAGGGCAGCGCCGGTGGGAGTTGTCATTTCTTTGTCTACGGTTCCCCTGTAATGGGGCAGTCCCTGCAATAATTCGGCAGTAGCAGGAGCAGGTACAGGCATCTGCCCGTGGGCACACTCTACAAAACCAAAGCCGGTATTGACCGGAGCCGTAAAAATTTTTTCAATCCCCAGATACTGCAGCGCCAGAATATTTCCCACCACATCGATAATCGTATCAATAGCGCCTACTTCATGGAAATGTATCTCCTCCACCGTACTTCCGTGGACTTTGGCTTCCGCCCGGGCTATGGCAAGAAATACCTCTTTAGCTTTGGATATTACATCAGAAGAAAGATCAGACTGATCCAGAATTTTTTCTATATCGTGAAGGTTCCGATGCTCGTGGTGATGGTGATGCTGGTGTTCATGAGCATGTTCATGGCTGTGTACATGTTCCTGTTCGTGATGATGATCATCACAGTGCACATGGTGATGATCATGCCCATGCTCTTCTTTTACTTCACCGTGACTGTGGGCAATGCCATGGGCATGCATCCATGCATGGTCATGAATCTCTTCCCCTGAATGAGCATCGTCATGTTCATGCTCATGTTCGTGTTCGTGACTGTGCTCGTGAACATGTTCGTGATGGTGTTCTTCCGGCAGCACAACGTTAAAATACCGGGCCTGGATCCCGCTCTTGTTCACACTTTTATTTACCAGTTCGTACTCGCCCAGGTGCAGCTTTCTGAATTCTTCTTCCAGATACGCAAAAGGCACCCCTGCATCAATCAGGGCCCCAAGCATCATGTTGCCGCTGATTCCGGCAAAGGGTTCTATAAATAATGCTTTCATTCTGTTCTCCTAATTATTTTTAACGCAAATGGTTGATAATGCTTGCCATCCGTCCGGCGCCAAACCCGTTGTCAATATTGACTACGGCCACACCGGCGCTGCAGCTGTTCAGCATTCCCAGCAATGCGGACAGGCCTTTGAAGTTGGCTCCATAGCCTACGCTGGTGGGAACCGCTATGACCGGTTTGTCTACCAGGCCCCCTACCACGCTGGCCAGGGCCCCTTCCATACCGGCAATGACGATAACCACGTTGGCGCTGCGTATCTCGTCCACTTTTCCCAGCAGCCGATGGATCCCGGCCACGCCTACATCGTAGATACGCATCACCTCATTGCCCATCAGTTCCGCCGTAATGGCCGCTTCCTCGGCAATGGGAACATCGCTGGTCCCGGCCGTTATCACCGCAATTTTATGTTCCGGATCCTTTGGCAGCGGCTCCCGCTCCAGAACGATGAGCCGTGCCTGAGGATAATACACGGCATCGGGAACTGTCTCTTTCACCACTTCATACAATTCCTCCGAAGCCCTGGTTCCTAACACGTTGGCGTGCCGGGCAGCCAGCACCGACAAAATGGATGAAGCCTGCTGAATGGTTTTTCCTTCACAATAAACAACCTCGGGGAACCCCCGCCGCAGGCTGCGGTCATGATCCAGCCGGGCGTAACCCAGATCGGTCACGCTGAGCCGGTGAAACGTATCCAGAACCTCTTTTTCTGTCAGCCGGCCGGCTTTATACGCAGCCAGCGCTTCACTCATATCTGTTTCGTAACTCATGGTCTCCTCCGGAAACAGAAATTATTGCAAACAACACAATTCATTTCGTTTTCCATACATGCGCAAAAAGTAATTTCGTTCGCTATTATTTGATTATGTCATCGAATATCACGCGATTACTGCAACCGTACTCTGATGCAATAATCATCCTTCTATATTCAGGCAGCTTTCTGCGCGTTCTTTTTCTCTTTGTATTCTTCCGTTAACAAATAAATCAATGGCACAACCACCAGGGTCAGCAGGGTGGATGTGGTAAGACCGCCGATCAGGACCACGCCCATGCTCTGCCGCAATTCCGCGCCGGCGCCGATGCCCAGCGCAACGGGAAGCATGCCCAGCATGGTGGACAGGGTCGTCATAAAGATCGGACGCAGACGCAGGGAGCAGGCTTCCAGGATCGCCTCTTTCAAAGGCATCCCGTTTTCCCTGGCCTGGTTTGCATAGTCAACCAGCAAAATGGCGTTCTTGGTTACCAGGCCTAACAGCATGGTAACGCCGATCAGGGACATCATGTTGCCGGTCTGGTTCGCTACCAGAAGACCCAGCACGGCGCCAATGATGGCGAAAGGCAGACTCATCATGATAACAAAGGGCTGGGAAAAGCTTTCGAATTCGGCAGCCAGCACCATATAGATCAGCACAATGGCCAGCACGACCGCCTTCACGATTTCCCCGAAGATACGGCTCATCATATCGGAGTTGCCGATCAGTTTGTAACGGTAACCGATATCCATGTTCAGTTCCGGAATCAGCTGGCCTTCAATCACCTTCAGCAGATCGCCGGGAGACGTGCCTACCGCGTTGGAATACACGCCGATCTGACGCTGGCGGCCTTCCCGGTCAATACGGGTAGGACCGGAACCCAGCTTCACTTCCGCCACATCGCCTAACCGCACGAATTCGCCGGATTCGGTGGATACCCGCAGGTTTTCTACGTCCTGGATGGTCCGGCGGTCGCTCTTGTCCATCTGTACGATGATATCATAGTCGTTGTTGCCAATGGTATAGGAGTTACCGGTGCTCTTGCCCTGGAAGGCATACTGAACCACCCGTCCCACGCTGGCGTTATCCAGGCCAAGCTGGCTGGCCTTAGTCTGGTCCAGCCGCACCATGATCTCCGGTTCCGGATCGATGCCGATTACTTCCACGTCTGCGGAGCCCGGCACCTGACGGATCTTTTCCGCCAGATCATTGGCATACTTTGTCAGCCGCGTTAAGTCGCTGCCCCGGAGGCCGATCTGTACCGGCCGGGGATCCCCACGGCTGCCCTGGTTGGTTACTACCGCCACCTGCATTTCACCAATATCCCGGAAATCCCTGCGCAGCTCGTTCATAATATCCAGCATGCCCCGGTTCCGGTCTTCCAGAGGTTTCAGCTTTACTTCGATACTTCCCTCGTTCACCTGGGTCCGGACACCGCCCAGATGCATGGCCGTTACGTTGACTTCCTTAATCTTCATAACGGTATCTTCCAGATATTTCGACCAGGCAGCCATCTGGTCCAGCCCGATGCCCGCCGGCGCCTTCATGTTGACCCGGAATTCCCCGGAATCGTAAATCGGCTGCAACTCTGTACCCACGAAGGGCAGCAGGAACAAATTGAATACAAGAGTGGCCAGAGATCCCGCCACGATTTTTTTCGGATGATTGATGGCAAAGGCCATCAGTTCATTGTAAAGACTGCGAACATACTCAAACCCATCGTTAAATTTGTTCACTACAGAATCAATAAAAGCAGGGCGATAGTCCCTGTCTTCTCCTGGTTTCTTCAGCCAGTGGGCCGACACCATAGGCGTCAGGGTGTAAGCGGAAATCGTGGAAAAAGCCAGAGCAAAAGCAACCGTCAGGCCGAACTGCTTAAAGAACTGCCCGATGGTCTCACCCATGCTGCCGATGGGAACAAACACTGCCATCAGGGACATGGACGTGGCCAGAATGGCCAGCACCAGTTCCTTGGTAGCATCGGCCGAAGCCGCAAAAGGAGTCTTCCCCATTTCCATGTGGCGGAAAATATTTTCCACCAGCACGATAGCATCGTCAATCAGGAACCCAACGGCCAGCGACAGGCCCATCAGTGACATATTGTTCAGGGTAAAACCCATAACATCCATCAGGAAAAATGTAGCGATAATAGAAGTAGGAATGGCAAGGCCACCGATAATGGTAGCCCGCAGGTCCCCCAGGAACAGATAAGTGATGAGAAGGGCCAGGAAACCGCCGAACAAAATGGTGTTCCACACGTCCGCCACGTTCTCCCGGATGTACCGGCTCTGGTCACGGACAACTTCCATATGGATATCAGGCGGCATGTCCTGGGCCATCATCTTTGCCAGTTCCTTGTTCACCGTGTCGATGACCTCTACCGTATTGGTACGGCTCTGCTTGCGCACCGCCATCATAACGGATGGAACGCCGTTGGTACGGGAAAAGGATTCCGCGTCTTCCCAGCTGTCTTCCAGGTCCGCCACATCCGTCAGCCGGATAGGCTTGCCGTCCTTGTTGGCCACAATGATCTTCTTGAAATCATCAATGGTATTCAGTTTCCCAATGGTGCGGACCGTAATGGTATTGCTGTTGTCCCGCACCTTGCCGCCGGGGGTATTGATATTGGCGCTGTTCACTTTTGCCAGCACCGTCTGGAAGGAAATTCCGTACTGGCTCAGCTTGTCCGATTTTACATGGACCTTGATGGCCCGGTCTGCGGAGCCGTAAATGGAAACGTCGGCCACGCCTTCCAGCATCTGCAGCCCGTCGATCAGTACGTCATTGACAATGCGGCGGATCTCGCCTGTGCTCCGTTTATCCGAAGAAAAACTGTAAGACACAATGGCCTGGGAAGCCATATCAAACCGCTGCACTACCGGCTCATCGATATCGTCCGGCAGACGGCGGCGCACACCCGCCACCTTTTCACGGACCTCACTGGCCATCTGGCGGGGATCCGTGCCGATTTCAAACTCCAGCACGGTCTGGGAATACCCTTCCCGGATGGAAGAAGTTATTGTTTTGATACCGGAAACCTGGCTCACACGGCTCTCGATGGGTTTGGTAACCAGGGTTTCCATTTCCTCCGGCGCTGTGCCTTCATAGGTTACGGTAACGCCTACCATGGGCAGGTCCACGTCAGGATACAGGTCTACGCCCAGCCCCGGATAGGAACGGATACCGAAAACGATCAGCACCAGAATGAACATGGTTGTAAAAACCGGTCGTTTTATAAATGTTTCAATCATTCGTTTGCCAAGCCCTTCTCTGAAACCTTCACATCCGCGCCTTCACGGACCTTGTTCAGCCCGCCGGTGATGACATGATCCTTCTCGCTGACGCCACTCAACACTTCCACCAGGTTTTCCCCGATATATCCGGTAGTCAGTACCTTGCGCACTGCTTTTCCGTCCTCAATCACATAACAGGTACGCTGGTCGTCCCGCATGGAAATAGCTGTCATGGGAATGGTCAGGGTGTTGGCTTTCGGAATGGCCGTGATCAGCGCTTCCGCGTACATGCCGCCCCGCAGGCGGTTATTGCTGTTATCCACCGTAACCTCCGCCTCAAAGGTCCGGGCAGGCTGCACCGCCACGGGACTGATTCGGGTGATTGTCCCCTTTACCTTTTTGTTTTCCCCACTCATGGAGGGAATGGTAAATTCCACTTCCCCGCCAACGGCCACGCTGTTAACGTATCCTTCCGGAATATCGATCTTCGCCAGCAGGGTAGAAATATCCGCAATATTGAACAGGGCCGTGCCAACCTTGGCATAATACCCTTCCTGGTAATACCGCTTCTGGATCACGCCAGCCCGGGGTGTGGTCACCGTGGTGCCGCCCAGATCGGATTCTGCAGAATTCAGATTGCCCTGGGCCGCGTCCAGCTTGCCCCTGGCGTTTTCCAGGGCAAACCGCATGTTATCCAATGCTTCCTTGGACACGGCGCCTCTTTTATACAGCTCTTCGTACCGCTGCACATCCATGCGGGCTTTTTCAAAATTGGTCTTTGCATCCAGGTAGGAACCTCTGGCGTTCATCACGCCCGCCGCCGTATCCACCTGCTCCAGCACCAGCAGCGCCTGGCCCGCTTCAACAGCCTGGCCCTCCTGCACAAGGACCTTTTCAATACGGCCGTCCACTTTGGCAGCCACGTCAGCCTGCCACACCGGGTCCAGGGTACCGGAGAACCGGAATTTCGGCGTAATGGTCTCCCGCTTCGGGTAGGCGGCCGTAACCACGGCACTCCTTCCCTGCCGGCTGTTCCGCGCCTCTTCATTCCGGGCCATAATATTCGTTATCACCCGGAATGCGACGATTCCTGCCACTACAAGAGCCCCGATTATAAGGATTCGCAACCTTTTGTCCTGCAGATTCATAGTTATTCCTTCCTTCACACAGCTGGCAATTCCCAATGCCACGCTTATCCCTCATCAAAATAATATATATGGACCCTTCCCCGCACAGACAGGCCTGCGTCCCGATACCGGTCGATCTGCACGTTATCCAGTCTTGCACAGGGATTCTGATTTTCTAACCCTTTTATTAAATGCAGCAGCCCATGCCAGCTTCCGGTAAATTCCGCGTCCCAGGAAACTCTTTTAAGCTGCTTCCTGTCAGAGCCGGACGGACGTACCGCTGCAATATTTTTCATCCCGCTTCCCTTGCCGGAAGAAGGCCCAGACGGAGCATTGTTCCGCGGGCTGCGGGCCGTCTTTTCTCCTGTTGAAGCAGAAACGGATTTCCCCGACCGTTCCCCTGAACCCGGGGCACCTGCCACACGTTTCAACTGCCGCACAACGACTCCGCAGTCTTTTGCCCTTCGGTGGATCTGATCTACCAGACTGTTTTCGTCCGGCCGTACCGGGAGTTTACTTTGCAGTCGCAGCAACAACATCTGCTGCTGCATACGCGTTTCCCCTCTGTCAGGACGCTGAAGATACTTACGGTACAGCTCCGCTTCCTTTTGCAGGTAACGGACCTGTTCAGCCATCTGCACAGCATCATAACGCAACGGCTCTGCAACTTCCGTTACCGTAACCGTCAGGAGGATCACTGAAAGCAGCAGTCTGCAGACATGTTTGTTGGTTTCAGTCATGCTCTTTACAAGCATATTAAATTTTTCCAGCCGCTTGCCGGAACCGGTCCGCTGTTTCACCGGGCGTCCCCCTTTCCTTCGGGAACCAGCCCCGCTTTAAGGACAAAGGAGGTTACCGCGCCACTGTCTCCGTTCCGGGAAGTCTGCGACAAATTTTTCTCCCGGCTTTCCCCGATCCGCGCCCGGGAAAAACCGTTCGAATCGTTCAGCCGGTCCGCGAATTGCCTGGACCGGGACAAATCCGCCGCGCATCCCCGTATTTCGATTTCCGGGGTCCCATCCTGCTTTCCCCGTATCTCTTCCAGCCAGCAGTCTTCAGGCAAACTTTCTGCCACCGCGCTGAGCACAGGGACCCAGACCACGCTTTTTTCCGCTATCGTCTGAAGGGCCTTGCTGTACTCCCGTATCCGGCGATCCAGTTGTACCTCTTCCCCATACTCTTTCTTAACGGCAGCATAGGGGACCAGCTGCCTGCTGATTTCCTGTAAGGCCTGCCTCTGCCTGTACCAGCCCAAAGCACTGTGAGCAGACAGCACAAATGACGCAGCCACACATATGGCCGTCAGGCCTTTATACCCCCAGATGACGGTCTTCTGTTTCCACTCCACCCCGGGCAGCAGGTTGACAGGCAATTCCGTTCCCCCGGGCTCTTTCACCGTAACAGCGGTGAGCCGGGCCTGCAACATATCAGCCCATTGGGTCAGGGCATCCACCGTTTCCCGGGGCAAAGCCGCCAGCAGGAACAATTTTTCGCCGGTTTCTTCCCCTTCCTGCCAGGAAATTTCCGGAGTCCCTTCCCCCGTCCCTTCTTCCCAGGGAAGGAGCGCCGCCCGGTAAGTTCCCGGTTCAAAAGGAACATACCTGCTGCTTTCCCAGCGGATCCATTTTTCACGGGTTTCCGGATTCATGTCCGGCAGACGGATCTGCTGCAGGTACGCCTGCCTGCAGTCCAGCACAAACCTGCATCGCCGGATGCGAATGTGTTTTTCTTCCAGTACAGCCTGCAGCCACCCGGCCATTTCCTCCGGATGGTTCAGGTAATTAAAATTACAAAATGTTTTCGGAAACTCAATTTCATGCTGCCTCTTTCCATGACAGACACGAATTTTCGTTTCGTCCGTAAAAAGTGAGGTCTCTTCTCCCAGTATCCGGTTTAAAATATAATTTTTTTTATCCATGACGGTACTGCCTCCTGCCTACATAAACAGGGAACCGTACCAGTCCAGGACCGGGACAGAGAAAAAGAAACTCAGGAACGCGCCGGCACTGAGGAACGGCCCAAAAGGGATCCGCGTTTCCATGGACGCCTTTTGCAATGCGCACAGCAGCAGAGCGGCCAGCCCGCCTCCAAGAAACGCCAGAGCCAGGCCTACCAGTATGCCCGGGAACCCCAGCCATATCCCCAGCACTGCCGCGAATTTCACATCCCCCAGGCCAAAACCGCCTTTGCTTACAACATATATCAGACCTGTCAGCAGACATCCCCCGGCAAAACCGGCAGCCGGAACCTGCCAGCCTGCACCGGAGACACGAATATAAACCAGGCCAGAAACACAAAGCGCCAGCAGGATCTCGTCCAGAATGATCATATGCCGGAAGTCGATATAGGCTTCCAGCGCCAGGCCGTACAGAAAAATCCAGACTAACGCCAGCCGCACACCCCCGGTCAGAGAGTGCCCGGCAAAAAGAAATAAACTACCACTGACCAGCCCAAACAGCAGACCGTACTGCCAGGGAACCGGTCCATACCGGTAATGCAAAATCGCAGAACCTGCAGCCCCAGACAACAAACAACAAAACAACATACTCATTTCCACGGTAACGCCCCTTTCAACAGAGCCCTCAGGCTCATCCTGAACATCTGCCGTGAAAAGAAAATCTGGCTTTATGCGCCGCCATTTACCGCAGCAATTTTTATATCCGCAGAAGGACACACGCATACATAGTAATTATATCACTGAATGCCCTTTATTGCATAGGAAGATTTGCAAAAGAACAGGATTTTACTTTTTTTTCACAAAAAAACAGCAGCCTGCCGCAAAAACAGGCTGCCATTAAGGAAGCACAAATCAATCAGTGGTTCCTCAGTGTCCGTGAATCAGATCCGTTCCAGACGGTCTTGCTTCTTTCTCGGCACCAGGAACAGAGGCACGTATTCGATGAGTATGTTGGAAGTTTCCAGCCCAAACCACTGGAACGGGTTGCCGCCGACACGGCGGATCAAATACTTGGCGCGGATCAGCAGATCGTCCACTTCATCAATTTCATCTTCCTGGGGCATCATTTTCCGGATCATGCAGAATTTAAACGAACCTACATCGGAAGGCCCGTAAATGGAATGCCGCCGGTTCTGCTTCGGCAATTCCCCCGAGGCAAGCAGCTCACCTACGATCTGCCTGAGATAAACATTGACGCTGGGCCGTACCTTGTAACCCAGATACAGATTCACATGGAAGACATAATCCGTTCCTAAAGTTTCCACCTCATACTGTTTCTGAAACGGATAGTTGGTGATGTTGACGCAGATGAACCAATAGGCATTCGCCCGCTTCGGTTCTTTATCCAGAATCGAATACAGGATATCCCGGTCGATTCTCTCAGGATCTTCCTCTTTGACCAGATAGACCATATTGTGGCTGGTTAAGGGAATGCGTACATCGTTCTGCAGGTTTTTAATAGCCTGCAGATGATCCCGCATATTCAGGAAAATATTCTGGGCCTGCTCGATCTGGGTCCCCCGGTACCATGCGATCATGATAAAGAGGACGGCCGCGGAAATGATGATCGCTACATAGCCGCCTACTACAAATTTGCCCAGGCTCGATACGAAAAAGACGCCTTCCAGGGCAAAGAAGATCGCACCGAACAAAATCGCGGCCACCGGACGTTTATGAAGCACCCCGATATAAACGCAGAACAGGATCGTCATCATCAGCATGCTGATGGTAATGGCCAGACCGTATGCATTTTCCATCCGGGACCCGCTCTGGAAATAAAGGACTACCAGCACGCAGAAGAACCACAGGGTATTGTTAACAAAAGGAATGTACATCTGCCCTTTCGTGTCAGAGGGATAGAGCACGTTTAAATGGGGCATAAGGTCAAGGGTGGAAGCCTCCTGCACCAGGGTATAGCTTCCGCTGATCAATGCCTGGCTGGCAATGATGGCTGCCAGCGCGCTGAGCAGGATAGCCACCGGCCGCATGGCTTCCGGCAGCATCACATAAAAGGGATTGAGGTCCTCAATGGCCTGTATGACCGGATTGGCCTGGTTCTGGATGATCCAGACGCACTGTCCCATATAATTTAAGATCAGACAAATTTTGACAAAGGGCCAGCTGACCATGATGTTGCTCCGGCCCACATGCCCCATGTCGGTATACAGGGCTTCCGCACCGGTGGTACACAGGAACACGCTGCCCAGGATCATTAAGCCCACCTTATTGTGGGGACTGAACAGGACCTGCACCGCATACACCGGATTTAACGCCCGTAAAATAGAAAGATCCCCAAGGCTCAGCCAAAGTCCCGTAATGCCCAGGAATAAAAACCACACCATCATCACCGGCCCGAACATCCTGCCGATGGAACTGGTGCCGCTATGCTGGATCATGAACAGGAGACTGATGATCGCCAGGGTGATCACGATCACGATGGCCTGTCCGCTTCCGAGAAAATTGTTCACCGCATTAATACTGCGCAACCCTTCCACGGCGGTCGTGACAGTTACCGCAGGGGTCAGTACACCGTCGGCCAGCATGGTACAGCCGCCGATCATTGTGGGAATGATCAGCCACTTTCCGCAACCGCGGACCAGACTGTAGAGGGCAAAGATGCCGCCTTCGCCGTGATTGTCGGCCCGCAGCGCGATCAGCACATGCTTTACGGTCGTCAGCAGCGTGATGGTCCAGATCACCAGCGAAAGGGAGCCTATAATAAACTCCTGGTCCACATTGGCTATGCCGCCGTTCCCTTCCACGATGGATTTCATAACGTACATGGGGGACGTACCGATATCGCCGTATACTATGCCGAGGGCAACAAGGAACATTCCCATACTGAATTTATGATTATGTTCAGCCTGATTCTCCTGCATACCAACTACCTCCCGGTCGAAGTATTAATATTTTAGGATGATTTAATTTTAACATATTTACTCTAAAAAAGCTATTTTAAACATACGCCGGTTCACACCGGACGGTTCTCTGCTATTTTACCTTCTTACAAACCCTTCGCAAATTCCCGAATCTCTGCCAGCTTAGCTTCTGAACCGTTTTCTTCCCCGGCCGCGGTAATGATACCTGCGTCCTCTATGCCCGTATACGCAAGCATATCCTTATATGTTGCAATGGCTCTGGCATAGGGATTGGGAGAACCGGAGCTGAGAAGCAGCGCAGACTTTTTCGCCTTTCCTTTTTATTATTTTATACCGAAACGGGAAAGCCGTCACAAAAAGTTGAACTTTTTTAGCAGTGTGATAAGATTATTGTACTGTTACAAACTTAATACTATACAGGCGCCCGTTGCCACCGGGTAACGGGAAAACGCCGTTTCTTTATCGTAAGGTCACAGAAGATAAAGAAACGGCGTTAATTTTTTACAGGAGGTACGGTTATGAAATGGATCTTGCTGGTTCTGGCAGGCCTTCTTGAAATTACATGGGCCTGCGCCATGAAATACTCCCAGGGCTTTACACAGCTTGTGCCCAGCGTGGTTACCGCAGTCAGCTACATGGCAAGCGCCGTGTCTCTTTCCTTTGCCCTAAAAGAACTTCCCTTAGGCACGGCCTATGCCATGTGGACAGGGTTCGGCATTGCAGGAACAACCCTTCTGGGAATTTTTCTTTTTCAGGAAAACCTGACAGCGCCCCAGGCCTTTTGCGTTCTGCTTATTATGGGCGGAATCGCCGGATTAAAACTGCTTTCCGGGGAGTAAAGGGTGGGGTTAGATTCATGTTTAATGGTTTTACGATGCACCCTGCCCGTATCGTATTACTTTAAATACCCAGCTCCATACAAGATAAATAACCACATTCACATCTTACGCGAACCCTTTGTCCGTACATACCTGTTATTGCTACATTTGGCGTTTTTCCGCACTTTGGGCAAATTGTTGTCACCTTTCCTGTCGTGCGCATCTCTTGTATTGCTTTTCTCACTAACATATTCGATAAGGACCGGTTTTGTGAAATATTTTTATTTTTTCCATATCCATAAAGTAGCACCTGTATGTGTATGACCATCTTTAGGCATACGATTCTCCATTTTTTTCATATCGTGTGCCTTAAAACAACAGAGTTGGATAAACAATAATCAGGATTTCCCATACTGTTCCCTTATCTCCTGCCGCAACTCATCAAATGTTTTCTCTCCTTTTTTCACTTTGATAACTTCATTAAGAAAATCTTCGCTTAAAAACATATTCTCTATGGCCATAGTAGCAGCAACATCCTTAATTTCTTTATTTTCTTTTGTACATTCAATAATCATGATATAATCTACTCCTTAATAATAGCTTATGCTTTCTCTATCATACCTGCAGTTTCAATTATTTTATATGGCCATGTTTTTCTAATCTTGCCCTTATTGCACCCCTAGTTCGTTCATGGCTTTTAGCTATTTGGGAAATTTTCATTCCTTCTGCATATTCGTTTTCCAGCATTTCATCCTCTTCTTCATTCCATGGCAGGCCAGCCCGCGTAGGTTTGGTTTTGACAGCATTTCCTTTAGGTTCCTGCTTTTCTAATTTTGTTACTGATTTAACGCTGGCTGGATTATATTTTAAAATAATTTTTCCTTTTTCCAAAAAATAGAAAGTTTCCAAAAGCTTACGTAACTTCTTATTGTGCTTTTTTTCAATTTCCAAATAAAGGAACTCTGGCAAATTATCATCGGGAACATTTTTCAACAATGCCAAACATTCTTCTCTTAAAGGCTTTGCGGTTTTTCCGGTTAACCGTCTTTTATACTTGTCTATTATTTGCCGAACACGTTCACGTGATATTGAATACGCATTTCCAATATCTTGTAAAGTTTTTCCCTCCAACATGTACATGCTTAAAAATTCTAAATTTCTTTTAGCCGTATCTCTCCTTAATTTCGTTGATAATGTACTAATAAAGTTTTCTATCAATAACTTAATTTTTTCTCCGATAACCTCATTGTTTACATCGGCCTCAGATTCCGGCGTATACATACCATTTGTTTCATCAGCAAGAATGCCTTTTTCTGTCATGGTTAAATCGTTATTTTCCATTATTTTCATATCTCCTTGTTTGCAGTACATATTAAATGTTTTTATATAATTCTACATTACATCAAACCATTCCTGCCACATAATCCTGATAAGCGCAAAAAACATAATAACAGACTAATCATTCATATAATACTCATGCCAACAACCTGGCCTTTACGCAGATCAAAAAGCATTCTGCCTGTAATTCCGCCAACTGATATCCTGCCACTATTAGTAATGAATAACATGTACTCAGAATCAGGCGGTTGTTTTCCATCTCCCCTAGTAAAATCCGGCTGGCCGTATGCTTCAATTATAAATTTCTTTGGCGTACCTATCATGATACCATCAATAGTTGCTACCTTGTCATAACCTTTTACTGTTATAGAAACAATTTTGTTATTTTTAAAAACAATTGTGAACTGTGAACCACCTTTCCCATATTCATACGTCATTCGATTCGGGTCGATTTTATAATTTGAAATTTTCGCAGGCTTTCCATAAATCATCTCAACTTCCTTAACCGTTTGACCAATGCTAAGCGCCCCTATAACCATGCGCTCATCCGCAATCTTTGCTTCACCTGTTGCTACCAATAAAAATTGCAGGAATAATAAAACGAATAATTTCTTCATGCTGTTCCACCTTTCCGTAATAGCCATAATAACCTGACAAACGACATATAAACAAAAAATTAAAGCTTTATCGTCAAAATAACGTGTACCAATGTAAACATGAACACCCCTAACTGCATGACGATTAAAATTTATACACTAATTTAACGTTTAATGCCACCATCAAGCAGCCACATTTCATCCATGCCAGCAGCCTTGCGAAGGTAAAACGAAGGATCCATGTTCTTATGAGTGTAATATGAAACAGAACAGCCTACCGCACGAAACTTCCGCCCGTACCGATCACGGGCCACAATTGACCAATTTCCTTCAAGATCCCTGCTGTCAACTGCCTTATCAAACATATCGAAGATAAGATTGCAGAACACCTGTAACTTGATTCTCGGCAGACGCAACACTTGTACGACACCACTTCGCCGGTCACTAAAACGGAATACGCCTTCATTGTTCAATGACATTTGCTGTTCATTATTTCCTTTCCAACTGGTTACTGAAATACTTTTAACAAAATTTGTATCTAATTCTGCAAAAAAATACTCCATAATTTTTTAACCCCGCTTTGCAATCATTTTTTCTATTTTATTCAACCTCTTTTCTGTCACAGGATGGGTAGACCACATTTGATCTAAAAAGCCAGGTTTTGTTTCCCCATAACAAATGCATGCAAGCCCGTCATACAAACCTTTTCCCAAGCCAACATCGCACGCGTAACGATCTGCTTTATATTCATTGCGTCTGGAAAAAAACAACATAACCAAATTGGCCGGAACACAAACTAAAAATTGAACAAGCATAGTTGGTATAGCTACCGCTATGGAAAATATTGCTATCAATATACTCATAAAAGGAATTGGAATATTTGACAATATTTCGCAGACTTTAGTTATCCCGATTAGCAAATTCAGAGCCAGGTTACCGCAGAAATCCATACCAGCAAGGTAAATACTTATATTTGTATCCCCGTTATGCAGATGCCCAACTTCATGCGCCATTATACCAGCCAGTTCTGTGTCATCTAATGCGGTTAGTAATGGACGCGTTACACAAATATGATTATCACCAAACGCAAAAGCGTTGCAGAATTCCTTATCCATCACATAAAGCTTATAAGCTGCCAATGAATTCCCGTTTACAGAACATATCTGAGACATTGCTTTCTGCATTCTTTCCTGCTCCGCCCCTTTTGCCCTACGTGCGCCCATCAACCAAAGGTTAATGCGTTGTGCAATAGAAGTGCTGCATAAAAGACACGGCACAAGCAAAGTGGTTAACGAAAGCGTTAACAGGATACTGTCCCGCCCAGGCGTTACATGAATTAATGTTAAAAAACGGACTACCTTATCCCAAACCTGATAAGGCAGGCAATACCAGGCTACTGTCCAGAAAATAAGAACTATAGCCATGTTGGAAATAAAGGAAAATATTATCGTTAACAGCTTTGACAGCATAATTCCGACACCTCCTTTTATTTTAATTCGTTATTAACCAGTTCTGCAAAACTGATGACCCTGTCTGCTAAACCGAATTCAACGCTTTCGGCCGCTGTAAAATAGTGTTCCTGTCTTGTTACTTCCTCAATTTCCTGCATTGTTTTGCCTGTATGCTTAGCCAGAATGTTGTTTATCTTATCACGGGTAGCCAGTAAATTATCTGATATTGTTTTAATAGAAGTTGTGTTGCCGCCAATAGGACATCCCAGCAACGGCTCATGCAACATCAACTTGCTGTTTGGTAACAAGAAACGGCCATGCTGACCGGTGGCAAACAAAACCGCTGCCATACTGGATGCCGATCCGAGAACCACAACTTTTACAGGAGCAGGACTGGCCTGAATTACATCGTACATTAATAGGCCCGCGTCAACAGATCCGCCTGGACTATTGATCAGAACTGTTATGGGTTTTTCACTTATACAGTTAAGATGATGCATAGCCAATGCAAACTCAAACGCACACTCATGTTCAATTTTGCCTTGTACATGTACAAACCGTTTTTCAAGATTTGCGGTTTCTAGTGAAATAACATTATTTCCATTAGCTGTTCTTTGTATAATCTCCTGCATTTTTACTTTCCTTTCCTAATAAATATTAACAACTCATATTAGTGTTTAACTTACTACCGTAACGCACCCACATTCCGTTTTATGATACCCTTCTCAGTAAACAGTTGCTTATACAAGGGGTCTTCATAAATCCGGTAACGTTGCAGCTCCAAAGGCTTCTGTCCACGACGGAACAGGTATTCCCTGCCAACAGGCAGCGATAAAACTTCATCTTCCGGTTTATTATTCCTTCTTCCAATCTCCCTTGCGGTATCAGGATCATTACCACCTAAATACACAACATTATCTGTGTTATCTATAATCGTACTTGCTGCATCCTTTCCATACATAAACGAAAGCTGGGAAAGACTTTGCACAAGCATCATTACAGAAATACCTTTTTCACGGAAAATGCTGATATGGTATTGAAAATCAGGTATTCTGCCACCTGTAGCAAAATCGTCGCAGAAAACCATCAGTGGAACCGGAATTTGCCCGTCCGGGAATTCCTCCCCGTATTCAAAAAGTTCCTTGAACATGGTTCCCAAAACCAGGGTGGCGAAGGGGTGTAACGCCGGGTTGACAGGACTGGTCAGGATAAACAATACCGTTTTCTGCCTCGCCAAATCTTTAAAATCAATTTGGCTGGCTTTATTCATCATCACTTGCAGCCCATCCGTAAACAAGGTGTTCAGTGCCGTCTGCATGATACAGCGTATATTATTACGGGTGCCGTCCGCGTTTGCGTAATATTGTTGCCAATCTTCATACATACGCGGATCAATCCTTTTCAGCCTTTCAAAATCTTCTTTTGGACAATACTCTGAAACACTGACATTACCTGTATCTTCATCTACATATTCACTTTGTTCTTCATCAATAAAACGGAGTAAATATTGTACGTCTTTCATACGTGCGCGGCGACCGAATTTGTGGATAGCCAGCTTTGCAAAAGCACGGAAAAGACTGGCGCTGCTGTTTTGCCAATAGCGATCCTTTTCTGCATTATCACCGGTACAGGAAATAATATTTTGGGATAGCATTTTCAAATCACTTTCGGTCATTGCGTGAACCATAGGATCATATCCTACGTCAGACAATTCAGGATGAACCAAATCCATTAACTTCACATCATAACCACGTTCTTTTAATACCAAACTATACTGGTTTATTAAGCGTCTCTTGGTCATGGTTACCACCATGCTACGGTTTTGCGAATAAAGAATATTTGGTTCCACAACACTTTTGGTCTTGCCGCCCCCGCTGCTGGAAATTACTAATGTATTGTTGTTAACATTGCTTTTCCGTGGATCTGTACTGTAGAGCCCGTCTGCACCATTACCTAAAATAAGATCGTCATATATTCCTTCCATAATCAAAAATCCTTTCTGCTTTACAATCCAAATTCATTGCAAACTTAATTGAAGTTATAAGATATTATTTTTAAAATTAGGAGCTTCTGTTTTACAATGCTATTGTAACAAGGCAAGACTCCCTTTTGGTTGTTTGCAAACCAACATTTTTTTATACTTAAAAATACTGATGCATACCATTTAATTTTGTGTTATGCTATTTTTATAAAAGAACTAATTTAACATAGGCGGATAATAAAATGAACAATGGAAAACGCACTTTAAACTATACGTTGAATCAAACTAAAAGAATTTTTTTAATGACCAATCAGCTTGAAGATTACAAGTTTAAAGAAATCCCCGATGTATATGATTGGAGTAATATTTTAAACGATTTGGATTTTGACAGGATTAACGAAAAAAGATTGTTAAAAGGGTTTGATAGTTTAACATTGTATTTGAACGATGTAATAAATGGCGGCTTCTGTCATTATTGCGGCATCCCTGCAATCAGTAAAGAGGAACTTGTCGAACATATCAAGAAAACAAATGACGAACTGACCCCAGCTGATCTGTTTTTAATTGCTTTACATGAAAAAGAAGAAAAGAACGGCATTGTTATCAAAGATTCCGACATCTATAAAAAGGCCTGCGTCAACAAAGATGTATATTCCAGATTTATTAATATGCGTTACAAAGCTTACCATCCCTCAAAAGCTACTGTAATATGCCTTGCATTGGCATTAGAGTTGCCACCGCTTCAATTCCAGAAGTTTATAAATACTGCAGGCTATTGTATGCAAAATAACGATAATGCTGATAAAATAATCATGTATTGCGTTAACAAAGGCTTTTATGATGTTTTGGTAATCAATGAACGGTTATGCGAAATTTGCGGTGAAAACAATGCACTGGTAAAACCACCAAGAGAAGAAAAAGTTAAAAAGAAAAAAATAAAGATAAAAAAAGAACCCCTAACACAAGAACAAAAGATTGTAGCTTTTTGTCAAAAAAATGCCATTGATGTATTGCACACACCGGAAGGTGAAATGACTGTAAGAAACGGAAAACTAGTATATGTTGATAAAAAAAAGAATATTGATGACAGTAAACTTATAACAAAAAAAAGCCCCCGTACTATATGATAATTTGGAATTTTTCCTCGCAAACAAAAAAACCAAGGCGTTTGCCTTGGTTTTTTTATTTGCGAGTTCACCGCTTCGGCGCTTCACCCCGCAGGGCCGCGATATTGCAGCTTAGTTCGCTGATCACATCGGTAAGCCCCGCCAGTTTGTTTTCCATGCGGACTAACAGGAACCAGCTTAAGACCACGGGGAATCCGAAATCTTTAATAAAGCTGAACAGTTCCGTCACTTCCATTGCACAGCCTCCGTCTACCCTCATGCCACTACCGGGTCGAGAGTAATGGTACGCAGACGGCCTTCCACGGCTTCTACAATGTCGCCGCCGGAAGTGTTGAAGATGTTGTTATTCACCACTACGGCCATGGCGGCGTCAATTTCCGCCTTGGTAATGCCGGCCTTGGGTTCCTCGATGTTGAGGATCACCTTTTTGCCGGCGGCGTTGCGAAAGATCAAATCCAGATCGGTATCAGAGCTCATTGTTGTTTCCTCCTTTTTCTCTAAAAAATTTTAATTCTGTAAGGCGGTTTTCCTAAAACCGGAGCGTATTGGTCAAACTGGCTTTTATGCTAAGCCTCAGCACCGCTCACTGCCTTTTTTCCGGCCGGGCGCTTACACGCGCCCGTCCTTCTGTTTTCCCCGGTCACTCATTTGCCAGGTTTGCCCGTTCTACAACGGTGAGACCGGTAATCTCGTTGTCGAAGAGACCGCCCAGGGCCGTGCCCACTGCCAGTAACTTGGCAGGTTCCGCGTCCGGCTTCACATTGTTGTAAATGTAACTTTTGGAAATTGCGTTGCCTTCCGCATCCTGCCCGCGGGCAATGGAAATGCTGAGGGTACGCTTAGTTACGTTCATTACTGCCGCCATGTGTTCCACCTCCTTCCTCAAAAATTTTTGCCTGTCGGTTCCGCAGCGCTGACGCGTTTTTTGCGCCATGCGCCGCTTTCCCAAAACAGTGCGGGACTTACTGTAAAATCCAACTTACATCTGCAAGCCCTACGATTCTGCCGCATGCCGGTTCTGCACGCCCGCTTATCTTATAACGCCCCGGCTAACCGGAGTGGAATAAGCAAATCCTTGAAAAAAGCTGTTCAAATAAATTTGTGCGTTAATCGCAAATACACTCGCATAAACATTGGACAGCAATTCCTCACGCTGCTTTTGCTTCCCGCATCACTTCCCAACGGTAACAGGCCGCCTTGCCCCGGATCACACAGCCGCCGGGTTTCAGCCGTCCCTGATAGGCGTCATCGGGCAAAAACCACAAGTCCCATTTGGTCTGGGGGTCGCCGCTGCCGGGGCCGTATCCGTCGCGGAAGGCAATCTCACAATGGGTGGTGACCCTGTCCTCGCTGTTGGTAAGGCCCAACTCCACACAAAGAATAGCCACAAGTTTCGCCAGCACTTCGATCTGCACCGGCGTTGGGGGTTCGCTTCCGTAATCCATCACCGCCTGGTAACGGTCCCGGTCTTCCCCGTCGTACACGGCGGAGATGGCCGCCCTTGCGCAAATGGCTGTAGGCAGCGCGCAATCGGCACCGTAGCCGCAGCAAAGGGCAATGCCAACGGTTCCGCTGTTGCGCCGCCAGGTGTGGCTTTTCCGTTCGCCCAAATCGTCGCAAGTCACGTACACCGTTCCGTCCTTATCAATGTTTAGGTGATAATCGTCGAACACCTGGCCGTAATGGCCCGCCGTCCAGTGAAGATAGATGCGGGTGATCCGTCCTTTCGCACGCCGCGCCATCTGGCGCAATTCATTTTCTGTAATGGGAATGGGATTTTGTACAATCACGTTATCACGCTCCTTTTCGTTTTTTCCCTTACACTTATATAATCCCTAAGCCCCTTAAAATTTAAAGGTGTTTTTTATAAAAAAATAATTTTTTTGAATAAAAAATAAAATTTTTTTGAACATCAAAGTGGATAAAATAATTTAATTATTTTTTGGATAATGTATACATAATACATCATACAATTCACAATTATTTCACAAAGTCATGTAAAAATAGAACTTTTTCAAATTTTTTTGCAAAAATAAGCCAAAGTTTGAACTATTTGTGAACAACCATTTCAAACCAGCATGGCTACTGTACTTTAAGCACTTTTTATGATATAATTTTTCTGTAATCAAAAATTAAATGATTTTTGATAATTTATGCAGAAAGGACGTGAAACCACACATTGAATTTCACCGAACTGAACACCCTTCCATGGACCGAATGGATGCAACGCGCCCGAGAGGGCGACACCCAGGCCACCCTTCGCTTATGCGAAAATGCAAAGCCTATCATCGACCAGTTTTGTCATGTTCCCTACTTCATCTGCGTGCTGGGGACAGAAGAAACCCGTAGCATTGCCGTATTGGTGCTTTTGGAATTTTTCATGAACTACCGGGGTCAGACGCCGGACAATGAAATGCCAAAACTTCTGAAACATGTGGTGAAGTGCAAGCTGCTTCATAACACCCGCTGGAAGCAGGTCCGCCACAGGCGTGAACAAAAGGAAAGCCGCAACGGGGGGAACGGGCGGGAAGCAACGGAAATAGCCTTCGCCGATGTGGACGAAAGGGAAACGCAGCAGGCAGTCCGGACTACGGAACCGGAAACGGCTGTGTTGCAGGCAGAGCTGTCACAGATGATAGAAGAAGCTATGCAATGCCTCACCGAACGGGAACAGTCTGTCATTCGTTCCGTTTATTTCCGGCAGAATTCTATGACTGAAGTGGCCCGGGAAACGAACAGCACGCCACAGGCTGTGTGGTATTTGCACAACAGCGCCCTGGGCAAACTGCGCCGCCGACTGAAAAACCGCAAGGAAATGCTGACAGACGAAACCGCGTAACAAAACGGGCCGCCTGCCGATATAATTCCAGTTCCGATGTGTTAACGGTTCACCATCGCGACTGGAATTCTATTTTCTTTTTGCGCAACAAAAAAAGCCGCAGCCCACGCTGCGGCAAAATTTTTCAAAAATTTTCAACAAAAACTTTTCAAATTTTTTACAGGAAAAAAATACCAACGAAGAATTGCACAAGAAAAAACAATACCCAAAAAGCAAAAATTATAAAACTAAACTGGAGGAACAGCCATGAAAAAACTTGCACAGATCCAAAAATTCGACACCCATCCCCCGGAGGTCGGCAAAGACGGGCCGAACTGCAACGGAAGCGGACAAAAAGAAAAAATCCATAATTATAATAATTATAATAATTATAATTATAATAATTATAATTTATTTAAAAATAAAAAAAGAAATTATAATTATAATTATGACAATTATGAGGGAAAAACCGGCACGGCCGACGAACTGATCCCTCTGGCCCAGCTGCCACAACCTTGCCGTCATGTGGTGGAGGCCTGGAACCAGCTGCGCCTGAAACAGTTCACAGGCCTGTTCCCTGTGATCCTGTACAGCGTGAACAACCTGCTGGAACAGTACGGCGAGGAAACCGTCGTGGCCGTTGTCCAAAGTATCGCCCAAAGCCCTTTCCTGTTAGGCCGCAACAATACCCCTAACCACTGGTGCGCTACCTTCACCTGGATTTTGAAGCAGAACAATTTTGAAAAAGTGCTGCAGGGCACCTACCACAAACATTTAACCGGCGGCTGCCGCTGCGCCGAAAACAGCGGCGAAAATTTTGCAACAGGTCCCTCTATTGCCGAAGGCATTAAAGACGAATGCAGCAGAACCGAAAAAAAACCGCGTCGCTCCGGCCCCGGTAAAGCCGTTACACAGCCCGCCGAAGAACAAAAGGCACGTTCCCGGAAAGAAGCGCGTCCTTCCAACGTCCTTCTGGAAAACATGGCCCGCACCCTGGGCGTAAAGTACTAAGGAGGGCGCGCCATGACAGAACTTTCAAAACTGCAGCAGGTCATCAAACGGGAAAAACGCCGCCGTGCCATGCATCTGGACATTTTATGCGATTACGACTTCGCCCACGACAACGGGGAAAACCCGGCGGCTATCCAATGCGCAAAAAACTACGCCGACAACTTTGACAGTTTTGCACGGGATGGGGCCGGTCTGTTCCTGTACGGCGCCTCCGGTTCAGGCAAAACCTTTTTGGCCGCCGCCATCGTCAACGAACTGACGGACAAAGGCTACCGCTGCCGGTTCACCAGCATGCTCACTATTATGAACACCCTGTCGGCCATCGGCTACGAAAACCGGCGGGACTACCTGGACCAGTTCAGCAACGCGGAGCTGCTGGTGCTGGACGACTTCGGCATTGAAACGGAAACCTCCTACAGCAACAATGTACTGAACGGCATTGTGGGAAAATGTTATGAAAAGCACGTGCCCATGATCGTCATCACTCCCTACCCCCAGGATTCCCTTCTAAAAGAGACCGGCGACTCCAAACGGAACGTAGCCATAAAACGGCTGCGGAGCCGCTGTTTTCCCTACACGGTGCTTATGCCTGTAGGGCGCAGCGCGAAAAAAGCCCGGAAGAAATCGGAAAACGAGGCCTTGATAAAAGACGGCATAAAGCCGGAGCAGCAGACGTTGGCCTTTGACGGGGAAACGAACAGCGAAGCGAAACAGGGAAAGGAGTGAGACGCCCATGCAGGAAAAAATAATCCCACAGGACATCACTGCCGAGCAGAGCGTATTGGGCGCCATGCTTATTGACGCAGGCGCCGTGGAAAAAATGGCGGAAACCCTTCGGGAAGAAGATTTTTACCGCCCCTCCCACCGGATCATCTACCGGGCCATGCTGTCGCTGCAGTCCCGGAACCAACCGGTAGACATGGTCACCGTTGTGGACGAGCTGAAGAAAACCAATGCGCTGGACGACGTGGACGGCATCCGGTACGTAACCCTGCTGGCCAATACAGTGCCCACCGCCGCCAACGTAACACACCACGCCCGCATCGTGGCGGAAAAAGCGTTTTACCGGCAGCTGGTGGAAAGCGGAACCGCCCTGGCCAGCATGGGTTATGAAGGCAGCGGTGAAGTGGACGCCCTGTTTGAAAGCGCGGAAAAAAACTTGATGCGCCTGGCCCGGCAGCGGCAAGCCCGGCGCATTGTACCCATACAGGAGTTGGCGGCGGCCAGTATGGACCGCATTGCCGCCTTTATGGAGAACCGTGACGCACTAACGGGCCTTTCCACCGGGTTCAAAGACCTGGACGAGCTGACAAACGGCCTGCAGCCTTCAGACTTCATCATTCTGGCGGCCCGGCCTTCCATGGGGAAAACGGCCCTGGCCCTGAACATTGCCCAAAACGTAGCCCTGCGGGGCGCAAAGGAAGGCGAAGCCCCCAAGCGGGTAGCCTACTTCAGCCTGGAGATGAGCAGTGAACAATTGGTGCAGCGGATGATCTGCACGGAAGCGGAAGTGGAAATCCGGAAACTGCGGGGCGGCTGGCTGTCACAACCGGGGAAAAATGGAATCGTTTCCGCAATAACCGGGCCGGAAGAAGAAAATGAAACCGCCGCCCTTTCTACGGAACAGGCAGCGGAAGAAAATAACGAACCGGAGATGGACAATACCCTGAACCGGTTATGGCAGGCCACGGAGCGCATCGCCAGCGCCGGCATCTTTATCGACGACAGCCCTACCCTTTCACTGGCGGAGCTGCGTTCCCAGGCCCGGAAACTGAAAGCGGAAGAAGGACTGGACCTGATCGTCATCGACTACCTGCAGCTGATGCAGGCACCGGCGGACCAGCCCTGGTCCGCCAACCGGCAGCACGAAGTTTCTGTGATCAGCCGGGGGTTAAAAGCCCTGGCCCGGGAGCTGGACCTGCCGGTGCTGGCCTTAAGCCAGCTGAGCCGCAGCGTGGAAATGCGCCAGGTAAAACGCCCCATGCTAAGCGACCTGCGGGAAAGCGGATCCCTGGAACAGGACGCAGACATCGTACTGTTTTTATGCCGTGACGACTTTTGCCGGGAAACGGAAGAAGACCCAATCCGCCTGATGGAACTGATCGTTGCCAAACACCGGAACGGCCCCGTAGGCAAAGTGGAATTATTCTTCGACCACGAGTGCACAAAGTTTATCGGGATGGAGAAAGCGGAAGCGTGAGGAAAAATTTTTATGGAACTTTATAAAACAATTAGGGCCCGGCGCATAGCGTTACGCATGACCCAGCAGGAACTGGCCGCCCGGTTAGGATATAAATCCACATCCACCATTGCAAAAATTGAAGCGGGGGTAAACGATATTCCCCAGGCAAAAATAGTTGCCTTTGCCCGCGCCCTTGCAACGACGCCCGGTGCGCTACTGAGTTTGGGTAATGAGCGTTGTGGGGTGAGTGAAAAAAATATTTTCCTAACCGCTCAGGAACAAGCTCTCATTGAAAAATACCGTAAACTGAACGAAGCGGGGAAAGAATATATTGATGAACAATTGGACTTTGCCCTGGGCAGGGGGAAATATAAAAAAACGTGCGGCCTACATTTATTGCAAGCCGCACCTGTATGCATAAAAGGTTAAGGGCAACAGTTTGATTTCGTACCGTGCATTATTTCATAACTAACTCTTTCAACGCTTCATAACTATCCACAACATGGTACATTACGTTATCGCCGCTGATGGCCTTAAAATGTTCCGTAGCGCAATGAATTTTTGATTTTTCAATTTCACGCAGCTGCATGGAAGACATAGACCCTTTTGTTTCTGCCACAAAGTAAATATGCTTGATGTTTCCTTCATAAAATGCAATGGCCCAGTCCGGATTGTATTTCCCAACCGGCGTGGAAATATAGAAGCCGCCGGGAAGTTTTACGTATACGGCTACATCGTTGTCCACGTCCAACTGCTCCGCAAACTTTTTCTCATTATCAGAATCAAAAATTAAATAATCGTACAAATGCTTTTTAGTTTTAATGGCATTGTGGTCAAGTTTGCCTTTCAGTGTCGGCTCGGTGAAAATATCCGTGTCATGTCTTTCCTTCAGCTTGTTGTAGGTAATGTGCTGCACAATTACCGTAGCTTTTTCTTCGTTGATCAGGCGTGCGGCTTTAATTATAAAATCTTCCGGATTTTCTTTGAATTGCATAAATACTTTTTCATCAATACCGGTTAAGATTGCAACCACATCTTTACGCGTGAGACCCGTTTCCTCAACCAGTTTTCCGATCAAATCATATTTTATACTGCTATTCGCCGCAATATTTTTTGCAATATCAAAGCTATCTTTATCCTGCCGTTTTTCCAAAGCAAAAGACTCGCCATGTTGCAACGCCTCTTTTGAATCTATCTGGTTCATAGTGCCGGTAACTACTTTGACGTAAATTCTGGCAACGCGCAATTCCGCATTCAGTCTGGCGATGGATTTTTGGATCAGCTCCTTGGAATCAAAATCAACCACATAGGCGCTCTTGGCATTGATACGTTCCCATAACTCCTTAAATTCCTTCATGGCCAGCTTGTCTTCATCAAGCTTTGCCTCCACATTATTGGCACGCGCGTCTTCCGCCATAGGAATGCGGCTGTCATAAATAGAATCAAGGATTGCGATGATAGAAGCGGCGCACTCTTTCACCTTATCCGCAACTTTAACATTGCCATTCTTCTTATCTTCGTAATAGGTGTCTGTTAACAAACCATCGTCATCAATATAGTCATTTCGAATCAGGCTGCGGTAAATCGTGTTGGCAAGTTCCTTGTCCACAATCTGGGTATTGCCTTCCGCGTCGGAAATCGTTTGCTTTTCAAACAACTCTGCTGTAACCCTGCGGGGCCTGTCGGAAACCGCTTCCGCAATTTCGTTCTGCAGCCCTCTGGCAAAACTGTCGTAGCTTTCACTGGCAATTACGGTCAGCACATTCACCTTATGTACATCGCTGCCCAGCACGTTGCTGTCCATGCGTTCCCCATCCTGGTTCACGCACAGGCGCAGGCCGCGGCCTACTTCCTGCCGTTTCCGCACTTCGCTTCCGCTTTGTTTCAGCGTACAGATCTGGAACACATTGGGGTTATCCCAACCTTCTCGCAAAGCAGAATGGGAAAAAATAAACCGTACCGGCGATTTTTTCGGATCCCGTTCCAGCAGCAGTTCCTTGTTTTTCATGATCAGATCATAGGCATCAATATCGTCTGATGTTTTTTCTTTTCTGTCATTCAATTTGCTGTTGGTAAGGCGGCCTTTTTTATCAATGGAAAAATAACCGGCGTGTGTATCTTCCGCGCGTATGGAACAGAGATATTTTGCATATTCCTGTTCCCCCAACCGCATTTGTAAATGGTTGACCACATCATTGTATTCTTCTTCAAACATTTTGGCGAAAATACCGTTCTGTGGCTGTCCGGCAGCATCGTATTCCTTATAATGAGCTACCTCATCAATAAAGAACAGGGACAGAACTTTAATGCCTTTATAAAACAGTTCCCGTTCCCGCTCAATGTGAGAAAGAATCGTTTCCCGAATCTGGATGCGGCGCAACTGTTCTTCACTTACTTTCCCTACAACATCGCCGGCAATTAATTTTACCCCATTGATAAAGGAAATAGAATTATCCCGTCCGTCAATATGGCTTACCACAAACCCGTTCTTATATTCATCCAAACCGTTGGAATGATCGTACAAATTAAATTTTTCAGAAACCGTTTTCGTAATTTGTTTTATGCCGCTCTTCGTTTTACAGTCAAATTGTATGGTCGCCGTGGGCGCTTTATCGGAAAGGTTAATGCTCTGCAAATACACATAGCCTTCTGTAGCCGTAGTACCGGACGCGGTAACCGCTTTTACAGAAATTTTCTTGACCAGCTGCTTGTTATAGGCTTCAATAGCATCCAGACGGTAAATCATGTTATAGATACTATCCAGCTTATGGGTTGCGGAATACCGCAGCGTAATCATAGGGTGGAACTGTTTCAGATTTTCTTTGGTCTGTTTGCCTTCAACTGACTGGGGTTCGTCAATAATCAGAATGGGATTTGTTTTGGCAATAATATCAATAGGCCGCCGGGAACGGAACTCATCCAGCTTCATGTAAATGCGCCGGGCATCCTTGCCCTTGGCATTGAACGCCTGGGCATTAATGATCATCACATTGATGGAATTATCCGAAGCAAAACGGTCTATTTCCGTAAGCTGTGCAGAATTATAAATGAAATAGCGAATCCGTTTCCCGTACTCTTCCGCAAAATGATCTTCCGTCGTCTGAAAGGACTTATACACCCCTTCGCGAATGGCAATGCTTGGAACCACGATAATGAATTTACTCCAGCCATAATGTTTATTCAATTCATACATCGTCTTAATGTATGTATAGGTTTTGCCAACGCCGGTTTCCATCTCAATGGTAAGGTTATACCCATTAGCCCGGCCTTCCAACTGTTCCGAAGGTTTCAGTAAATTGGCCCGTTGGATTTTTCGCACATGCTCCAAAACTACATTATCCGTTAACTCCGGCACAACGTACTCATTTTTCCAGCCGGTAAATAGTTCTTCTTCCATCAAGCCCGGCTGAAACTGTTCTGCGCCCCGATCTATCATATAGGACGGCGTCAGATACGGCTGCCCGGCAAACACATCCACCACCGCCTGGGCGGCATCCGCCTGAAACTTCTGGTGTTTATATTGCAGTTTCATTTCTTTCTTCCTTTTTTTAATATTTTCCGAAATTTTTCTATCGCAACTTGTTTTTGCTTTTCTACACTTTCAGATAAACATTGTTCAAATTCCTCTTCACTATTTTCGTTCGGTAATGTTTCTTTCAATTCAACTGATCCAAAATGATCTGTTAATGTATTAGATGTTGCTTGTACAAATGCTTGAAGGAAATTAAAATTCACAACTATAGGAACACCTGTATCATAACTATAACGCCAATGTTCAAACCCATCAGAAATAAGCATTAACTGTTTTAACCATTCATCAATATTTTTAAATATTGGAGCTGCAGCAATCGACCTATTAACAATCTCTAAGGCAAGGTCCTCCGGTAAAATTGTAAACAAATAAAGCAGGTTATGCGATTTTTCATAATTGATACCACAACTTGAAAGTATTGCCTTTAAAGATAACTCCGCCGCAAAAGCACCATTTACAATCATTGGTATAGTAAAAATCGGTGAAGACGGTTTAATATTAAGTGATTGATCATTAAGTATTACTAAATTTATATACGCTGTTAAAAAGCTCCCAGCTTGATATTTCAGTCCAAGTATATTCATTTAAATAACCTTTATTCTTGTATCCGGCGCCAACATTTTAAAAATTTCACCAACATTAATTTTAGACGGGCTATCTGCAAAACTGGAATCACGGAACACCGCACGCAAGGGTTTCCGTTTTGCAATTTCACGCACTACTGTTTCTGAAACATTTTCATCGAAACAGGCAATCAAATCACCACCGTTATAAGTATGCACCTTGCAACCTTCAATATCTTCACTTTTGTATGGCAAAGAAAGCGGCAGCCCCCACTCTAACAGACAACCAAACAATAAATCCAAATCAGTACGGTCTTCTTTAATATTGGATTCCATAAGCGAAAGCATATCCTGTTTATATTCATTTGCGGAATAGTACACATCATTCATGTTACTTTCGTCAAGTTTGAAAACACGGAAACCCACATCCAAATCCTTCGTTGTTAATGGATTATCTTCTTTAATTTTTTTACCAGCGCGGCGAATACGTTCTTTGCCGATGTCACAGATATTTTTAAAGTCGGCTTTAGCAGCTTCGCCATTTTTATCACACTTTTCTGGAAGCTGAATCATTATAAACTTTCTGTGTCCATTATCTTCAATGTTCTTTTCCATAACAGCATGCGCTGTTGTAGCAGATCCACTAAAAAAGTCCATAACAATATCATCACTTTTACTACTCAGTAGTAAGCATTGTTTTATCAGTTCTATAGACTTCGGAAAAGAAAATACCCTTTTATTGTTAAAAAGCTTTTTAAATTCTAACGTACCGCGATCTGATAAAAATTGACTCCCCTGCCAGATTGATTTTAAAGAAAAAGATGCTTCTCTATATTTTTTTACAACTTGCCAGCCACCTATTGCCTTTCTACCAAATATTACTTTATTCAAATTTTGCTGTGCCTTTTCCTTTCCCCATCTCCATACGGTTTTAATTCCCTGTGATTCTTGCGGGTAAAACTTAATCCATCCTTTTCTTTCGTCAAGTGCTATTTCATAAAGTCCGTTTTCATCACAATTTTCAGGATTTACCCAAAAAGGATAATATAAATTGGGCCTGTTATTTATATTAAAATCACTGTTTCTATTCCGTAATTCATATAAATCAAAACCACCTTGCGCGTCATGGTATTTAAATTGCTTATTTGGATTATCAAGAATATTAGATTTATAGTTAATACTTTTCCTATAAATTAACAAATATTCATGTGTGACTGCAAGCGAATCATATGATCTTATACGTGCGTCATTCTCAATTACAACACATGAAATAAAGTTCGTTTCCCCATAAATTTCATCACATAACTTACGTAAATTATCTACCTCGTTATCATCAATAGAAATAAAAATAATGCCATTATCACACAACAAATTTCTTGCCAGCATCAAACGCGGAAAAATCATCGAACACCAATCAGAATGAAATCTTCCGTTACTGTCAGTATTTTTAAAAAGTTTTTCCCCACTTTCTTCGTCAAACAGTCCTGCCTGTTCCTCATATTCTTTACGCTCCATCGCAAAATCATCACGATAAATAAAATCATTCCCTGTATTATACGGCGGATCAATATAAATCATTTTCACTTTTCCAAGATAACTCTCCTGCAAAAGCTTGAGCACTTCCAGATTGTCCCCTTCAATATAAAGGTTTTCTGTTTTATCCCAGTCCACGCTTTCTTCCGGGGAGGGACGCAGTGTTTTGCGAATTGGTTTATTTGCTTCTACTATAGCCGCCTTTTTTCCTACCCATGTAAATTCATACGCTTCATCGCCTTCAATCACATCGCGGGAAAGCATCTGACGCAACATTTCAAAGTTAATGGCTTTTTTCAGTTTTCCATTTTCATCAACAGTTTCCGTAATACAACTAGGAAACAGTTCTTCTATTTTTTTAATATTTTCGGAAACCATATCAGGTGTTTCCATGCGCATTTTTTCCATTTTTACCCCTTTCTCCTTCAAATGCAGTTACACCGGATAACATACTTGCAACATTAAAAAATAAATATATTTTTGTGGAATTATTAAAGCGTAGTAGTGTACATTAAGTATATATTTTTCTTATATCGTTATTACACCTGTTCTAGAATACTGTTAAGTTGTATAATAATATTATAAAAAGGAGGTGTTAAACATGACATTGTTAAAATTTGTTATGAGTATTCACGATTACAACGATAACGTTTACAAAGAATTGTTAAATATATTTCCTAATAAAGTATTTCCATATGATATTTACAACTGTACTATTAATTTCAAGCCAGAAATAAACACTAAAGTTATACCAATACCTTTAATTAATGTAAAAGGAACAATTGTTGACTTATCTTTTACGGGCGAGATAGCAGCCGAAATTGATATAGAAGAAAATAGTGTCCTTTATTATGATGGCCCCAAAAATCTCAGTACAGAAAAAATTACCGTCAAGAAACTACGTAAATACTTTAAACACGACCATGTCGATGAAAATTTCGAAGGACAAATGGAATTAATATGCCTACGAATGGTACACGCAATAGTTCTTTCATCACCATGGTTAAATATAGATTGCGCAGATTTCACAGTTTATATAGACGAAAATAAATTTATAAGTAAAAGATTCATTTCTTACTATCCTATTCAAAATGAAGCCTATAAGAAGTGGTCTAAACTGTTTACCACAAATATAACGATTGAGCAAACATGGAACTGGCTAATCCAAAATAAAATTCATGATAGAAACAATTCCAATTGTCCAGTAGTTTCAATTTTATCTTACCTGTTAAACCGTGATTATCATGAAATTATGCTCTATTCTGTAATCGGCTTGGAAGCCTTGTATGGATACAACAAAAACAAACGTAGTATATCTTTCACGCTTCAAAACAGAATACATCGCGTTTTCCCAAATATTACAATGGAACAAGTTAAGAAACTTTATAAAGCAAGATCAAACTTTGCCCACGGCGATACCACGATTGGTTCTTATGATTTGCTTTTAGATTTAATTAACGGACATTTTGATCTTAGCACAGAAGCTATATTTGCAAGTGCAATTTTTATTGAAACCCTTCGAATGCTCATTGCAAACAATGCTGTTACTATAGATTTTCTAGAAAAACTTCAAGTGGAGTTTAGCTTTAAATGATATTTGGTTATTTTTCCGTTTTGTATTTAAAGCGATATTGTCCTTTTCCTTTACCCGTAACCGGAGTTACCACATCTATCGTCCGTAGCTTTAAAAGAATATATCTTGCCGTGGAAGCAGAGCAGGAAAGAATTTTACATATGTAATTGGCATTAAATATTTGATTCAAATCTATTTCATGATACATTTTTTTAATGTTGGAAATGGTCGGTTGATTATAATTCATAGCATCACATAATTTCAAGATTTCAGGTAATCCTATCTTTTCCATCGCTATAAAGTTATCCGAATCGCCAACTTTTTGTTGCTCAATCGCCAACTTTTGAGTCGAATCGCCAACTTTTCGTTGCTCAATCGCCAACTTTTGAGCCGAATCGCCAACTTCTTTATTCTCAATCGCCAACTTTTCATAGGCAGCGCTTCGTATTATAGTTTTCAAAATAAAAGTATTGTTATCAAATACCGGATCCGGCAGCCCTAACGCATTTAATTCCCTGCACATACGGTCAACCCCTTCGCCGTATTCTTTCACAAAGCCATAGTCTTTTAAAAATGCGGCAATCTTAGGATTCCGTGAAAAGTGCGTGTAACGGATATTCTCTTTCTTCACCATACCCGCAAAGGTACCGGGGCTGTCCACTTCCAGCCGGTCATCAAACATCTTGATCTGGATGTCCGTTCCCATAATGGCATAGTCACGATGCGTGGCGGCGTTTACCACAATCTCTGTGCGTACAAATTCTCCGTATTCTTCTTCGGTAACAAACACAGCATCTTTACCCAAATACGTCCGTTCTTTCATCTGGATTTTAATGTAATCCACGGCCTTCTGCACCTGATCCAAAATTCGGCCTTCAAAAATCACGTCCTTAATCACGTTCATGTCTTTCCCCACCTTCGCCTCAACTCCGTCAAAGCGGATAAAGCGAATACGGGCCCGGGGAAAGAAACGTTGCGGATTTTTGCCAAACAAAAGAATCGCAGCCGTGCTGATCTTATCACCTGCAATGATAAAATTTTTATTTTGCTTTAAATATTCTTCTGCCGTTTTTGCGTAACCGATTTTATGAATATATTCCGTTACAAACGACAAATCAATATCTTCCAGCGTTGCGCCATACACAGGCTCATCTTCAAAGTAGCGAAGCCCTTTAGCATACATAAGCGTCAGCCTGTCCTGAAATGAAAGTTTTTTGGTCTTATCGCCTACGCGGACAAATACTTCATCAGCCTGGTTGGCATGCAATAGCGGGCTGGCTTCCACTTTTATTAGCAATACATGATCCGCCTTCCCTTCTGCATTGATACAGGGAACCATTTCTGTTTCCACCGGAACGGTCGGATTGCAATAATCAATCGGCACACGCAATAGCTCATTTACTTTTGACAAATAAGAATCTACGCCTTCGATACGTTTTGTCTTATCCGATATTCCGATGGCTACAGTACCTCCATCTGCATTGGCAAATGCGCAGATTAAATCTGACAGAGACGTTGGCGCAAATTGAATGCTTTTTCTGTCAAAGATCTGATACTCGTCCATTGCAAGCACTTGCTCTATGTTCATTGCAGTGTTCCTGCCTTTCTTATCAAATGGATTGCAATATGTTTTGCAATCTCTTCACTTCCGCATTCAGTTCCACCTGACGGTTAAACTGCTTTTCTTTCAGTATTTTCGCCTGCAGGTCGTCAATCTGTTTTTGATCGGTTATGCTGTTATTATTCTGCTTTTTTTATGCTTTTTCCTGCCTGTGACCTGGTGATTTCAAAGCGGTTCCATGATTGATATGCTGGCAGCAATAGCCCGCTCTGTTCGGAGTACAGCAGTTAGCATAGCAATTCCCTATTCGGTGTAAACATAGGGCAGATATTATCTTCCACCCTTTACTCCAGATGTTTGCATCGAGATTCCAATTTGGCATCTCGATATTTCATCAACGACAAGTTGGAAACAAAAACTTTCCGGAAACCGCTTACTGTTTCGTTTCATCGCTCTGTTTACATTGCCTGTCATTTCATGCTTTAATTTCTCCAATGGCAGTATATATCATACCGTGTTTTCCCCGGTCTGAGCGCATAAGGGATATAGTATCCACGCGCATGGAAACCGGTTCCACCTGTATGCCGGGCATATTCCCAGCGGCTTTCCGGATCAGCGTAATGTGGGGTGAAAAGCGTTTGCGATCAAAGGGGATATCATGCTCTGCCAGTGCTCTGCGGATACGTCGGGCAACCGCAGCCAAGGGCGCAGATTCATCCATCCCTGCCCACCATAAATCCCGGAAGCTTCCCATACCTTTCAGGGAAAGGGGAAAGCCTGAAAAGGACACTGTTGCAAGGGCGTCCATGACCCGGTCCTTATCCGGGTATTCTCCGATAAACGCAAGGGTAAGATGCATATTTTCCCGAGGCGTAAAATTGCCCCGGACACCATTGTCGTACATTTGGTCCTGTGTTGATTCCAGCGCGTTTTTCATGGCATCGCTCAGGTTAATTGCAATAAACAGCCGCATTTCAGGATTTTTCCTCCAGTACATTCTTTAACAATTCCGCCGTCTGTTCATCGTCATGGGTTACGATGGTTATCTGATGTTAATTATACCAAATCAATCATGAAAACTTAACGGTCAAAAGTTAAATCAGAATTTACTCTACTCTTGCAATAATCATTTCCGTTGATCCTTCTTCCAGAGAGTTGTATTCATCATAATGGATATGTTGTCCCGGTACAGCTTCTGCCAATGCGGTAAGCTGTTTTGCAAGAGAAAGCAACCCTTCTTTATTGGCAGAAATAACCACCGAACCATGATCAACCTTCACGCGAATTTCAAATCCATCTACCCAATCAATGTCCACAAGCAACACCTTCCTGTCGATTTTTTTCATTATAACAAAACAGCCACAGAAAAATCTACAGTTGTCAAAAAAACTGCCTCTATAATATGATATTCCATCCCCATTAAAACAATAACTCCCTGCCCGAGTTCTTCACCCAGAGCAGGGAGTCGTTTCATTTTTCACATACAAATTTTTACAGTACCGCTACGCTTATGAATCAGGCATTCTTCCGAATGGCGGCTTTTGCTGTCCCTGCAAAATTCTGCAGGGGCCGCTGATGTTGCCGTATCCGGTGTAACCCATTTCCGGCAGACATTTTAAAGTGGTATACCGTCGTCCCAGTTCACCTGTATTTCCTGGATATCAACAGAGTACAGCCCGTATTCGTTCAGGTATTTTTCTTCAATTTCATCCATTTCCCGTCCGAAGAGGATCGGATCCCGGTTGAATTCGTCCCCGAACTCTTTTACGTTGTACACTTTTTTGATGATCTTACGCAATATGGCAGGAACTTCTTCCACTTTGGTTTTGGTTTCGTCCACCGCAAGAAGCACCGAGTCTTCCAGCCGATCGGAAGGTGCGGCATTGATTTCGATGGCTTTAATTCGTACGTATTTCATTTTGCTTCCTTTCCGACGGAATTACCAGTTCAGGTCTTCCGCTTCCTCGCGGCCTCTGTGGGTCAGGGAGTCAAGCAGGATGCGCTGTTCGATATGGGCAGCCAGTTTCTTGGTGAATTTAACCGTATCCGGGTTAACGGACATGCTGTCGATGCCGCTCTTGATCAGGAATTCGCAGAATTCCGGATATACGGAAGGAGCCTGGCCGCAGATAGAAACAGTCTTGCCGGCTTTGTGGGCCACTTCGATAAGATGGCGTACGGCACGGCGAACTGCCAGATTCCGTTCATCATAGATATGGGATACCGTATCGTTATCACGGTCGCAGCCCAGGATCAGCATGGTCAGGTCGTTGGAGCCGATGGAATAGCCGTCTACAAATTCATTGAACTGGTCGGCCAGAATAATGTTGGAAGGAATTTCAGCCATCAGCCAGACTTTGAAGTCTTTGCCACGGGCCAGTCCCTGTTCCGCCATAATGGACGTAACCTTGCGGGCTTCGTCGATGTTGCGGCAGAAGGGGATCATTACGTTCAGGTTCTTCAGGCCGAACTCTTCACGGACTTTCCGTACAGCCTGGCATTCCAGCTTAAAGGCTTCGATATATTTCGGATCATAGTAACGGGAAGCGCCGCGCCAGCCTAACAGAGCGGAAGGTTCATAGGGTTCGAACTCGTCGCCGCCCTTCAGGTCACGGTATTCGCTGGATTTGAAATCGCTGAAGCGCAGGGTTACCGGACGGGGCGCCATGGCCTGGCAAACCTGGCGGATGCCTTCTGCCAGCTGGTCAACCACTTTTTCCGGATGGCCGGTCTTGATCAGATACAGCGGATGTTCATGGATATAGGTGGTCCAGATGAATTCTTCACGCATGAGGCCGATGCCGTCGCAAGGCAGGGATGCGTATTTTTCCGCCAGTTCCGGATCGCCCAGGTTCATATAGATCTTGGTGCCGGTGGGCGGGAAGAATTCCGCCGTTACCGTTGCGCCTGCAGCAGGAGCCGCTGCGGCAGCAGCCGGTTTAGCTTCTTCCAGAATACCTTCATATACTACGCCATGGGTAGCGTCAACAGTAATGTCATCGCCGGTCTGGATGGATGCAGTAGCAGCCGCGCCCCGGCTCTTGGTGCCTACGATACAGGGAATGCCCAGTTCGCGGCTGACGATGGATGCATGGCAGGTCATGCCGCCGCTGTCCGTTACGATGGCTTTCGCTTTCTTCATGGCGGGAACCCAGTCGGGAGCGGTCATTTCCGTTACCAGAATTTCACCCTGCTTGAATTCGTCGATCATGGACGGATCCAGAATCACATGGGCCTTGCCGGAAACCTGTCCCGGGCTTGCGGGGGCGCCTTTTACGATTACGTTCCGTTCCTTGGTTACTTCCACTTTTTCTTCCTCCGGTTTTTCCGCAGCTTTGGCTTTACGGCGGCTCCATACGGTTTCCGGACGGGCCTGCAGGATCCAGATCTTGCCGTCCCGTTCATCGATGCCCCATTCCATATCCATGTAGCAGCCGTAATGCTTTTCAATCTTCAGCGCATAACCGGCCAGCTCTTTGATCTGTTCGTCCGTCAGCTTCTGGGCTTCGCCCTCTTCCTTCGGTACGGGAACTTCTTCCACATCGCCGCCGGGTTTGCGGATCAGTTTCACTTCCTGGGGATTAACGGTCTTTTCCAGGATCTCCAGTTTGTCTTTGGATACCAGGTAATCATCCGGCGTTACGGTGCCCTGTACAACATATTCGCCCAGGCCGTAAGCCCCTTCGATCAGAACATTCTTGTCTTCGCCGTTGGCTACGTTCACGGTGAACATAACGCCGGCAGCCTTGGAATATACCATCATCTGGATAACGGCAGACAACGCTACGTCCAGATGGTCAAAGCCCTGTTTTTCACGATAGTATACAGCCCGGTCGGTAAAGCAGGATGCATAGCATTCCTTTACCTTCTGGATGATCATCTTGGCGCCCTGAACATTCAGGTAGGTGTCCTGCTGTCCCGCAAAGCTGGCGTCAGGCAGGTCTTCCGCGGTAGCGCTGGACCGCACTGCCACGTAAGGATCTTTTTCGCCGACTTTTTTGCCCAGTTCTTTATAGGCTTTGGTAATAGCCTGCTGCAGATCCTTGGGCATTTCCTCGTCCATGATGGCTTTACGCAGCTTGGCGCTGATGTCGCGCAGCAGGGCTGTGTTTTCCACATCCGTCAGCTGGGCGATCAGATCTGCCATCTTTTGTTTCAGGCCGGTCTTTTCGATGAAATAACGGTAGGCATAAGCGGTGGTGGCGTACCCATAAGGTACTGGCACATCGGTTTTTGCAGTCATCTCACCCAAAGAGGAGGATTTACCGCCTACAATGGCCACATCTTTGCGCTCCATCTGCTCGAACCACAACAGATACTCTTTTTCTTTCTCCATAACGTCCGCTCCTTTTTGAATATTATTGTACACCTAAGTGGAAATTAATCCCCTATTTAGTATATACTATACCACTCTTCAAGAAGATATTCAAGGTAATTCCGTAAAATTTAACCTCTTGCCGGATGAGTTGCCGGTTTTTAAATCGAAAGACGTATTTGTAAATTGAATTCTGTTAAATTTAAACCTGCCAGACGATCAGCAGAACATTACATTACGATTTTGGAAAGATCCCCTACGCAGTTTACCAGATCCTTCACTATGCACAGCAGGGACAGGCGGTTGTTCTTCACCGCTTCGTCCTTGTCCATGACCATTACGTCGTCGAAGAATTTATTTACCGGGGCGTTCAGTTCGCTTAAAATATCCAGCGCCCCTGCGTAATCGCAACGGACGATCAACGGAATGATTTCCTTATCCAGTTTTTGTACCACCGCGTACAGATCCTTTTCGGCCTGTTCCGTAAACAGTCCGTCGTTAATCGGCACTTCTGTTTCCGCCTTGCTGCTGAGGTTGTTCACACGGGTAGCCGCCTGGATCATGTCCGCCGCTTTCTCCCCGTTCACATAGGCGTTCAATGCCTGGGCCCGCAGGTACAGGTCGTACAGATCGTTATTCCTCTCATCTGCCAGCACGGCATCGATCACATCGTAACGGATTTTCTGTTCCAGCATCAGGTTGCGGAAACGCAGTTTGATAAAGTCGAGAATCTGTATGCCAAGTTCTTTGGCATTTTCCACAGGAACTTTCAGCAGCAGGATTGCTGCGCCAACGACCTTCGCCATATCCAGGTTCATTTTGCCTTCCAGCAGAATGTTGATGATGCCCAGTGCCTGACGGCGCAGGGCAAAAGGATCCTGGGAACCGGTAGGCGCTTTGCCCCGGCTGAAGGTTGCCACGATATTGTCTACCTTGTCGGCGATACCCAGAATGCGGCCGATTTCCGTGGAGGGCAGGATATCTCCTGCAAACCGGGGCAGATAATGCTCAAAGATACCTTCGCAGATATCTTCTTTTTCCCCGTCAAGGCGTGCATATTCACGGCCCATGACGCCCTGGAGTTCGGTAAATTCTGTAACCATGCCGGTAACAAGGTCGCACTTGCACAGCCGGGCCGCACGTTTCAGGTCATCCAGCGACACGCGGCTCTGGAGGCTGAAATGAAGCATCTCCACCAGCTGGATCAGACGCTGGCTCTTATCGTACATGTTGCCCAGGCCTTCCTGGAATACAACGGTTTTGATTTTTTCTTCATAGCCTTCCAGCTTCTGCTTCCGGTCTTCGTTGAAGAAGAATTCCGCATCGCTGAGACGGGCCCGCAGTACCCGTTCGTTTCCGTGGGCCACGTTCTCCAGGAACGCTTTGCCCCCGTTCCGGACCGCAATGAATTTGTTCAGCAGCTTGCCGTCTTTGCCCCGCACCGGGAAGTACCGCTGATGGTCCCGCATGGGAGTGATGATGGCCGCTTCCGGCAGGGCCAGATATTTTTCTTCAAACTTCCCGCACAGGGGCGTGGGATATTCTACCAGATAGTTAACTTCTTCCAGCAGGTCCGGCGCGATTTCGATTTCGCCGCCTTCCGCTGCCGCCAGTTCGGTGATTTCTTTCCGGATCATTTCACGGCGTTTGTCCTGGTCAACGATGACAAAATTTTCTTCCAGCAATTTTTCATAATCGTCCGCAGAAGGAATCTCCACCTGTTTGTTGCTCAGGAAGCGATGTCCCATGGTGAAGCGGTCAGAATTGATGTCCGTAATGGCCACAGGAATAACTTCCGAACCGAACAGCGCCACCAGCCAGTGGATAGGACGCAGGAAGCGGAAATCAAAGTCCGCCCAGCGCATGTGGTTGGGGAACGGGATGTTGGTCAGGATCTCCTGCAGTACATGGGGAAGCAGAGCCGCAGTAGGCTGTCCCTGGGTGTGTTTGATAGCATAAATGTAATTATCTTTGACGATGAGGTCTTTTACGTCTACGCCTTTACCCCGGGCAAAGCCCTGGGCCGCTTTCGTAGGTTCACCGTCTTTAAATGCGATGTTCACAGCAGGGCCTTTAAATTCTTCCGTGCTGTCTGCCTGGGTTTCTTCCACACCGCCCACCAGTACGGCCAGACGGCGGGGTGTACCCAGAACCGTTACATCGGCAAAGGGAACCCGTGCATCCTGCAGTTTTTTCAGGGCCAGTTCCTTAAGGTCTTTTAAAATATTCGGCATGTAATTAGCCGGCAGTTCTTCCGTTCCGATTTCAAACAATAAACGTTTCATTATTTGTTTCCTCCCTTCAGCAGCGGGAAGCCCATCTTTTCCCTTTGTTCCACATAGGCTTTGGCGCACAGGCGGGCCAGACGGCGTACGCGGCCGATGTAGGCGGCCCGTTCGCTGACGCTGATGGCGCCCCGGCTGTCCAGCAGGTTAAAGGTGTGGGAACATTTCAGTACATAGTCATAGGCAGGACGGATGTTTCCCGTTTCCACGATCCGTTCCGCTTCCTTCTCAAATTTTTCAAACATGTCGAACAGCATGTCCGTATCTGCCAGCTGGAAGGAATACCAGCTCTGCTCTACTTCGTTGTCATGGAATACGTCTCCGTAGGTCACATCCCCTACCCATTTTACATCGTACACGTTTTCCACGCCCTGGATGTACATGGCGATACGTTCCAGGCCGTACGTAATTTCTACAGCCACCGGTTTGATGTCCAGGCTTCCTACCTGCTGGAAGTAGGTGAACTGAGTGATTTCCATGCCGTCCAGCCACACTTCCCAGCCCAAGCCCCAGGCCCCCAGGGTCGGTGATTCCCAGTTATCCTCTACAAAGCGGATATCGTGTTCTTCCGCTTTAAAGCCCAGCGCCGCCAGACTCTGCAGGTACAGGTCCTGGATATTGGCCGGGGACGGTTTAATAATGACCTGGTACTGGTGATGCTGGAACAGGCGGTTGGGGTTGTCGCCGTACCGTCCGTCTGCCGGGCGGCGGGAGGGTTCCACATAGGCCACACGCCAGGGTTCCGGCCCCAGTACCCGCAAAAAGGTCAGGGGGTTCATGGTACCTGCGCCTTTTTCCATGTCATAGGGCTGAGCCAGGATACAGTTCTGCTCAGACCAAAATTTCTGCAGTGTCAAAACCATTTGCTGAAAATCCATATTTTTCCTCCTTTTATCGTTACAAGGCGATTTCGCGTTGCCGATTGATCCGGCTGCTTCCTGAAAGAAACACACCTTAACATCATACGTTACAAAACAAAAAATCCGTCCCTGTAACAAATCAATGTTACAGGGACGGAGTAACTCCGCGGTTCCACCCTGCTTGATCACACAAACCGTGATCCGCCTCAATGGTTATTCAATTACGCTCAAAGCTGCCTTCTCCCGCATGGTACCGGCTTTCACTGTCCCGGCTCGCTTGCTTTTGCTGGATACTTGGACTTATCATCGCTAACTATTATATTATATGAAGTAGCCAGTCCTTTGTCAAATGGTTTTCACTTTCATGATAAATCCATGGCAGGACTGCATGATAAGCCAAAATTATCCTGACTGAACGGCAAATTCTCTAAGCGAATTATTTAATTAATAGTTTTCCGCTTTGATGGCAAAGAAAGATTTCGGATGACCGCATACGGGGCATTCTTCCGGCGCTTCCACAGATTCAGCCACAAAGCCGCAGTTGGCGCACATCCAGAGTTTTTTCTCGTCCCGTTTGAACAGTTTTTCATTTTCGATATTTGCCAGCAGCAAACGATACTGTTTTTCGTGGCGCTTTTCGATTTCCGCTACCCGTTCAAACAGGAGGGCGATTTCTTCAAAGCCTTCTTCTTTCGCAGTCTTTGCGAATTCCGGATACATGGAAGTCCATTCGTCGTTTTCCCCGTTTGCTGCCATCTTCAGATGTTCCGTTGTGGGTTTGGACAGGTCACCCAGCAGCCAGAACCAAATTTTCGCATGGGCCCGTTCCTGGGCTGCGGTCTCGTCCAGAATGTCTGCGATCTGGCGGCTCATCTTCCCGTCCTTTTCAGCCTGGCGGGCAAACAGGGTGTACTTAACATGGGCCTGGGATTCCCCGGCAAAGGCTGCTGCCAGGTTTTTTTCCGTCTGGGTCCCCTCCAGTCGTTTCATTTCTTCCATTGCTTTTGCTTCGTTCATGTTGATTCCTCCTTGTAAAATTTTTTTGCATTTATTTTATTGAGAAGCCTTTCCTATCTGCCTGATAAAATCCAGGCTCTTCAGCGGCTGTTCCGTCTGGTAGACAACATATTGATGGAGTATTTTTTCTACCTCCATGAGCGTTCCGCCTTTTACCGTAAAATGGCCCGGTTCAGCAAAGTCCAGCATGCGGAGCTGCTGCCACAGCATGCGTGCCTCTTCACCGAACGGCAGAAGCGCGCCGCTGTTTTCTTTCCCATGGCTGCAGTCACTGCAGATAAAGCCTCCCTGTTCGCTGCTGAACCAGCCGTTCCCTTGGGCAGGCCGGCTGCAGTTCACGCACACCTCATATACGGGTCCGATACCGCAGTGATCCAGCAGCTGGATCAGATATATCATGGCAGCCAGCCGGGGATTTCTTTTTTCCAGCAATACCAGGCTTTCCTCCAGCAGCCGATAGATCCCTTCCGAAGGTTCTCCCTGTTCCGTCAGCCGGTCTGTGGCCTCCGCCATTAAAAAACCGTAAGCCAGCCTGTCAATATCCATTTCCGGCATAGGCGCGGCCAGTTCACAGGATTTCAGTTTATCCAGGCGGTTCCCGGGATAAAATTCCGCCTGCAGACGAAAAAGCGGCTGTACCAGCCTGCCTGTCTTGCTTTTCGAATACCGGGCCCCATAGGCAAGGAAAACGATTTTGCCGTGTTCCTTAGAAAAGCATACGGCTTTTTTATCTGCGGTCTGCCAGTTTTTCACTTGTAGTATTATGATTTCATCCCGATAGCTTTCCATGTCCGCCATCTATATGTCAGCCCGCTTTTTCATTTTTTTCCGCTTTTACCCGTTCGATCCGGAACTGATCCATCTTCAGCACTGTAAACCGCCAGTTTTTCCGGCATATCTCGTCCCCTTCTTCCGGTTTCCGTCCCAGCCTGCCGAAAATATAACCGCCCAGTGTATCCTCGTCAAATCCCGTTTCAAAAGTCAGGGAAAGCAGTTCGCTTACATCATCCAGCGTCATTTCCCCGTCAAGATCGTAACTGCCGTCCGGCAGAGGTAAAACCTCCGGTGCCTCCGGCTCGTCGGATTCATCCTGAATATCGCCGACAATTTCTTCCAGCAGGTCTTCCAGGGTCACCAGGCCGGCGGTACCGCCGAATTCATCCACCACCACAGCCAGGTGCACCCGTTGCTTCTGCATGGTCTGCAGCACCCGCAGGGCATCCATCCCCTCCGGTACCATGATGGTTTTTCGCACCAGGGAACGGATATCAAAGTCCGGTGTCAGCGTTGCGTTAAACAGATCCCTCACATGGAGGATCCCCAGCACATGGTCCTTATCTTCATCACACACGGGGAAGCGGGTGTGGTGGTCGGTGCGGATCAGTTCCCGGATTTCTTCCATGCTGTCTTCCAGATAGATACATACCATATCCTGTCGGGGCACCATCACCTCTCTGGCAACAATGTCGTTGAATTCAAAGACGTTGTCGATCATGGTGCGTTCCGCGCTGTCCAGTTCCCCTTCCTTTTCACTGGCGCTGACGATCTGGCGCAGTTCCTCCTCGCTGCGGGAAATATCTTCCCGGGGTGAATAGCGGATGCCGAACAGCAGGGCAATGGTTTTCGCCAGAAAGAAGGCAATGCTTACAAAGGGAAATGTTACCGTATGAATAAAACGCAAGGGAGTTCCCATGTACTTTATGACCGTTTCGACCCGGTCCCATACGATGAGCCTGGGAACCAGTTCCCCTATCACTACATGAAGCAGCGCCAGGATCAGGAATGCGCAGATTATATTGAGGGCGGAAACCTCCGTTTCCACCGGCAGGCCTGCAACAGAAAGCGATAACTCCCCGGCGCCCCGGATCCATTCCTGCAGCCAGGATCGCTCCGTCAACCATTTGGCCAGCCGGGGCCCCCCGTACCAGCCCAGCAACAGGGAAGTACAGGTAATCCCCACCTGGGCAGCACTGATGTAATGGTTCCGTTTTTCAAAAATCCCCAGCAGCTTGTCGGCTCCGGAAATGCCCTTTTCTTTCATTTCCAGGAGCTGCCCTTTGCGGATCCTCGCCAGGGAATATTCCGCCATAACGAAGAAGGCGTTTAATAAAACCAAAAACAGGATATACATACTTACTCTTCCTTATACCCGAATTCCTTCAGGGCTTTTGCCTTATTGCGCCAGTCGGCCCGGACTTTTACCCACAGGTCCAGGAACACGCTGCCCCCTGTCAGGGTTTCGATATCCTGTCTTGCCTCCAGCCCGATTTTTTTCAGCAGGGTTCCTTTGGCACCGATTACTATGCCCTTCTGGGATTCCCGTTCCACATAAATCACGGCACGGATAAAGACATTCCCGTTAGGCCTCTCTTTGTATTCGCTTATCTCCACCGCAATGGCGTGAGGCACTTCATCGTGGGTGTTCCGTAGTACCTTTTCCCGGATCATTTCCGCTGCAATGACGCGCATGGGCTGGTCTGTCAGTTCATCCTCCGGGAACATGCTGGGCCCTTCCGGCAGGAAGCGGATAATTTCCTCCTGCAATTCTTCAAAACCGTCTTTCTGCAGAGCACTTACCGGAATGACTGCGGCAAAGTCCATCTCTTCCGTATAGCTTTTGGTAATGGCCAGCAGCCGGGCTTTGTCTTCCAGCTTGTCAATTTTATTGATGATCAGCAGCACCGGTGTCTTAACTTTTTTCAGATACTCCAGTATGAATTTTTCACCGGCGCCTTTTTTCTCGCTGGCATCCACCACAAACAATACCACGTCAACCTGGTTCAGGGTCCCGATGGCCGTCTGATTCATGTATTCCCCCAGCTTATGGAGGGGTTTATGAATACCGGGCGTGTCCAGGAACATGATCTGTGCTTTTTCCGTGGAAAAAATTCCCATGATCTTATTACGGGTGGTCTGGGGACGGTCGCTCATGATCGCTATCTTTTCCCCGATCATCCCGTTCATCAGTGTGGACTTCCCCACGTTGGGACGGCCTACCAGTGCCGCAAAGCCTGCATGGTGTTTATTGTCAGTCATATATGCTCCTCTGTTTTCTTTCAAATGTTTCCATAAGTCAGGAAGGACAGCGCCCTTCCACTTTTTTGTCATGTAAAATCAGCCGCCTTAAATCCGAATGGCAGCAGTTCTTCCAGCGTAACTTTTCGCAAATCCCCTTTGACATTGGCCATGATGATATGGGGAATTTCAAATTCCGCCATCACCTGGCGGCAGGCTCCGCAAGGAGATGTAACATCATCCGTATCTGCCGCTACCAGCAGCATTTTTATCTCTCCCGGCCTTATGCCGGAAGCCGCAGCGTTAAATAAGGCCACCCGTTCCGCGCATACCGTTAAACCGAACGAAGAATTTTCGATGTTGCACCCGGTAAAAATATCCCCCGATTTGGTCAGGACCGCGGCCCCCACCTTAAACTTTGAGAAAGGAACATAGGCGTTCTCACGGGCTTTCAGTGCTTTCTTATATAATTTCCCGATAGTTTTATCCGCCTTTTTGACGTCACTTTTCCCCATTTTGTCTTTTCCTTTCGCCGTTCTTGCTATTTCATCAGGCATGGCGGTTTCTGCTGCATCTTCGGCTGAAAGCTTATCTGCAAGAGTCTTTTTTCCTTTATTTTTCTTCTTTTTCTTTGCAGCTGCATCCACTACGGCTACCGCAAAATGCTCCGGATCTTTTTCTTTCGCATCTATATCTTCCTGGCTGAGGCCGATCATCCGCAATGCCTCTTCTTCTTTCTGACGCATCACGGCCTTGTCTTCTTTCTTCATATGGTCGTATCCCAGAAGATGCAGCAGGCTGTGAACCCCAAGGTACACCAGTTCACGGTTCAGCCCGTGACCGTACTCTTTTCCCTGGCGCACGGCGGTTTCGGCGGAAATAATAATATCCCCCAGCAAATGCTGTTCCGGACCGCCGGTCTCTTCCGGTTCTTCCGCTTCATCCAGGGCAAAGGACAGGACATCCGTAGGCCGGTCGATGCCCCGGTAATCCTTGTTCAGCACGTGGATCACCTCGTCGCTGACCAAAGAAACGCTCACTTCTGTCTTTGCCGACAGCTTATGCAGCTTTGCCACCGCCTGCAGTCCTTTTTTCAAAAGAGCTATGGCCTCTTTCGGTATTTTTACTTCATCCTGGTCGTCGCTGAAATTAATGATCATGCTGTTTCCCCGATTCTTCCATCCTGTTTTCTTCCTGCTTCCGGTCAAACCGTTCGTATGCTTTGATAATGGCCCCTACGATTTCATGGCGGACCACATCTTTTTCGTCAAAATAGTTAATGCTGATACCCGGCACGTCATTTAGCACCCTGGCCGCATGGATCAGCCCGCTCTTCCGCCCGGCCGGCAAGTCGATCTGTGTCACATCCCCTGTCACTACCATGTGGGAACCGAACCCGAACCGGGTCAGGATCATCTTCATCTGTTCCGGCGTGGTGTTCTGGGCTTCATCCAGAATAATAAAGGAGCCGTTCAGTGTACGCCCCCGCATATAGGCAAGAGGTGCTACTTCAATGGTGCCCCGCTCCAGATATTTCTGCGCCGTATCGCTGCCAAGCATATCAAAAAGCGCATCGTATAACGGACGCAGGTAGGGATCAACTTTTTCCTGCATGTCCCCGGGAAGGAAGCCCAGCTTCTCGCCTGCTTCCACGGCTGGACGGGTCAGGATGATCCGTTCCACCTCCCGCTTTTTTAACGCAGTGACTGCCATGGCCACAGCCAAATAGGTCTTGCCTGTTCCGGCAGGACCGATACCAAAGGTAATGAAATTGTTTTTAATGGCCCGCACATAATTCCACTGGCCCAGTGTCTTCGCCTTGATCTGATGGCCCCGCCAGGTAACGATCAGGGTTTCCGCATACATATTATGCAGCTTGGCTACGGCGCCGCCCTGCACCATGTAAATGCTGTAACGCACATCGTGACTGGTAATAGGAAGCCCCTGCCGGTACAGGAACAGCAGCTCTTTGAAAAGCTGCTCCAGCATCAGGTTTTCCTCTTCGCTGCCGCTGAAAATAATCTTGTTTCCCCGGGCCATGACCGTTGCGTCAAAGCTGGCGTCGATCAGGCGCAGGAACTCGTCGTTCCGTCCCAGGATACCGATCATTTCCTGCTGGTCGTTGATTTCAATTACATGTTCGTCTGACAAAAAAGACAAATTATTTTGCTCCCTTCACTGCTTCTTCCCCTTCAAGGATCGTTATCTTTTTAATAACAACCGGAACCACCGGCTTATCGTTTACACCTGTTTTTGTATGCCCGATTTTCTGCACAACGTCCATACCGTCGCTGACCCGGCCAAACACAGCATGATGGTTATCCAGCCAGGGAGTCGCTTTTAATGTAATGAAGAACTGGCTGCCGCCGGTGTTTGGTCCTGCGTTGGCCATAGAAAGCACTCCCGGTCCGCTGTGGCGCAGTTCAGAACTGAACTCATCCTTAATGGTGTAACCGGGGCCGCCGGTTCCGTCTCCCTTCGGGCAGCCACCCTGGATCATGAAGTTATCGATGACCCGGTGGAAGATCAGACCGTCATAATAGCCTTTTCTGGCAAGCTTCATAAAATTTTCCGTGGTCAAAGGCGCCAGCTTTGTTTCCAGCCGGCAGGTAAACGTGCCCATACTGGTTTCAAAAACAGCCTTGGCCGGCTTCGGCTGCGGCTTTTTCTCCGTTTCCTTTCCGCAGGCTGCAAAAGAAAAACTCATGAGCAGGCATAAGCATAAAATAAATATTTTTCGCAATGGGAACACTCCTTTGTCCAACATTTTCTATGTTCTTGTTTTTTCGAAACCTGACGATTACGTTTCTGCGGGAAACGAATTTGCTTTCTATCAGGCATACTTATTTAATATATATTATATACCAAAAAAGGCAGGCTTGAAAGTGCCTGCCTTAATTAAAAAATCATTTTACATCAAAGGAGTGCTTGTATATTACAGCAACGTTCCTCTTCAGTTTCAATATATAATTCGGTTCAGACCACATCAAAACAAGGTCCTGATAGATTATTCCCCTGCTTTTTTATGCTGCAGGAACAGCCAGATGGTCCCTGCCAGCAGAATGGATGTATAGGCGCCGCTGCAGCAGCCTACCAGCATGGCAAAGGAGAAATTATGGATCGTTTCCCCGCCAAACAGGAAGATCGCCACAATGGCAAACAGCGTGGTAATCGTTGTATAAATGGTACGGGTCAGGGTGGATTTGATACTGTTATCGATCATATCCGTCACCGTCTCGCTGCGGCGGTGAACCTTCAGGTTTTCACGGATACGGTCGAAAATAACGATGGTACCGTTGACGGAATAGCCTACAACCGTCAACAGGGCAGCTACAAAGGTGGAATCAATTTCCAGCTGCAGCAGGGAGAACCAGCTCAGGGTAACCGATACGTCGATGATCAGGGCTATAATGGCTGCCAGGGCAAAGTTCAGCTGGAACCGGATGGTAATATAAATGATCATCAGCACCCAGGAAAGGAAGATGGCGATAGCCGCCTGCTGGATCAGTTCGCCTCCGATAGTAGCGCCTACGTTTTCCACGCGGCGGATGTCAAACTTGCCCAAAGCTTTTTCCATATCCTGCATGACTGCCGTACGGTCATTATCCGCAATGACCGGGGTGCGGATCAGCACGCCCTGGGAAGAAGTAGCGGAAGAATCGTTACTTTCCAGCTGGATGATGGCTCCCCCCAGATTATGTTTGCCCAGCACTTCACGGACCTGGGCTACCTGCACGGCCTTTTCGAATTTCAGATCCATGATGCTGCCGCCGGTAAAGTCAATGCCCAGGTTAAAACCACGGAAGATCATGGAACCGTAACCGATCATCAATCCGATGATCGTAATGGCAAAGAATATTTTCCAGTTCTTAACAATAGAAAAGTTTTTCATTTTGCCACCTCCTCTGTTTTGGGAGCGGAGATGCCAAATGCCCAGGGACTCTTGGTAAAGTTAGCGTCAATCAGGAATTTCAGCAGGAACTTGGTAACTGTTACTGCCGTGAACATACTCAGAATAACGCCGATAGCCAGCGTAACCGCGAAGCCTTTGATGGGACCGGTGCCCAGATAGAACAATACGGCGCAGGCCATCAGGGTCGTAATATTGGAGTCAAGGATGGTAACCAACGCTCTGCCAAAGCCGTTATCCATGGCCCGGCGAAGGGTCTTGCCATTGCGGATCTCTTCTTTGAATCGTTCGAAAATCAGTACGTTGGCGTCAACGGCCATACCGATAGACAGGATGATGCCCGCCATGCCGGGAAGGGTAAGGGTCGCGTTCAGATAACGCATAACCAGCAGAAGCAGCATGGTATACAACAGCAGAGCAATATCCGCCACAATACCGCTGAGGCGGTAGAACAGAAGCATAAATACAAATACGCCTGCCACGCCGATCAGGAATGCTTTCTGGCTGGCTTCCTTGGAATCCTGGCCCAGGGTCGGTCCCACGGTACGGTTTTCGATGATTTCCAGCTTTACCGGCAGAGAGCCGCTGCGCAGTAAAATCGCCAGGTGCTGGGCTTCTTCCATGGTCCGGTTGCCGGTGATCTGGGCCCGGCCTCCGGTAATGGCTTCCTGCACCGTAGGCGCTGTCAGCACTTCACCGTCCAGGGTGATGGCAATACGCTTGCCAACATTCCGGGCCGTAACATCCGCGAACTTTCTGCCGCCTTCATCGGAAAATTCCATGGATACCAGGGGCTGGTTTCCATTACCTACTACAGCTTTTGCGTCTTTCAGATCCGTACCGGTCAATACCGTTACGTTATTGGGATCTTTAAACTCAAGCATTGCTGTCTTACCCAGCATGTTAATGGCTTTTTCCGGATCTTTAACGCCCGGCAGTTCCACGATGATACGGTCACGGCCCTGACGCTGTACAACCGGTTCCGTCAGTCCCAATGCGTTAACGCGGCGCTCAATGATATGAGTGGCACGGTCCAGCGCATCGTCATTGACCTTCAGCTGTGGCGTATCCACAGCCTGCAATACTACATGGGTCCCGCCCTGCAGATCCAGGCCCTGTTTGACAGAACTTGCCAGCGGCCGGATATACATGCAGAATCCCCCGACTATTGCCAGAGCAACAATCAGGAACTTCCCTAATTCATTCCACCTCAAAATTACTTTACCCCTTTCATCCGTTACTGTTGTAACATTTTATATCAATTGTATGCCAAATACAATTTTTGAGCTATAAATCAATATAGAAAAATCAGGAGTGTGTTTGCTCATCCCGACAGTTTCACACTTAAGTATTGGTATCAATACAGTGAACAAATCTGGTTTCTGTAACCAGTGCATCCACGTTCCGGTCATGGGAATCTGCCGGCAGCTGTTCCCGCAGCAACCGGTCGCAGGTGATACCCAGAGTAAATCCCTTCGCCTTTTCCAAAAAGCGGTCATAATACCCGGCGCCTCTTCCCATCCGGCAGCCGGAGACCGTAAAGCCTGCTCCCGGCACCAGGATAAGATCGATGCTCTCCGGCGATATAATTTCAGCCGGTTCCGGCACCGTGCGGATCCCATACCGGTCCAACGGAAGGTTTTCCAATGATTCCAAAACCGCAGCCTGCATTTCCGTACGTGAAACAATCAGCGGCACTGTTACGGTTTTACCGGCCCGCAATGCTTCCAGCAGGATCCGGTCAACCGAAACCTCATTTTGAAATGACAGATAGCCAAAAATGACACTGGCGTCGGCAAACTCCCTGCTGTGCAACACCTTCTCACAGACAGACTCGCTGATTTCCCTGACATACTCCCGAGAGAACGCGGCGACGGTCTCTTTCAGTTCACGACGAACTGCCTGTTTTTCCTCCGCAATATCCATTATCCAAAATCCTTTTAATTACGCAGTTTTCTCCGTATCCTGATAGGTACCGATCGCCGTCCTGGCAAAATCAATTTCCATTCCTTCTGCCAGTTTTACCGTTACTTTTTGCGGCCCCACCTTTGTCAGTGTGCCATACATGCCGCCAATAGTAATGATCTTATCGCCCCTTTTCAGGGAATCCAGAAATTCTTTCCGCTTTTTCTGATCCTGCTTCTGGGGCCGCCACAGCATAAAATAAAAAATCGCCGCCATAATAACAAAAGGCAAAAAAGTATTAGCGATGAAGATTATATCGTTCATAAAACACCTCCCGGCAATGTTAACAATAAGATGCCGATAATAAAAACAGCATAAATATTATAGCAGAATTTCAGGAATTTGTCTCAATTAATTTAAGGAAGCATTGATTAATTCGTTTCCTTAAATATCTTCGGGCCTTTTCTCTTTTTCTTCCCAGTGATCCCAGAACTCTTTCCTGAATTTCCCGAAAGCATCCTGTTCAATAGCTTCCCTGATTTTTTTTGTAAAATCCAGCAGGAAGTGTAAATTGTGAATAGAAAGCAGCCGCAGCCCGAAAATTTCTTCTGCCTTAAATAAATGGCGAATATAAGCTCGTGAAAAATTGCGGCAGGCATAGCAGTCACAATGTTCGTCAATGGGCCTGAAGTCTTCCGCATATACGGCATTACGAATCACAAGGCGTCCCTGCGCCGTCATGGCTGTGCCGTTCCGTGCCACCCGGGTAGGAAATACGCAGTCAAACATATCCACGCCCAGATTAATGCCTTCTACAATGCAATCCGGTGTGCCAACGCCCATCAGGTAACGGGCCTTCTGCTTATCCATCCATTCTGTAGTCTGATCCAGAATCTCATACATAAGGGGTTTAGGTTCTCCTACGGAAAGGCCGCCGATTCCGTAACCGGCAAAATCCATTTCCTGAAGTTGCTCCGCACTCATTTTCCGAAGTTCCGGGAACATCCCTCCCTGTACGATTCCAAACAGGGACTGGTCTCCACGGGTATGGGCCTTAATACATCTCTCCGCCCAACGGGTGGTACGTTCCGTAGATTTTTTCGTATAATTAAAGTCAGAAGGATACGGGATACATTCGTCAAAGGCCATGGCGATGTCGGCCCCCAGTTCTTCCTGCACCCTGACGGAAACTTCCGGAGACAGGAACTGTTTGCTGCCGTCAATATGGGAACGGAACATCACCCCTTCTTCCGTAATCTTCCGCATGGCCCCCAGGCTGAATACCTGGAACCCGCCGCTGTCCGTCAGCATACCCCGGTTGTAATTCATAAATTTATGCAGCCCGCCGGCTTTCTGAACCAGTTCGCTGCCCGGCCGCAGGAAAAGATGGTAGGTATTGGCCAGGATGACCTGGCTCCCCATGGCATACAGTTCCTCCGGCGCCAGTGTCTTCACTGTGGCCTGCGTCCCTACCGGCATGAACATGGGAGTCTCAAAGGTCCCATGCGGAGTGTGCAGTCTTCCCCGCCGGGCCTTGCCGCGGGACGATTCTTTTAGTAATTCATATGTTACTGCGTGCATAATAACTCCTGTTTAATCAGAACTGTTTCTACCATGATGGCTTAACGTAGTAATAAACATGGCGTCCCCAAAGGAGAAAAACCTGTATTTTTCTTTTACAGCTTCCGCATAAGTACGAAGCATCACTTCCCGGGAAGACAGGGAAGAAACCAGCATCAGGAGCGTACTCTGAGGCAAATGGAAATTGGTTACCAGCGCGTCCACAATATGCCACTGGAAGCCGGGATAAATATATATCTGCGTCCATTTGCTTCCGGCTTTCACTTCCCCCGTAGCGCCGGCAGATTCCAAAGTTCGCACCGCGGTAGTCCCAACTGCCACAATGCGCCTGCCTTCCGCTTTGGCTTTGTTAATGGCAGCCGCTGCTTCCGGCGTCACAGTATAAAGCTCTTTATGCATGGGATGGTCTTCTATATTTTCTTCCGTTACGGGACGGAATGTGCCCAGCCCCACATTCAGGGTCACAAACACTTCTTCGCAACCCATGTCCTTAATTTTCTGCAACAATTCTTTTGTAAAATGAAGGCCGGCTGTAGGTGCTGCAGCGGAACCGGGATCCCGGTTATATACAGTCTGATACCGTTCCTTATCTTCCAGTTTTTCCGTAATATAGGGCGGCAGAGGGACTTCGCCCAGACGGTCCAGGATTTCTTCAAACACCCCGGTAAACTCAAAGCGTATGATCCTGCCTCCAAAGTCCGTATGATCTATAATTGTCCCTGACAGTTCTTCCGAAAATTTTATATGCGCCCCAACCTGAAGCTTTTTCCCGGGACGCACCAGCACTTCCCAGTCTGTAATATTTAACCTTGTGAGCAAAAACACTTCCACATGGGCCCCGGTGTCCTTAAATCCATACAGACGGGCCGGAATCACACGTGTATCGTTAAAGACCAGCAGGTCCCCGGGCTGCAGATACTGAGGCAAATCATAAAAATGCCGGTGTTCCAGTTCCCCGGTATTTTTATCTACTACCAACAGCCGGCTGTGATCCCTGGGTTCCATGGGATGCTGTGCAATCAGTTCTTTTGGCAGTTCATAATCAAAATCGGTAACTTTCATATGTTGTAACTTCTTTCATAACCTAAATAAATAACTATTTCACATTCAAAAAATCTTATTCAGAGATCGCCGACTGGATCAATTTGAAAAAATGAAGCTTTTCCTTCAAATCGTCAGTAAAGTCACAGACCGGCAGAACGCTGATTTTTAATAAACCGAAACCAGATACGTTCCGGGATAATAATGCTGTAAGATCGTTTTGTAATAGTCGGCCGACTGTTCCGGCGCGTTGTCGGCCATTCCTTTCGCGCCCCACTTGGAAAGACCTATGCCGCTTCCTATACCTTTGCCTTTAAACAAAACCGTTTCATCCTTTGTTCCATTCAGAAAATGAAATCCGGGAATAGCAGATTGCCAGGAACTTTTTTCCCGACCTTTGATTTCAATGGGGATTTCCTTTTTCCCAATCTCGATACCGTAACCATTTTCGATTGGCACGTCTAGCTTGTCAGGTACCGGATCCACGATGAAAGCATCAAAGCAGGTGCTGCTCAAAGCCAGCATATCTGCGAATTCTTTTCCGTCCATGGTCACGCCCCCCGTTTCCCCCTGCCAGTAAATGAGCTTGACCCGGCCGCTGGGATGTCTATCCCTGGTACTGGGCTTACTGCTGTCAGACAGGCGATAGCTGCGGAGTCTTCCAATCTTATGCCCGTTTTGTTCCAAAATACGGCTGATAGTCGCAACCGGAATTCTTTTTTCCCATGTTGCGTTGGGACAATCCCCGTCGTAATCCTCAACCGGCTGCAAATACGGAATTGCTTTTCCCAATGCTTCCAGGGAACCTACCGTCATTCCTCCACTGCTTTCGCAGGAATATGTCATAGCCGGCTTACCATTATAATACAAGACCTGACCTGCTGTTTTAGCAGCAACTTCCGTAATATTTTTATTTTCATTCCGGATACCGCCATAAAATGTTTCCGGATTTACGGCTCTGACTGAAAACAGCCCTGATTCCGGATACTGCGTATAATACCAGGCAAGGCTCCTTACCGCAATTGCCTGGGCTTTAATGGCTTCATCAGGCCAAATAGGGGAAGATTTTGGTCCCAGTACAGAATTTACATAATATTCCAGCGGAACCTGGTTCACGATTGTAAGGCTTTTGCCTTCACCGGTTACATAAAGCTTCAGCACGCCTCTGTAATCCTGCCGGTTAACCGTAAAATATTTATGCCCGCGGTCCCCTCCGGTTACCTCCGAATCTTTGTCTTCCGATTCAGCGTAAGCCAAAACCGTACCGCTGCTTAGCTGCTGGTCCGCGAGCGAAATTTTTCCGTCCTGATTGACGGACACAAAATATTTTCCTTTTTCTATTAGGGTTTTAGTGCCGTCCGGTTCCGTAGCTGTAAGGGATCCTGCAACAACAATTTCCGCAGAAAACTGCGAATTAACCAAACCAACATCAAAGTCTGCTGATGCCTGCGCAAAAGCAGAACTGTACAAGGCTATTAAAATTACACAGACCCGGAAGCACTGCCTCCAAAAACTGTTTTTCAAAATCATGTCCATCTCTCTTATATCGCACTTACTTATACAAAATCGAATCCTGCTTTTGCAGCTGGATAATTTTTTTCGTTATACGGACATATGCAGTTTTTCCTGAGGAACTGTCATCACCGGCTGCCTTCAGTATTTTATCTTCTGTGCCCGGCTTAATCACGCAGGTTGAACTTTCTTTTATATCTTTACCGTTCTTTTTCCATTCCATATACCGGTCCCTTTCACTGAATACGCAGCCACAGTATGGCTGCCGGTATAGGCCAAGCTCCAGGCTCAGATCTACTCCTGCCTGATAATAAGGCCGCCAGTCCCGGTAATAGAAATCCACGCCGAACTCTGCCGCAGCCGCTTCGGCGACCTGTTTAATAAGTTCATGCTTCTGGTAGGGGCTGTACAGTAATGTACTGGAAAAAGCAGTAAAACCATGATCGGCTGCAAACTTTGCCACGTAACGCATCCGCATACGGTAGCAGAATGCGCACCGTACCGTGGGTTCCTCCAACATCCCCTTCACACAATCCTCCAAAGGATATGTCTTATCAATAATCAGTTTGTAATCCTGCTTTTCCGCAAGCTCCCGCAAAGCAGACAACCGGCGCTTAAACTCTTTATAAGGATGAATATTGGGGTTGTAGTACAGCAGAGTAAAATCGGTTCCCTCGTCTGCCAGTAATTGTGACGGATAACAGGCACAAGGTCCGCAGCACGCATGTAATAACAGTTTCATTTTGCTTTCCAAATCCACCGCCCTTGCAGGTCGGCTCCATCAAAAATTATAAGTAATAAAAAATATTGTTTCGCATGTCTTCTTTATAGAAGAGACGGTTGCTCCACCTTTCGTTTTCCCCCGTCCTCTTCCGGATAGGGAATTCCCAGATACCGGTAGGTTTCCCTGGTAGCTACGCGACCGCGAGGCGTCCGCTGCAGCAGACCCAGCTGCATCAGATACGGTTCAACTACGTCTTCGATTGTTCCAGATTCTTCGCTAACCGCCGCTGCAATGGTATCTACGCCTACCGGTCCGCCTCCGAAAGTTTTCACGATAGTATTCAAAATCCGGCGGTCATTCTGATCCAGACCGTATCGGTCTACTTCCAGACGGGAAAGGGCCTGATCTGCCAGATTCTGGTCAATAATTTCCTGTCCGGCCACCTGGGCAAAATCACGCACCCGTTTCAGCAAACGGTTGGCCACCCGGGGAGTTCCCCGGGAGCGGCGGGCAATTTCCAGCGCCCCTTCCGGAGTCATCCGCACATCCAGCTTTTCCGCCGACTTGTTTACAATGATACGCAACTGTTCCGGGCGGTAAAATTCCAGACGGCATTGCACGCCAAACCGGTCACGGAGAGGTGCCGCCAGGGATCCCAGCCGGGTCGTCGCACCGATCAGCGTAAATTTAGGAAGAGGAAGCCGAACATTCTGTGCGCCCGGTCCTTTGCCAATCACAATATCCAGTTGATAATCTTCCATGGCAGAATACAAAATTTCTTCCACCGCCTTAGGCAGACGGTGAATCTCATCAATAAACAGAACCTCGCCTTCTGCCAAAGTGCTCAGAATAGCGGCCAGATCCCCCTGCCGCATAATAGCCGGTCCCGATGTAACACGCATGTTTACATGGAGTTCATTGGCTATAATATTGGCCAGAGTTGTCTTTCCAAGACCCGGAGGCCCGAACAGCAGCACATGATCCAGCGCTTCGTTACGCTTCAGCGCCGCTTCAATAAAAACCGAAATATTCTGTTTGACTTTGTCCTGCCCGATATATTCGTCTAACGTCCGGGGGCGCAGGCTGTACTGTTCCACATCGGAATCCGTTTTTTCCGATGTTACCAGACGGTCATCAAAATCCATGGCATTGTCCCCTTTATCTTACTTCTTAGCAAAAATCTGCAGAGCCTTTCGGATCAGCTCATCCCGTTTTAAGGTACCGTAATCCGGAATCTTGCGCAGCACCGGAAGTATTTCAGAATTGGAATATCCCAGTGCAGACAATGCCGCCATCGCTTCGTTGACTGCTGCCGAATCAGAATTTCCGTTTACCGCTTCTGCAAATTCCCTGTCGTTTTCTGCACTTTCCAGCGTACCGATTTTATCTTTCAGTTCAAGGACCATTCGTTCTGCCGTCTTTTTACCGATTCCCGGCAGCTTTGTCAGCATTTTCAGATCCCTGCTCTGTACTGCCAGATAAAAATCTTCCGGCTTTGCAGCTCCCAAAATTCCCAGCGCTCCTTTAGGCCCCACGCCGCTGACGCTCAGCAACAGTGTAAACAGGTCGTAATACTGCTGGGTCATAAAACCGTACAGCTGGATGGCGTCTTCCCGCACTGCAGTATAGGTAAGCACCCTGACAGACTGCCCCACGGAAAGCGCCCGAAGCTGGGAAACCGGCATAAATACACGGTAACCTACACCTCCTGCCGTTTCCACCAGGCAGTATTCCGCAGCTTGATAAGCCACAGTTCCTTTGATTGAACCAATCATAATGCACGCTCCAAAACAACTTTTACAGACCTGCAAGCCTTACAGCCACGCCATGCAGGCCGCTTATCTTTTACTCAGAGGGTTACGCTGGGCTTCCAATAATTCGCCGATCCGGGGACCGCCTTTTACCTGCAACTGCAAAATCCGCGCCTGGTTCAGCCCGCATATGGCTGCCGCCAGAGCGTCGGCCGTATCGTCGGGATCGATTTTTTCCCGTATTCCCAACAGTCGCTGTACCATAAAGATAACCTGCCCTTTTTCTGCTGTCCCCGTCCCCGTAACGGATTTCTTTATCTGCATGGGCGTAAACTCCAACACAGGCAAACTCTCCTGGGCAGCCGCCAGCAACACTACGCCTCTTGCCTGTGCCACCGGAATAGCCGTATTGACATTCCGGTTAAAATACAGCTTTTCTACAGACATAAAATCCGGATGGAAATGCCGGATAATATCAGACACATCCTGATGGATCCGTTTAAGCCGTTCCTCCGGGTTCCAGTCCTTATCTGTCAGGATTGAACCGTAAAACACCGGCCGCAGCACGCTTCCTTTCATTTCCACGATCCCGTATCCGCAGATTGCGGTTCCCGGATCAATTCCCAAAGCCAGCATTCACTCATCCTCCGGCCATCCTAATTCTCGTCATTATAATTATACCCGACTTCAATGGCAAATTTGTGAAACAACGCCTACATCGCTTATCCTGTTGAAAAACGATTAATACATTTATTTTAATATCATTGCAGGCTTACCGCAAGAATCAAAAGCGTTTACAGCGATTCCGTATATATAAAAAGGCAGGCCCCTGAGAAGCCTGCCCCTCTTTTTTATTCCTCGTCGTCATCATCCGGCAAGTCTGCGTTGGTATAGACTTCCTGAACGTCGTCCATATCGTCAAACATGTCAATGGTTTTCCGTACCTTTTCAGCATCTTCCTCAGACAGCTGAACCATCGTATCCGGAACCATGGTAATTTCCGACATGACTGTTTCTATATTGTTATCGGCCAGCGCTTTTTCCACCGCATCATAGTCTTCCGGCTGTGTCACGATTTCGAAGCTGTCTTCCATGGATTTCATGTCTTCCGCACCGGCATCCAGTGCGATCATCATGACTTCATCTTCATCATAGCCGGCTTCTTTGTCAATCGTAAAAATACCTTTACGCTTGAACATCCAGCCAACGGATCCGGTTTCACCCATATTTCCGCCGTGTTTGCTGAAAGCATGACGGATATCCGCTGCCGCGCGGTTCCGGTTATCGGTCAGAACATCCAGCATGATCGCCACACCGGCCGGTCCGTAACCTTCATATGTAATTTCCTCGTATTTCGCACCGTTTGCTTCACCGGCGCCTTTGGCTATAGCACGTTTGATATTATCCTTCGGGATATTGTTGGCTTTCGCCTTTGCCAGCGCCAGTTTCAGGCGCATATTGCCAACCGGATCAGGACCGCCCATCTGAACTGCGATAGTGATTTCCCGTCCGATTTTAGTTGTAATTTTTCCTCTGGCAGCGTCCGCTTTGCCCTTTTTGTGTTTGATATTTGCCCATTTAGAATGTCCGGACATACTAATTCCTCCAATTACATTACCTGAAAAGATAATTTTAATTTAACTATTGTATTATACTATATTTTCCGTTTCATGACAATCTATTTATTGTATTTCAATCTGTTTTGTTAAGACTAAATACGGAGGTTTCCTAAACTGCCTTTCTGGGCCCGCCAGTTGAACAAATCACAATTTACATATTTATCATGACAGACAGGTCTATCCAAAAGATTTATTATCGTATATAATATTAGTAATTAAGTTAAATATCTACCGTAGTATCAATTTATATCAGGTCTTGAAATTTTTACAGGAGGGGAACAGATGGAAATCAAAAAGATTAAATTAGGGAAAACCGGTCTTTGGGTAACCAAGACAGCAATGGGCTGTCTGCCGATCCAGCGTATTTCACATGAGGCAGCCCGTGAATTATTACGCAAAGCATATGACAGCGGTATCAATTATTATGATACTGCCAATGCCTACACAGACAGCGAAGAAAAAATCGGTGAAGCCCTCCATGACGTTCGGCAGAATATCGTTATTTCCACTAAGAGTGGCGGAACAGATTATGCAACCGTTACGGAACATATTGAGACATCACTGAAACGGCTGAGAACAGACTATATCGATATTTTCCAGTTCCATAACCCGGCAGTTATGCCTGATCCTAATGATGAAAAGGGTTCTTATGCCGCAGCGCTGGACGCAAAAAAGAAAGGTTATATCCGCCATATCGGTATTACAAACCATCGGTTAAAAGTCGCCCATCAGGCCATTGATTCCGGCTATTTCGAGACACTACAGTTTCCATTCTGTTATCTGGCAACAAATAAAGATATTGAACTAGTTAAAGAATGTAAAGCGCATGATATGGGATTTATAGCCATGAAAGGGCTGTCCGGCGGCATGCTGAACAACGCCGCTGCCTGCTATGCATTTATGCAGGAATATGATAATGTGGTTCCTATCTGGGGTATCCAGCACGACTGGGAACTGGATCAATGGTTGAAACTGACTGAAATTAATCAACAGATGAACGATGAATTAAAAGAAATCATTACCAGAGACCGTAAAGAATTATCGGGTAACTTCTGCAGAAGCTGTGGCTATTGCCTGCCCTGTACCGTCGGCATTGACATTCCTCAGGCAGCCCGGATGGCAATGCTATTGCGCCGTTCCCCCTATCGCCGGTTTATGTCAGATGAATGGCATGCAAAAATGCAAAAAATAGATGAATGCGTTCACTGCGATCTTTGCAAGAGCCGTTGCCCCTACGGACTGGATACTCCGTCACTGCTTCAGTATATGCTGAAAGATTATAATGAATTCTACGCAGAGCATCACAACGACTGACATTTTCCAGATTTATTTTCAATCCAGGTTATATGTTTCGACAAGTCAGAATCAGCAATTAAATTAAGAACAAAGTAGCAATAAATTTTTTTAAAGACAAACAGCAACAATCGGATAGTCTATAGGATATTCATTATTTTATAACCAACATAGACATCACAAAAAGCCCCCGCACAGTTAGTGCGGGGGCTTTGTCCTGACCGGCAACAATCTATCCTCCCAGGCCGCTTCCAGCCCAGTACTTTCGACGCGTGAGAGCTTAACTGCTGTGTTCG
>OMYP01000003.1 GCA_900315345.1 uncultured Selenomonadales bacterium | reverse complement strand
AGGGCGATGCTGATTGGAAACTTTTGTCTATATGCAGTGCGCCGCAGAACGCAAGCCGAATGCGAAGCGTGATGCGTTGCGCACGAGCCATGAGAGGCGAAGCCTCGAGTTTCGAAGCCACAGGCGAATGAGTCCATGGAATAGCAATCGGTGACGGGTTTGCGATGCCTTTGCCTGACAGCATAACTTAGGCACATAAATTTTGATTTGATCTTATTCCCGTTCTGGAAACAGCTTGAACCCGCCGAAATCTTTCATGCAATGTTTGCACAGGCAGATGTCTTCCACTTCCACATTGTAAGCGATAAAACCTAAAATCAGTTTTTCCATGTTCTTAATACTTTTTGCCATAGCTTCCACAACTTCTTTGTGGGACAACGGCGTTGGGGAAATGCCGGCGCCCATGTTGGTTACAATGGCCACGTTGGTGTAGCACAGTTCCGCTTCCCTTGCCAGGGCTGCTTCCTGGGCGTTGGTCATGCCAATCACATCGCCTCCCAGCATGGCATAGGCCCGTACTTCCGCCGCCGTTTCGAAACGGGGACCGTCGGTGCACACGTAGCAGCCTTTTTCATGGAAGGTGATGTCGGTGTTCTTCAAAATGGCGATGGCTTTCTGCCGCAGGGTCTCGCAGTAGGGATTGGTGAAATCCGCGTGGGCTACGCCCCGGACCGGGTTATCGTAAAAGGTGCTGATGCGGTTTTTGGTAAAGTCCATCAGCTGGTCGCAGACTACAAAGTGGCCGGCCTTCATATTGGGGTTCAGGGAGCCGGTGGCAGAGGTGGCAAACACTTCGGTGATGCCTAAACTTTTCAGGGCCCAGATGTTGGCCCGGTAATTGATCATATGGGGCGCTACGGAATGGTCTACTCCGTGACGGGAAAGGAAGGCGACCATGTTGCCGCTCATTTCACCGATGTTGCACAGGGCTTTGCCGTAAGGGGTTTCAATGATTTTGGTTTCAAAGCCTTTCAGGGTATCGGGGTTTTCGATGCCGGTGCCGCCAACAATACCGATCTTACGCATAATGTTACCGCCTTTCTGAAAAATATTTTGAACTGGTCTGTCTGCGTTTCATTCGTTTGCGTTTAATTACTATCAAACTATTATAACATAAATTAAAAACAACCGCAGAATTTAATCCGCGGCTGTCGGGAAAAATTGAAGTTTAAAGATTTGCACGCTTAAGCAACGGAAGCAATTCCCCCATATCCTTCAGCCATACTTCCGGTTCAATCATTTCAGCAAATTTCTTCCGGTCAAACTGCGTATACTCCACGGCCGCCGTGTGGCAGCCTGCCGCACGGGCGCTGATCAAATCAAAAGGGGCGTCGCCTACGCAGAGGGTTTCCTCCGGCCGCGTGCCCAGTTTTTCCAGGGCCATGCGGGTCGGTTCCGGATCCGGCTTGGGATGGGTGACGGCATCGCTTCCGATGATGATGGGAAGGTAACCGTCAATACCCAGACAGCGCGCCCCCCGCAGGCAGGTGGCCGTGGTTTTGCTGGTGACGACGGCTATGGGGATATGCATCTGCTGCAACTGCTCCAGAGTTTCTTTAACTTTCGGGAAAGGGCGGATCAGTTCGTCGTGGTGGATTGCCTGGTAGGACCGGTATTCATCTAAGATGAGGCTGCCCTTTTCTTCGCCGAACACGGTGGTAAGGCATACCTTCAGAGGCAGGCCAAAGGTTTCGATGAACGGCGCCCGGTCTGCCTTTTTCCCCAAAACTTTTTCCGTACTGTAATCATAACAGGCAAAAACTATCGGCATGGTGTTTGCCAGCGTGCCGTCGAAATCAAAAATTATTCCGCGAATCATATTCTGATACTTTGCTCCGATAAAAATGAATACTGTTACTGGCTTGAAAAACTTATTTGAACTGAAATACTTTTACTTTAAGATTTCTTTTACCCATGCATCGGCGTCGGCCTGGGAAATCCCTGCGGACAATTTCTTTTCGGCACCCCATACTGCGCCAGGGGCTGAGGCTTTCAGTTCCTCCATAGAACGGCCCATGCCGCTGCCGCCGGAAGTGGCAAACAGATGGATGGTCTTGCCGGAAAAATCGTAAGCTTCCAGAAAGCTGTTGACGATGTGCGGCGCAACGCCCCACCAGATAGGAAAGCCCACGAAAACCGTATCATACTGGGCCATGTTTTCCACCTTGCCGCTCATGGCCACGCGGCTGGTTTTATCTGCCATTTCCATGGAGCTGCGGCTATTTTTATTGGTCCAGTCCAAATCGGCAGAAGAATACGGGACTTCCGGTTTGATTTCAAACAGATCCGCCTTTGCAGCCTTTGCCAGTTTTTCCGCCACTTTTGCAGTAACGCCGCTGGCACTGAAATACGTTACTAAAATTTTTGCCATAATTAAAAGCCTCCTTCATTGTCTCACATGTATATTTTTTAAATCAAACTGTATCACACTACATATTTCTTCACATACTTGCTTGTGTATAAATGCAGCAGGGCGTGGTATTTCAGCCTGAAGGTCAGCACGTCCCCTACTTCATATTCTTCCGAATCGTGCAGGTTGATGATGGTGTGGTCACTGCTGGCGCCGATGAATTCAATATTCTTATCCAGAGGCGTCAGGTATTCGTACTTTACGTCCTGGGTACCGAAGGCTAAAAGAGCCCGGCGCATGAGTCCTTCGTTTTTATATTCAACGTGCTCACCATAAGCATTGCCTCCAACGGTTCCGATGGGCTGTGAGGGCTTGGTTTTGATTTCAATGATCTGAGCCTTGAACAAAAAAGCGTCGTCGTGGAGGTAGCTCAGCCTTCGGTTGTCAACGGAGTCGTAGCCTAACAGCCAGGCTTCGCCGAAACGTCCGTGGTTCACCTCCAGGGGCATGGTGTTGTCTTCAATCATTTCCATGGCAGCTGTGGTCATGCCGGAAATGTAGGGCAGCTTTACGGAAAATTTTTGCTCGATGTGGGTCGCCACATCAATCAGTCCCTGCATATTTTCCGAATCTGTCATGACGCCGCCGAAACAGCCCAGGTTCGTCCCCACCCCAAGCAGTGTTAAGTTTGAGGAGCCAAGTATGGCTTCTGCCGCTTCGTCAATTTCCGCAAAATTTTTATAAAAGATTCCTTCCCGCAGATCCCCCATGTCAATGGCAAGAATGATGCCGTGATTTTTTTTCTGGCGTCGGGCTTCTTCCTGCAGCAATGAAATCGTTTTCATTTCCGATTCAAAGCTTACTTCCGAAGAAGCGACAACGTTTTTAATTTCGCATTGCTGGGCAAGACGGATCAGGAATCTTGTCTTTTTTGTTTTTAATTTTGCCAGGTCTTCAATGCGGGAATCCCCGAACCAGTCGCAGGAACTTTCTTCTAAAATTTCCATGACAGAATCGTCTGCGCAGAATCCTTTGATGACGGCGCACATGATTTTTCCGTCGGCATGCATCATCCGGGATACTGTTTCAATATTCTGCAATAATTTTTCTTTGTTGCATTCCACACAGGGGTACACAGACTTCACCTTCAGTTAATACAGATTCATTAAATTTTGCGTTTTATTTTAAATCATTTATCTCTCGTATGTTTTTATTATAGCAAAACAGCTGCAGAAAAATCTACAGCTGTAAAAAAACAGGAATTTGTATGTTACAAATGCTTAATAAATCAGCCCGACAAACAGCGATTTATATGCTTATTTCTGTACAAACGATTTAATTTCAAGCTGCAGCAAGCGAAAAACATTGGCAACTAAAAATCCATCTGCTATCGCATGATTCAAGCGTACAGTTACCGGCATCAACAGCCTTCCGTTTTCCTTACGATACTGACCCCAGTTCACAATAGGCGCAAAAAACAAGTACCCGTCTGGCAACTCAATATGAAGAGAATCATAGGAAAGCCATGGAATACAGGAAGCATCAAACCAGTTCGGATGATTTTCCAAGTCCAGTCCGTATTCCCGTGTGTTCTTTGCCTTTTCCATTTCCTGAAGAGCGTTCGCATAAAATGCCTTATAGTCCACTTGGTATTCTGTGTAAACCAGTGTGAAAGTTTCCGTATCTTCATGGAAAACATACTGAGTTGGGTTGATCACATCATAGCAAATCAGTTCTTCCGTCTGCCAGAGATAACCCATTTTGTAATCCTCGCGGGAATTGAGAACTTTTGACAGGATATAAAGAAAATTAATGTAGAACTTTGTCCCTGCCTCTTTGGAATAGTTAACGAGATCAGTGACGTCAATTCTCGCCGTCATGGAAGTTGAGCACTTGCAATCTTCCGAAAAGTGGCGGAACACACCTTTTCTATAGTACGTCTCTCTGTCAATTACCTTATAGGCCATTTGCATCATCCTCACAGGATATCATATTTCTCATACGGTATGGTTTCATAAAAGAAATTTGGTTTGATATATTTTACCAGCACAGGTTTTGCGTGCATGGAGCACTCCCCTGCCATGGAAACAAACGGGTCTGGCATCCATTCAAAACAATGTTCTTCTCCGTTTATACTCACAGACGCCGCCGTCTTTCCGGTTTGCCCGTTTACAAGGATATTCATATAGCGTTGGTTTTCTTTGTCCCGATATTCCATATAATACACTGGCATGGCAATGCTTCCGTTTTTATGCTTTGTAAAATCATAACCCCATTTCGTGATTCTGGCACTGGTTACGTGATACGCTTCGCTGATTTCTTCGGTGAGGCGCTTTTTTAGCAATGCCTGCCGGAGTTCCAGTTCATCATTATCGTTTAGCGTGGCCATCAGGCGGACATCGCCCTCAATATATTCGGGAACCAGCGGTCCGGCCTTTTCAAAGCTCCATGGCTGGAGGCGGTCAAAGGTTTCTCCATCCAAGCTGTTACACAGGCTTACCCAGTTAATCCATTCCACGTAGAATTTGGACGGAACACCGTCGCCGATGCTGACTTCCAGCAGGAACTGCCTGTCCCAGAGACGACCCGGTGCATAGATTGCCAGCAATTTTCCTTTTTGCAACAATTGTTTTACAGGAAATCCGCCTAGTTCACTGCTAAGCCGGGACGCAAAGCGGCGTACAAACTCTGCCGCCTGGTTTGGCGTAATCTCGTAAGGAAGACACTGATTGGGAAGCATGCCTTCATAGCCGATGATACGTGCAATTTTGATATAGCCGTGTTCAGCTGCGTCTTCAAAACTGTACTTCATTCCGCAATATTCGCATTGGAACATGCTCATAGTAGAATTCCCGTTCACTTCCGCTCCACAGGCAGGACAGGAAAACGAAAACTCTTTCCTGTTTTTATAGGTGACAAAGGCTCTCCTGTCAAATAACAGTACCAATTCGTCAAAGGTTCTCCATCTCCGTTCGGCAAGCAGCTTCTCATCGCCTTTTAAAGCGCTGAGAACTTTTACGCGTTTAAGATTCACATATCCTTCAGGGGAGATCTCAAGCTTCCGGTGCTGGTAACGCATGCGGGGCAGATGTTGCCCGTAAGGCCGTTCATGATTGCAGAAAGGACAATAAAACGCCTGCTTTGCCGGATTAGGATACATAGGCGCGCCGCAGTTGCTACAACGCTGGACACCAAGGGTTATCGTTTTTTTGTTTTTATCTGTATAGCAATCCATATGTGAAATTCTCTCTTAGTAGTAAATAAACATCGATTTGTACGATTATCATCGACTCATTTAATTATAACAAAACAGCCGCAGAAAAATCTACGGCTGTTGAATTAAATCTGAATTTGTGTACAGTTTAAAGTAGATAATTGTACAAAAGCAAACCGGGTCATTTTTATGACCCAATTTTTTTCGCAACTCCAGTCACAGAGCGGATTCTGAACCTGCTTGTTGTTATAATAATACATAGGCTATATTGTCTGTCTCTTATTAACATATCATGCGTACATTTTAACCGCTTTGTTCGAACAAGCTGTCACTACGCCGTGGCCCCTAAACGGCTTCTTTAATTATGCAAAAAATTCCTGCGTTCATTACTCACCTGCAATAACGAGTTATTCTTCTTTCACGCTTCCACCGAATATTTCGTTCCGCAATGCTGGCAGACATATAAACCGTTTTCTTTGACGATGTCGTTCCCGCCGCACATTTCGCAGGTCAGCTTCTGTAACCTGCCTTCCTTGCGTTGCGTTCTTGCAGAACCGCACATACCGCAAAAGTTTCCCGTATTTTTTTCAAATCCGCAATTATCGTATTCCCATGTAGTATTTGACATTTTGTTGCCTTTCTTACCTAATGTAATGACAAACTCCCTGCCGGGATTTTTCATCCTAAGCAGGGAGTCGTTTTAATTATTACAAGCAAATTGTTACAGTACCGCTACGCCCATGGACTCGGCGAGCTTACGAATCTCTTTTACGTCCTTGGTTTTTGTAAGGGCAAGCTGCAGTAAAATTTTTGCTTTCTGCGGGTTCAGGGGGCCGCTGGCTATAAATCCGTCTTTGGTCATCGGTTTCGGCAGCATGACGATCCCTTCCCCGCAGCGGGTGGCGATGACCACCGGTACCCCGGAAGCAATTACGGATTCAAAAATTTCCTTCAGGTTTTCCGGCACGCTTCCGTTTCCACAGGCCGCATATACAAGTCCTTTTGCCCCGTCTGTCAGGGCGGCCCTGACAAACAGATCGTCATCACATCCTACATGACCGTAAATGATTCGTACCTTGGGAAGCCGGGAAAGTCCCTCGGTAGAAAATTTAAATTTGTTTTTGCAAGATATACCATCGGTGTTGTCCGTATGCCAGAAAACGGTGTTGCTGACGATAACGCCGACAGGACCTTTACCGGGGGAACGGAAGGCTTCCAGGGCGTTGATGTCGGTTTTGGTGACGCTTGTTGCCGAATGGATCTGTCCGTTCATGACTACCAGCACGCCACGGCCTGTTGCCTTTTTATCCGAAGCGACCCGAACGGACTGCCAGATGTTCATGGGACCATCCGCGCTGATTGCAGTTGCGGGACGCATGGCACCGGTCAGGACTACCGGCTTATCCGTGTTAAGCGCCAGTTGCAGGAAAAAGGCGGTTTCTTCCAGGGTATCTGTACCGTGAGTGATGACGATACCGTCTACATCTTTCCGTGCCGCTGCTTCAGAAACACGCTTTGCCAGCCTCAGCCAGATACTTTCCTGCATGTCTTTGCTGTCAATGTTGCACAGCTGCTCCCCGGAGAGCTCCGCCAGGCCTTCCAGTCCGGGGACGGAAGCGATCAGCTGGTCCACAGTCAACTCCCCTGCCTTATATCCTACAGTGGCCGATGCGGCCCCGGCTGTTCCGGCAATGGTTCCACCGGTTGCGATGATATGTAGATGCGGTTTTTGTTGCATTTTATCCATTCTCCTTACTTATACATACGCAAGAATTTCTTCCGGTGTGTCCACAATGATTTTGGCATTATGCTCTTCCAGAAATTCCCGGCCTTTAAATCCCCAGGAAACGCTGATGCAGGGAATGCCTGCGTTGGCTGCGGCTTCCAGGTCCACTTCCGAATCCCCTACATAGATGGCTTCTTCTTTCGTAACGCCCAGCTTTTTTATGGCTTCATAAATCAGGTCCGGCGCCGGCTTTTTGGCAACGCCCTTCCGTTCCCCGGAAACGGAAGCGAAGGTATCGGGAAAATATTCAGGAATCAGTTCCTGCACCGCAAAGTCCGGTTTGTTGGAAACAACGCCCAAGGCGTAACCGCGGCTCTTCAGTTCCGTAAGCATTTCCATTATGCCGGGATAAGGCGCCGTATTATCCTTACAATGTTCTTTATAATACACGCCGAAATCTTCCATTACCTTTTCAAAGACGCCTTCTTTTTCGCAACCGGGGATCACCCGCTCGATGAGCTTTCGGGCGCCGCTTCCTACAAACCGGCGAATTTCATCCAGGGTCCGTTCCGGCATGCCGTTTACCCGCAGGGCGTAATTGGTTCCTTCCTGCAGGTCTTTTAATGTGTCTAACAGCGTTCCGTCCAAATCAAAAATAACTGCTTTGTATTTTTTCATAAGTTCTTCTCTCCTGAGAATTTGTGCGACAGTTTGTTACCGGTACGACGCCAGCTCAATCAAATTCCCGTCCGGGTCCCGCAGGTAAATGCTGCGCATCTTCCCTTTTGCCCCGTTACGTTCCACGATACCGGTGACCAGCGGGGCGTTTTTCTTTTTCAGTTCTGCCAGGGCCGTTTCTATGTCGCCTTCAATTTCAAAACATAAGTCAAGGCTGCCGGGCGTCGGTTGGGCGGCGGCGGGCAAAAATTCCGCCGGGCGGGTGTGGATATTTATCTTCTGGGAACCAAACCATAAAGAATAGCGGCCGTTTGTAATTTTTTTCTCCATGCCCAGAGTATCCGTATAAAACTGCAGGCATTCTTCCAAATTTTTAGTTGTAATTACAAAATGATCCAGCGTTGTGATTTGCATAGTGTCCTCTCAAAAAGCGAAACAGGTTCGCTTCGGAAATGTCAAAATAATTATGCTATCATGTGAGCAGAAAAAATGGAAAGCAAAATATTGTCAGATAAATCATAAGTACAAAACTTCAGTCTTTATAAAAATCCGGCCCCATGCCATTTACTGTCAGGCCGGTGCTTCCGTCATTCTTGTCTGTTTCAATGGCAATGTATGCGTGAAAGCTTCCGTTTGCTTCGAAAAGCTTAAAGGACGGATTATAACTTCCTTCGTGCTGCACCTGGTAATGACCGGTGGCCACCGGTGCCATGCCGCTGTATTTGGTGTTCTGGCTGGGATTGTAATTGGGCCCGTAGGCAATCCACTGGTTTCCTTTCATGAATTCGTAACCAACAATTTTTGAATCCACCCAGCTGCGTTTTGACCAAAGACCCAGGATGTCCGAGTCTTTAATCTTTGGCCCCTGCATCCGCTTGTATTCAAACACCTGGCCCGGCTTCAGATAGGTAAACGCGGATTCGGTAAGGGTAAAGCGGATACCGCCGGGAATCTGTGTAAATATGCCGCGAAAATCATAATTATCGTTGACAGTTCCCTGGTTGATATCCAGCTGCTTGCCATTGATATTAATATTGGCATAGGCATCGGCGTTGGCAATACGGTAAAAGAAAAAGTCCGCGTGGTAGCCCCCTGTTTGGGGATCGGCTTCCTGTATCGTCAGCCTGGAATTTGTATCGTTGGTGCACTCCCATGTACCCAGAAAAATTTTATCTGCAGCCCCGTAATGTTTTGCTTCCCGGGGCACATCAGGGGCGCCGGTGTGGGCGTACTGTTCCGCACCGTAAGAATTTTTATTTGCATTCCCTTCCTCCGCTTCGCGCGAAAAACTCCCGGCGAAGGCTGCGCACTGAACGGTCATTGCCGCAAGCAAAAGAAAAGTAAATAATTTTTTCTTCATCCGTATCACCGTCCCTCTTTAAAATTGGTAACGAATCGTTAAAATTCGGTGCCAAGGTATATTTCCGTGATGGCGTTATTTCCGTCAACATAAAACGTCAGCGTGGTAAGGCCGTTATTAAAACTGTAAATATAACCGATTCGTCCGTCATATTCGGTAAATTTTTCTCCGGCGCCGAATTTATTTTGTACGTTCTGGTAGGGCGCGCCCACGCAGAAACCGGAGGGGGTGGTTATGTTTTTGTCTTTTATGGAATAGCCGACTATTTTTAATTTTTCTTCCGGCGTAGCATCGTCGGCGCCGGTTCTTGCAATAATTTCGAACAGGGGGCTGTAAACATAGGTCACTGCCCGTATGCCGTCGCCTTTAAAAATTTGCCTGTCGGCAGGCTCTCCGAAAGCAATCTTTGCCTGTTCCAGGGTTTTGCCGGGCCCCACGCCTCGCAGGAAAAGTTCGGATTCCGGCATTGTGTGGGCGAAGCCGGTGGCGGCAAAGGCGAGGGTCAATACTGTAATTAAAAATAAGATAATCCGTTTCATAATCGTGTCCTCCCCGCTTTATTATAAAAGCGCATTCATTCAGTTTCCTTAAGCCTGTGACGCAGCCGTATTATTTTACGATCAGGTCCCCGGCCTCTACAGGCAGATTCTTGTTGGTGAATGCGAACTGGAAAGGATATCCTTCCCGTGCCGTTCCGTCAAGCTGCCAGGCAAAAATAAAGCTGCGTTCTTTTTATTACCCTTACTGCCCTCCCTTTTGCTGCAGATGGTTTACGGCATTAGTGAATTAAATGTAACCCTTCAGGATGTCTCGATTACACGACGATCAGGGTGTCGCCCGGATAAATGCAGGAAGTATCTTCTGACACAGTTACGATCGCATGATATCCTTCCCCGACGCTGTCTACCTTTTTTCCGGAGTATTCTTCAAAGCCGGTAGTCTGCTGCAACCGTTCGATCCGCATGGCGCTGCCGGAACCGTCCCTGCCCGCATGGATCAGGTCGCCTGTGGAAATTTTGCCAAACAGGATTTTACCCCGGATGCAATATTCTTTTTTATTGGGGTTGGTCCGTGCATTAACAAAATCCCTGGCCACGCTGCCAACAGAGATAACTCCTTCGCAACCGCCATACTGTTCCTCAAGCTGCTGATGTTTAACCTTTACCTCTTCCAGGGCTTTGTGGAATTCTGCCAGAGTAATATTGTTCAGCGTGTCAATATGCACCCCTTCATATTCACCGTCTCCAACATATTTTCGCGCATACTGGATGGGATACAGGAGGCGGACTTTTTCCGCGCACCCGGTGCAGATTTTCTGGTTGTCCTTCAGCACAACGAAAGTCGGAATTTCTTCATTAACAGACCGTTTGATGTCGCCCCACAGGGAGCCGGTTGATTTTTCAGACACGTTGGCTCCGCAGACGGGACAGGCGTCCTGTTCCTTCCGTTGTTCGTTTGCTGCGGCTTGTTTATCAGCACGGGCAATCAGGGTGGAAAGTTCTTTCAGTGTATAATCTTCCAGGGCTTTGTCGGTTTCGCCGTCTTCTTCCAACCGGTTAAATTTGCTGAAACATTCGTCGCAGATGTAGCCGTCTTTCACTTCCGGCGTCAGGAAGCCGGGCATTTTGCCGCCGCAGATGGGGCAGGCTTCCGGCTTTTTCGCTTTGGCTGCTTTGTCTGCGGCCAGTTCTCCTTTTTTGGCAAGTACGGCTGCTTTGATGGGGGCAATGTACAATTCTTTGTCGTCGTCCATTCTGCCCATCTCAAAGTCATCCATCACCAGTTCCCAGCAGTCCAGGCAGATGACGCCGTCGTGAACATCCATGCCTCTGCCGGTAAAGTTGTTACCGCAGACCGGGCAGATCCGTTTTTCTTCCGGTTTCTTTTCTTCTTTCTTGCTTCCGAATAAATTGCTGAAAAATCCCATGAAAAACACCCCCCATTACAATTTCAGCTTAAGCGTGCAATGGCTCATTATGTCTCTTCCTGCCCAAAACAGTTCTCTGTATTTCTATTTGCCATAAAAATGATAATGGATCAGTCGCTTACCAGTGTAATTACTGATAGCTTGGTTGTCGTCATTTGAACGCAATCAACACGAGTTTAGGATTGCCGGTCCAGTGGTCCAGCAGTGCGATGGTGTTTCCGTCAATCTGGCAGCCATAGGTGGAGTTAATGCCTAATTCCTTAGGCGTGAAATTCGCCAAGAGCTTAGCATCCTTGCGGGAATAAATGTCCAGACCTTTGCTGTTCGAACGAGCATGCACCATATAGTCGTCCGTCAGGTAAAAGCTGCCGAAATTAAAATCTTTGTTGGGACCATAGGCTTTGATCTGGCGCATATCCAGTTCGTGCTCGCGAATATATATGGTGTTGGGGGCATCGCTCTTAAGGCTTCCTTTGACCAGAGCGCGGTTGCCGTGTACGCTGAACCAGCCGCAGGTGATATAGGGATCGTTCTGAGGCAGGTATCCGCCTGCCTGTTTCACATTGGGCACAGGGAAAGTTCCATCCGATTTAGCCTGTGTTTTTAGGAAAGCGCCGCTGTTCGTCCAGGTAAGCGCGTTGTTTTTATCGGTGGTAGGCGTCAAATAACCTAAATTGGCGTAAATCTCTCCGATGTCCTTGTCTTTTTCCAGCCCGTGGGTGCGGATCTTGCCTTGCGCTTGCTGGCGGAAGAATAAGCGGTCCCCTGCAACGCCGGTGAGGAAGCTGACGTTCTTTGCCAGGGAGGGCTGGCCAACCACAAGCTTTTTATCTTTGAGAACGAGCTTCATCATATCTTTATTTTTTGCAATGGCGTAGAACGCGCCGTCCATATAACACATCTGGGGCATGTAGGCGCCGGTGGACAATGCTTTCACATCGCTCTCCAGCTTGAGGGCTTTGATGCTGACATTTTGATTTTTGAGCTCGACGCCTTCTTTTTGTACCATTTCCACAATCGGAGGTACGGATTTTTTAGGAAGCTCGGCTTTCTTTTCACCGCCTCCTCCGCCGCATCCTGTAAGGCTGAGCGCTGCCGCCAGGGCGATTGTAAGTGCAAATAATTTTTTTGTCTTCATTTTTTCCCTCCTCGTCGGTAAATTTCATTTATTTATTTTGTTACAGAAGAAAGTCGCAGGCTTGCCTGCCGAAACCTTAATAATTCATTCACCCTACCCCGCCTTCGCTGTTGTAGATCAGCAGCGCATCGCCATCGGGTTTAATTCTGTAAATCTGTTTGAAATCCTGGCTTACCAGAAAAGCCATAATCAACCTGTTGCCGTCATAAGCTTTTAATTCATAAGACGGTTTGATAGCGCCGATGCCGGGATAATTTTTCTCTATGCCGTCTCCTACAAAATTATCTTCAAAACGGTAATCCACCCCCGGTTCCAGTCCGGTCAGCTGCGGATTCTGCTGACGCACCCAGGCCATGGCCATAAAGGCAGAAGGCGAAGCATAATCGCCTTGCCATACATAAGTCCCCGCCAGGTCCGGATCGGTTCGCATGGCTTTGGTCTTCGCCCCGTCAAAATACTGTGGCGTTAATGTAATGGATTTATTATTGACCGTTGCGTTATATACCACGCAGGTCATAGGCGGAAGTATCCGGGGATCCGGCGCGGGGTTCCGCTTGTCGCTGTAACCCTTAGTCAGCACGACCTGGGAAGCATCCATGGTACCGGCTATATAAATCCGCGGGGCCATGTCCGATCCTTCGTGACTGTTGCCGGTATAGTTGCGGCTTTCCACGCCCACAAGAACGGACGGATTCATATAGAAATCTTTTATGATAATGACATCGATCCGCCCGTTGGGAATGCCGTTGGCGTTTTTACGCAAATACAGGCCTTCCGCAGGCTGCCAGTCATCAATGGCTTTCGGTTCTGCAAAGGCCGACATGCTGCTGAAAATCATTGTCATAAAAAGACTTGCGCATAAAAGAATTTGCCAGACTTTTTTCATTTCGGGTTCCCTCCCTTTGTGGTTTTCTGTTACAAACTTATCCCTTGCTTCCGTCGATGTTGTAGATCATAACGTTGTTTCCGTTGCTGTCAAAACGGTACACGGCGCTTAAATCTTTCGGCACAATAAACGTGCGGAGCAGCGACCCGTTCTGGTAAACTTTTACAGCGTAACCGAAGTCACCGATCCAATGACGGTATGGGGCTGCGTTGCTGCCTGTTAAAGCTTCCGGTTTAATCTGCAGGGTTTTATCAAAAAAATCGGTTTTTGTTTCATTTCGAGGCAAAAATTCCAGCATAGCGTAAACAGAATATTCGTCGGCAAAAGGCCGGTCATTTTTGCTCAGTACATATTCGCCCCGGATATCCGGAAGACCTTTGGGGTTTTCGCCCCGGAAATCAATAATGATTCTGTCCTTTAAGGACGTAACGCTGCCCAACAGTCTGGAAATTGTCTCATAGCTAAGTGCTTCCCGGACGCCGTTGCCCCGGTACATGCCGACGGTCTTTCCGCCGATGACGAAACGGGGCGCCAGACCCATCTGGGCAGGCGTAATGGTTCCTCCCAGCCAGACGCCGGGATTGGTATCCAGGGCTTCCCATCCATGTTCATTGTTGGGGCCGTCATAGTCGCAGGCATGGAGGTTGATCACCGGCCACTGGTCCGGCAGCAGGGTCAGGTTTATATAGGCATTTACCAGTCCGTTTGCATTTGTCCGTACGTATTTTCCCGGGACCGGCGGCCATTCTTCCCCGTTATTATGGTACATTTGGGCAATGGGCCATTGCTTTATATCACCGGAAGCCTGGGCCTGTCTGTTCTGATAGGTCTCCCTGCTGATGGCAGGGGCGGCGGTTGCCGGTTTTGTTCCAGCGAACACATAAAAAGCAATACATAAAACGGCCAACAGGAGCTGTGACATTTTTTTCATGACGTACGCCCTCCTCGTGGTTAAATTAGCAACTTTACTCTTTGCATTTTGCGTTACAGAAAAACATTTTGCATTTTGTAAAAATTTATTTTTTCGTAATTATTTGCATCGCTAACTATATAGAGTTTTGTCAAAAAAATTTATTCAAACTTTGTTGCCGCAGTTTTCGCAGAACCGGCTGTTGGGTTTCAGGGGCGCGCCGCAGTTCTGGCAGAAACGTGGCTCCGGCGTTTCGGTTGCAGCCGCTGTTGCCGGGTTCAACCCGCCTGCCTGGGGAATATTTTGCTGGTCATCCTGAGGCAACGTTTCCTGTTGGGGCCCATCTGCTGATGGCGTCTCTTCCGGCAATTCTTCCTGCAGGCCGTATGGATCCGCTTCTTCCGTTACATTGTTTTGCGGAAGCTGTTTCTGCCGTTCAATGGCCTGCAGCCGCAGCCGTTCCTTACGCTCTTTTCTTTCCGCTGCGATCTGGTTGCTCTTCCGGTTCTTCAGGAAGAAATGGCCCCCTACGGCTGCCAGCAAAATGAGAAACGCGCTGCCGGACACAATGCGCGTGAGACGCTGGTTTGCTTCTGCCTCCGGATTTATTTCGGGTTCCTTTCCGCTGTTTCCGTTACTTTTATTTTTATCGGCGCTGCCTGTATTCTTCTCTGCATTGATGGGGTCTTTTTTGTCGCCTTTTTCTTTTTTATCGTTCGGGTCAGATTTGTCCTTGTTTTCCGGATCGTTATTCTTTCCCTGGTTTCCCAAAGCGGCTGCCAGAACTTCATCCTTCGTGGACAGGATCAGTTTGTTGAGGGTGGTGACCTTCTGGTTGAATTTGCTTTCCTGGCTTTTGTTGGTCAGTACAAAACTTTCGATGACCTCCAGTGTATCCGCGTCTTTGGGTACCGTGTAGTTCAGGTACAGGTTGCTCACATTTTCTTTACGGAAGTTTTGCGTCTTAAGGACCGTATCTCCTTTTTTGGCAACCACCTGCATGCGTACCAATAGGGAACGGCCGGTAATGGGCAGTTCTTTTTCATTTTTAAGGGAGCCCCGGATCACTAATTTCAGTTTGCTTTCCGGTTTGATTTTTCCCACATAGGTATGCATCTTATCTTTCTGGCCTGCGTAACGGAAATCTTCCGCCCCTTCTGCGTCTACCGTCATGGCCGTAAGTCCCTGTTCGACTATCGCATCGGCAGGCACGCGGCGCACTTCCGCAAAGGAGGGGAAAGAGAAAAGGCACAGCAGTACTGTACACAGTGTAAATGCAGTTATTGTTTTTCGTAAAGAATTCATCGTGCAAACTCCTTTTTCAATAACAGATCATTATTTACGGTGTTAAGGAAACTATGGCAGGTATGTTTTGACAGAATGGTAAAAAATTGTTTACCGCTTTTAACCGATAATCGCCGCCACGCTGCCCAGCAAAATGAACAGAAATAAGCCGGCAAAAAGCAGGCCTTCGCTGCCCATCATCCGCAGGGTCTTAATCAGTCCCCAACTTTCTCCGTTTTTGTCTTTTACCCCTATGCCGAACATGGAAAGTACGGTAAGTTTACGGGAATCGCTGTCGCCTACCAATTTTTCTTTGCCGTTTTCCAGAATTTCATAAATGTAAGGATGATCAAAAGCGTCCATGCGAAGGCCTTTGGACAGGTACAACAGAGCAATGATGAAGGCGATACAGTACCAGGCGCCGCCGTACTGGGGCGCAAAGCCATCCAAAAACTTTTCCCCTTCTTTCATGGTTGCCCAACGTAAAAAGGCAGCAATGATGGCGGGCAAAAAAACGGTAACAAACGTATTTATGAAAATGGAAATCATGCGGCCCAAAGGATAAAAACGCAGGTGCACCGGCACAAGCTGGCCTTCGTCGTTCCGTTCCCGGAAGACCGGCGTGTTATCGTAGGGATTTTCCAGAACTTCTTCCCCTTCCTCTATGGAAAGGTCGTTGCCTTTGCGCTCCGCTTTGGCCGCCTCCGTTTTTAAGACAATGGGACGCACCAGCTGGCCGCTCCGTTGTGAAAATAAAACTCCGTAAACGATAAAGGGTACGGAAGTGATAAACAGGCCCATCCATGCATTCCCGAAAATAAATGTTAACAGGAGGAAGGTGCCGAGAGTGTACAGAAACCACTGCAAAATCCAGGGACGGGATTTTTTCTCCCGGCCGGTGGAAACGGCGATGCGTCCCGTCTGCCCGTTCATGGCAGCGGTGAGATTTTTTGTTTTGATAAAATAAACAGGCAGCAGTACGGGCATGGTCAGCAGGTTGCCGGATTGTAACCGGATGTCTACGCCGCTGGTCTGCATGACCCGCTCCACTTCCGGCAGGAAATCTTCTTCCACTTCCTCCAGGATCCGTTTTTCCGTCTGGGCATCGGAAATATCGGACAGCTTTACATTCTGTCCGGCGATATACCCGTATTCAAAGGGTCGGGCTTCCGACCAGTCGAAGGGCTCCATGGCGTTTAGCGTAAGGTTGTCCAACTGTTTGGAGGTATTGACAGCCGTGCCGTCCAGATACCCGTCGCAGTAATATTTACGGTCGGTTTCGTCCCGGAACACACTGGCGCATACAGGTCCCCGGGCCAGCTGGTAAGGCAGGTAGTAGCCTTTGAATTTATCCATGTTGGAAAGGACAGCCTGGCCTTCCGGCGTTTTTTCATTTTCATGGGCCCACTCCAGCATCCGCTTTTTGGCTTCTTCCGGCGTGATGAAGAAAGGAATGATCAGTTCCGGCATTTGTTCCGGTCTGATCAGGTCTTTCCGGATCAGCTTGCTGCCGCAGAAGTCGCAGGTACCGGAGGCCTCTCCTGCTTTGAAAACAACCTGGGCCCCGCAGGTGGGACAGGAATGTTCTTCCAAAGTCTGACCAGCGGAATGGGCTTTAAGATTTTTTTTGTTCAGGGATCGCCACTGGCTCATCCTCCGTTCCACTTCCTGGATGCCGGAAACCTGCCCGCAGTTAGGACAGCTGTAAGTCTGCCGGATAATGTCAAAGCCTGCGGGAGCGCCGCAGTTCTTGCAGAAAATACGAAGGGGATTCTTTTTCTTTCGGTTTTCATCCATGGCGTCTCGCCCCTTTCCAAAATTTCAAATCAAAATATTTACAGTTATGGCTGATTAAAGTTCATTTAAATCGTAAGCTGTGCTGTGTCGATAAGCAGACGCTTGGCGCTTCAGCGCCTTAACGGTCGCTTATGCCTTGACTGAGACAGTAACGAAGTCATCCGCAAAAAAAACAGATAAGCGTGTCGATGAATGAATCCGCGGTTTTTTAAGTCCCGTTAATCCGATCTTACAACGAGATATGCGCCTCCTGCTATCATAAGGGCGCAGCAGAAATATCCGAAAATATTTCCCGCGGTAGAGTTGCTGCCGCTGTTTTGTAATACCCTGTCCTTAACAAGGATGCCGTCATGGATTTCACCGGTAAAGGTATCGTCTTTAAAGAGCAGCCTGTTTCCTTTCTGGATACCCACAAAGGTTTTCTCCCCCACTTTGTTCATGTCAAGATAATCGTAACGGATGCGGATCCGTCCTTCATACGTAAAACTGTCCAGGTCTTTAACCAGGGCTTCCGTCAGATACTGGTTCCCGGCGTCGTTCTGTATTTTGAAACCCAGGCGGCGGGCCGCCGATTCGGAAAAGTTAGTAAAGGGGCTGGTTCCCAAATTGGCAAGGAAAGTGCCGCCAATGATAAAATCACCGATCTTAAGGCTTCCGTAAAAGTTTGTGTTATTGGAAATTTTTACATTGCCCCGTTTGACAGAGGTAGGAGTAGTCCAGCGCATTTTTCTCTCGCTGGCGCTTCCCACGTTTTTATAAATTTGCAGATGGCGTTTGATAAAAGGCGTATTAAAAGCCAGATTCAGGTCTTTGTCTACTGCCCGCTCCAGCATTACGGGCTTGCCGGGTACGATAACCACCTTGCCCTCGTTAGCCGGCAGGACTTTCCCGTTTTCTACATATACCGCATCTTTCATCATGGACGCTTTCACTTTGTCTCCGTCGTCCCGGAACAGTAAAAAACCGAGGCCTGCACCGATTACGACCAGTACGATACCGATGATTTTTTTAACATGATACAGCTTCCCATTTTCAACAAAACCTGTATTTCACTGATGGAAAATATACATTTATTATTATAATTATTATATCATACTGTGGGGCAAAAAGAAAAAGACTGAACCATATAATTCAGTCTTTTAAAATATTTAACAAGATTTTTGCTGTTATTGGGTCACACCGGCACATTTAACCGGCGGAACATTTCGTAAACGGTCGTCAGGGGAAGGCCTACCACGTTATCGTAACTGCCTTCAATTTTTTCCACCAGGACGGCACCCTTGCCCTGAATGCCGTAGGCACCCGCCTTATCCATAGGTTCCCCGGTGCCCGCATACCATTCAATTTCAGGCGCAGTAAGTATGCGGAAGTGTACTTCAGTGGTTACCACCTGTAATAAAGTTTTATCCAGATACCGTACCGCCACAGCGGTCTTAACCTGATGGGACTTGCCTGACAGCATCGCAAGCATGCGCCTTGCATCGGCTTTGTCCGACGGTTTTCCTAAAATAATGTTTTCAAGTACTACGATCGTATCCGCTGAGACTACGGGAGTTTCTGTTCCGCTTTCCAGCGCAGTTGCCTTTCCCTTCCCTAATGCATTATAAGCACAGACCAGATCAGCGTTTTGATATGGAGAAAGAAGGGCCAAATCTTTTTCTGAAAAAATATGGCTGCCCTGCCTTGGAAGAAGAAACTGTTTTCGCAGATTTTCAAACTGCGCTTTTGCGTCGTTAATGGTTTCAACTTCTGCAAAGGGAAGCGAATGAACTTTTACATCCCAGCCCATTTGCCTTAGTAAATCATAGCGGCGGGGGGAACCGGATGCCAAAATAATTTTCATGTTATAAGTTTCCTCGAATTTAAACGAATTGATTCATGTGGTAAAAGTTGCTGACAAGCTTTAAAAAAGCATAAACTTCCTGAAATTTATTTTATCATATTCCTGCTTTAAACGTTAGTTGTTATGTAGATTTTTTTCAATTATCTTTCAGTTATGCGTATCTCTTTTCGAAATATCTTTTTTGCGGTAAAATTAAATCAGAATTTATATGCCAAAGTTATGCTGTCAGGCAAAGGCATCGCAAACCCGTCACCGATTGCTATTTCATGGACTCATTCGCCTGTGGCTTCGAAACTCGGGACTGCGTCCCTCAGACAGTCTCGCCACAACGGCGAATTTCATCTCATGGAATCACGCAATCGCCTCCGACGGTTTGCTCACGCCTTTTCCATGCCGCATAATTTTAGGCACACACAAACTTCAATTTATTAAACACGCAAAGGAGAAATATCCTATGGATACTTTGGAAAAGAACAGCCGCATCGCTTTGGAAAACGATTACAGCGAAGGCGCCCATCCCCTGATTTTAAAACGGCTGGCGGAAATTAATCTGGAACAGAATTCCGGTTACTGCTGCGACCAATACTGCGCTTCAGCGGCAGATAAAATAAAAAAGGAATGCGGCTGCCCCAATGCAGAAGTTTTCTTTTTAGTGGGCGGAACGCAGGCGAACCAGGTTGTTATCGATACGATGCTGGCTCCTTATGAAGGGGTAGTCTCTGCCAAGACAGGCCATGTGAACAGCCACGAAGCCGGAGCTATTGAATTTACCGGGCATAAAGTGTTGGAGATTCCACAGCATGAGGGAAAAATTTTCGCATCCGAACTGGAGGCTTTTGCCAGCAATTTCTGGCAGGACGGCAACCATGAGCATATGGTGTTTCCCGGTATGGTGTATATTTCCCATCCTACAGAATACGGAACCCTGTACACCAAAAAAGAGCTGGAAGATATTGCAACAGTCTGCCGCAGGTATAAAATGCCTCTGTATCTGGATGGCGCCCGCCTGGCCTATGGGCTTATGGCGCCGGGTACAGATGTGACTTTGGAAGACGTTGCCAGCCTCTGCGATGTGTTTTATATCGGCGGCACCAAATGCGGCGCCTTTTTCGGGGAAGCGGTAGTGTTTACCCGGAAAAATATGCCGAAATATTTTGTGACCCGGGTAAAGCAGCATGGTGCGCTGCTGGCCAAAGGACATATCCTTGGTATCCAGTTTGATACATTGTTTACCGACGGTCTTTATTACAAAATTGGAGAACACGCAATTAAACTGGCGCAGGTCCTCCGTCAGGGTTTTGCCGAAGCCGGCCTGAAATTATACATCGACTCTCCCACTAACCAGCAGTTTGTGGAGCTGCCGGACAGCATTCTGGAAAAACTGACGGAACGAAATATAGTCTATCGCTTCTGGGAAAAAAATTCACCGGACAAAACGGTCGTACGTTTTGTAACCAGCTGGGCCACAAAAGAAGAATCCGTTCAGAAATTGGTTGCTGCGTTAAAGGAATTGACGGCTGAATGCTAAATCAGATAAACTTCAATATATCTCAACATAAAAATAACCCTCTCTTCTGTTTCCAGTCGAGAGGGATTTTCATTGCAATTATTTTTTTCTGAAAGCCACTTGTTTCGGCCCCATCTGTACCACGTCTTCAGGAATAATCACATCGCTGAAGCTGATGCTGCGGGTGTGGAGGGTGTGGCACCATTCGTGTTCGTTCCGGTGCAGGAAGCCCAGCATAACGATGGGGATCCAACTGTAAATGAAGATAGGATATGCCAGCAGGTAGAGCCAAGATTTAAAGGAAGCGCGAATCTTCCAGAGGACAGCTACCGGGAAAATGTACTGGCCTACACCGATGATCTGCCATACCTGGATGGGCATGACTTCATACAGAATGTTGGTGTAGAAAGGAACCAGGTTGTAAATGTAAGTGCAGATAACAAAAAATGTAGAGACGAGCAGAAAATATGGCTGAATTAAATTGATCATGCCGTCCAGCACTACGATATTGCGTTCGGTAATGCCCTTCCACAACATTTTGGGAATGTAGCGGTTGGCCACGTCGAAGTGTCCCTGAGCCCAGCGCTTTCTCTGGTTCCAGGCAGCTTTGAAGGTCAGGGGCTTTTCGTCGTAAATAACGGCGTCGTGAGCCCAGGTGGTAGGAATATTTTCCATCAGGGCCTTCATGGTAAATTCCATGTCCTCTGTCAGGCAGGTTGCGCCCCAGCCATACTGTTTCAGCAGTTTGGTATCGATGCACATGCCGGTTCCGCCCAGTACGCAGGACAGGCCGATGTTGTATTTTGCCAGATGCCAGATATGGTTTACGATCCAGAAGGAAATGGCAAACATACCGGATACCCAGGTGTCTTCGGGATTCTTGGAATCCAGATAACCCTGGACCAGGCGTTCCCCGCTGCACAGATGGTTGTTCATGATCTTCAGGAAATCCGGATGGACCAGGTTGTCTGCATCGAATATGCAGACTGCGTCGTACTGCCGTTCCAGTCCGAAGAGGCGCTGAAACATCCAGTCCATGGCAAACCCTTTGCCCTTCCCTGTTTCACTGAACCGTTCATAAACGATAGCCCCCGCATTGCGGGCAACTTCCGCGGTTTTATCCACGCAGTTGTCGGCCACTACAAAAATGTCGTACAGCTTTTCCGAGTAATTCAGCTGCTTCAGGTTTTCTACCAGCTGGGCGATGACCTGCTGTTCGTTGTGAGCGCAGACGATCAGCGCGAAAGTACTTTTTTCCGGAAACTGTTTTGTTTCCTTCATTTTCCCGAACAGGCCGAACCAGGAAACCACAAAATAATAAATGGTAAAAAATACGATGATCAGCTGCAGTGGTATCATTACCACATCAAAATTGAAATGCATTTGGACCTATGCACCTTTCCCTTTCTTTTATGCTGGGACTGTTCATGTATGATCGGACGATTTGCAATACACCATCAGATCATTTTGTAACAGCGTTTAAAACAGAAATCGCTGCAGCAGTAAATGAGTTGGACCTCCCCGATTTACTGCGATTTATATTCAACTCTGTTCTTTTACAAACAGAGCACAGTACACTGCGTTTATTACTCCGGCGATAAAATAAGTAAACATGCCTACGAAAGGCCAGGCGGAAGGCCGTTGCGCCAGAAGATATCCGCCGATCAATACCGCAAGGATCACAGGATAGCGGTACATGGGATTCCCTTTTCCTTTAAAGTCCGGGAATTTCACATTGCTGTACAGAATGAGAGCGACAGCCAGCGTCATGATGCCCGAAACAAAAGGCGTGAACTGAAATCCGGAAAGCACGTAGGTAGCAATACAGCAGGCGCCGGCCGGGATAGGCATACCCTGAAAGTAACCATGCACCACCGAGGTATTTACGTTAAAACGGGCCAGCCGCATGCAGCCGAAGAAAGCGTACAATCCAGCGATTATTTTACCCCACCAGCCCAGGTCTGTCAAGGCAAACTGGTAAATTAGAATGGCAGGCGCTACGCCGAAAGCGCCCAGGTCGCAAAGGGAATCCATTTCCACCCCGAAGGGACCTGAAACTCCCAGCGCGCGGGCTGCCCTTCCGTCCAGGGAATCAGCCACCACAGAAAGGATGATGCAGATGGCTGCCATGAAATAATTTTGCTCCTGGGTATAGAAAATAGAAAAAACTCCTAACACCAGACTGATACCGCTGATGGTGTTAGGAACGATGCGTTTATAATTCACGCTTTAACCCTCCCTAATACGGTAATGCCGCCTTTTACCTTATCCCCTTTTTTGCAGAGGATTTCTACATCCGCAGGCACTATCAGTTCCGTGCAGGAACCGAATTTGATCATGCCGTATACTTCGCCCTGGTCCAGATGGTTCCCCAGGTTCACCCAGTTATCGATACGGCGGGCCAAAATGCCGGCAATCTGGATGACCAGCATTTTCATCCGGCCATTCTCAATGCCCATGGCGAAGCGTTCGTTTTCAAAGGCTGCATTTTTATTAAAAGCAGGAAGAAAATGACCTACTGTGTACCGCTGGTATTTAATGGTTCCTTCCGCAGGGCTGCGGTTTACGTGGACATTAAAAACCGACAGGAAAATCGTTACCTTTTTGGCATTGGCGTTTAAGAACTCGTCGTCAAAAACTTCTGTCACACCCATGACCGTACCGTCGGCCGGAGAATACAGCAGGTTCTTGTTTTCTTCTACGATACGTTCCGGATTACGGAAAAAATAAGCGAAATAGCAGGCCAGCACCAGCGGGATTACTGCAATACGGATTCCAAATACCGCAAACGCGATCACTGCCAGCAGCAACGCGGCAAAAATAAAAGGATATCCCTGTTTGACAATACGCATGGTGGCCTCCCTTCTCTTAATTATAACCGGAAACAGATAACTGTTGGATTGCTTTGACTGGATCACGCTGAAAATCCTGCCGGGAAAAATATTGCAGAACCTGTTTTAACATCGTGGTGACCATTAACTAAAACATTATAATACACAATTTGTTGTTTGTCTATATAAATCGACTATATATTGTATTACTTCTTTTACTGACGTATTACTTCTTTTCTTTTCGTACTGCCATAACAAATTTCGGCAGCGCAAGCATGCGCCCGAACCGGCTGGGCTGTTTTACCAGACGGTAGAACCATTCCAGTTTCGCGTCCTGCATCCATTTCGGCGCCCGTTGCACCTTACCTGCCAGTACGTCAAAACTGCCGCCGATGCCCATTCGCAGGCAGGGCTTCAGCAAGTCTGAATACTTGCACAGCCATTTTTCCTGCTTGGGCGCCCCTAAGGCGGCAAACAGCATGGCGGCACCGCTGCGGTTGATTTCTTCGATGATAGCAGGTTCTTCTTCGGCCGAAAAATATCCGTTCCGGCAGCCGGCCACCTTCAATCCGGGCCAGCGGCGTTTCCCTTCAGCTGCAGCTTCTTCCGCAATGCCCGGTTTGCCGCCGAAAAAGAAAACGGGGATCTCTTTCTTCGAGGCTTCTTCCAGAAGGCGCAGGTACAGGTCGTACCCTGCCACCCGCTCCGGAATGGTATACCCCAGATAATTGCCGGCCCATACGGTACCGGCGCCATCCGGCAGGATCATATCCGTTTTTTCCAGCAGAAGCTTTTTATAATCCGCATCCTGCTGGGCCATCATAATGATTTCCGCATTGGCGGTCACTACAAAATTTATTTTTTTCGCAAGCGTATCCTTAGTCAGTTTCTCCACTGCCTCATCCATGGTATACGGATTTACTGGAACGCCTAAAATCGTCGCAATCTCTTTCACGTTTCACTAACCTTCTGTTGCAGGAAAATCCTTAAGGAACTAATCGTTAATTCCTCTGCACACTGACGGTGCCTTTCAAAATTTGAAAATAATCTGCGTCTTGCATTCTATATTTGACTCTGTATGGTCCCCTTACACCCGTGCCTTGTCGGAAGGTACCGATAAAAATTCCAGTCCCGGGTTCCGCTGTAAAATCCAGTTCAGGGCCCATTCATTGTTGACCAAAATTACCGGCCGGTCTTTTTTGTCGTAGACCAGCATGCCGTTGTCCAGGCCACGCAGCTTTTCAATGTCTTCTGGTTTATCTGCGTAGACCCACCGGGCTACGGTGAAAGGAAGCTGGGTCATGACAAGCTGGGCGTTGTATTCGTTCTTTAAGCGGTATTCCAGCACTTCCAGCTGCAGCTGGCCTACCACGCCTACAATAAAGCTTTCCAGTCCCACATGCTTTTGCAGAAAGACCTGGATGGCCCCTTCCTGGGACAACTGCATGACGCCTTTTTCAAACTGTTTGCGCTTTAAGGAATCCTTCGGCTGTACCCGGGCAAAAATTTCCGGGGGGAACACAGGGAAATCTTCAAAACGAAGTTTCAGCTTTTCGTCGCTGAGGCTGTCCCCGATGCCGAAGATACCGGGATCGAACAGGCCGATGATGTCGCCGGGGTACGCTTTTTCCACTATGGTGCGTTCCTGAGCCAGGAACTGCTGGGGCTGGGCCAGCTTCACAGGCTTGCCGGTCTGGGCATGATAAACCGTCATGCCTTTATCAAATTCACCGGAGCAGATGCGCATAAAAGCGATCCGGTCCCGGTGGGCCGGGTTCATATTGGCCTGGATCTTAAAGACGAAAGCGCTGAACAGCGGATTGTCCGGCTGGATCATGTCGCCGTTCAACAAGGTGCGGGGCTGAGGTTGCGGAGACATTTCCAGAAATTTTTCCAGAAATTCCTGAACACCGAAGTTGGTCATGGCGCTGCCGAAAAACATGGGTGTCAGTTCGCCCTTTAACACATCTTCAATATTAAATTCTTCTCCTGCCATATCCAGCAGCTCGATATCACCCAACAGGGCCTCGAACAGTTCATTCCCTATCATTTCCCTGATACGGGGATCGTTGATGTCTGCAGAAAATTCTTCCAACTGTTTGCTGCCGTGGCTGGCGTCGGTTTTAAACAGGGAGACTTCTTTGGTCAGGCGGTTGTACACGCCTTTGTATTTTCCGTCCAGCCCGACGGGCCAGGTAATGGGATATACTTTGATCTGTAAAATTTTTTCCACTTCTTCCATCAGATCAAGGGGTTCCCGGCCAAAGCGGTCCAGTTTGTTGATAAATGTAAAAATGGGCAGGTGGCGGCGATGGCATACCCAGAACAGTTTCTTCGTCTGGGGTTCCACGCCTTTTGCCGCGTCGATAAGCATGACGGCGCTGTCCGCCGCCATGAGGGTCCGGTAGGTGTCTTCGGAGAAGTCCTGATGGCCCGGGGTGTCCAGAATATTGACGCGGTAGCCCTGGTAATCAAACTGCAATACAGATGAAGTTACAGAGATACCACGCTGCTTTTCAATTTCCATCCAGTCGGAGACCGCGTGTTTATTTGCTTTCCTTGCCTTGACGCTGCCGGCCAGGTGGATGGCGCCGCCGTACAGAAGCAGCTTTTCCGTCAATGTGGTTTTACCGGCGTCCGGATGCGAGATGATGGCAAAGGTTCGCCGCTTTTCAATTTTTTCTTTCAATTCTTCACTCATGGTATCTCCTGATGCAATTATTTTTCTATACCTTATTAATTCCTTTTAAAAATCCCCAAATGGATTTTTGTTGTTCCGCCCGAAACCGCCGCCGGTGTTCCACTGGCTTTCCGGCATGGCGCGGCGCTGGGGCGGACGGGGCGCGGGCTGGGTGGACATGGAAAGCATCTGTTCCTGGGCCAGGTAGGATTTATAAGCATTCACCAGGCCGTCCATAATATAGTCCGGTACATCCTGCTCCGTTTTCAGATAGCCCTCTTCCACAGAAAAAAGAAGTTTTTCATAATGCTCGCCGCCATTGGTGGTAATATCCGCCGAAAATTTATTTTCTTCCAGCTTCTCAAAGAAGCAATCCTTCAGCTGCTGGGACTCTTTTTCCTCTGCGAAGGCCACATAGTATTTATACAGTTCATGCTGTGCTTCCGGCGGAATATCTTCCCCGGTGATGACCGACTCTGTATCCTCAATGGGAGTGCAGTCCATGTTTTTATACACAGTGCCGTCCTGCAGAGTGATGGTTACGGAAAGCACATAATTGTGCTCCTCAAATTTCGCGTCAGCGATCTGCCATTTGTTTTTCCAGTCTGCGATACACTGATCGCAGACCAGCTTGATATCCTGAAAGCTTTGTACTGAAAAATCGTCCTGATAATGTAAATGACCCTGGGCGCTGATTTCCTTTCCGCAGCGGGAACAGGTCAGATTTAAAGTACGAATCATAGCAACATGTATGATCCGGTCCTGGGATTGGCGGCCGGACCGATCCTTTCCCCCGGCTGAACCGGGTTTTTATTTTCCGGAATACAGAATGAACAAGTGGATTCCCTAAAATCGTTTTATTAACCAGTTTTTCTATTATAGCAAAAATACGTTGAAAATGCTACGGCTTTACGATAAATATTGTTTTGCAATGTGATACCAACACCGTGGGTAAAATGAAATGCGAAGGTTTTGGGTTCAGTTATTTATATTTTTTTTAATGGGTTTATCCTAAAATGAGTAACCGGTAACTGATTTATCATTCTTTCCGGCTGACATAAATTGCAAACCGGTTATCTAGGACGACGGTACTGCCCGGCCTTACTTTTTTCCTTTTTTCGGTTAACAGGACACCATCCATGGTCACCCGTCCCTGTTCTATCTCATACGAAGCCTGGCCACCGCTTTCCACAACGCCGGCTAATTTTAAAAGGGACACTGCCGGGATAAATTCCGTGTCGATTTCGATTGTGATCTTTTTAACATTGCCTGTTTTGGCAGATTTTCGTTCCATCTCTTATTCCTCTTTTCTCAAAGTTTTATTCATTATATCAAAATATCAAAACAGCCGCAAAAAAAAGAACCGGGGCTTTTATTACCTCGGTTTTATAGGAATATCCTTATCGAATCGATCTATTTCCCTTACTCATTATAGTTACCTCCAGTAAGGCGTAACTTGATTTTTCTTATTTTTCACCACAAACAGGAATATATCAGTCTGTTGCCGAAGCCAATAATACGACATACCGGTCCCTGCGGCCGTCGTATACGCTCCAGCACGATGCGCCCCACCATTCATGGCCGTCATCAAAAACATCCGACCAGTCCGTTGTCCATTCATACGCTTCCAGGCCGTCCGCACCGTCCGGGAACAAGAACGCATTGATCCGCCGGAGGTCTTCCGGTCCGTATGCTGTTCCATGAGGCGGTTCCAGAAAGGCATACCAGTAAGGAACCTCTTTGCCGAAGTTTTCATCGTTAGGAACCCAGTCACTGTCGTATTCCTTATTTCCGTAATAATCTTTACGCAGTACTTTTGGAACAAAAAGGAGTTCTTTGGGGTCGAGGCTTTTTGCTTCCGCTTTGCTGATATCATAGGTAAACAGATGCAGTCGATCCGCATACTCTTTCCCGAAAAGTTCTTCCGCTTTTTTTATAGTCTGCTTTTCGTTTTCATTTACCAAATGCATTGCAAAAAGAATGGCGGCCTTGTGTGATTCTATTCCGTTATATGGCCTTTCATCCGCCATAAGAAAGAACTCCACGCCTTCCGGTTCTTCTTTTTCTAAGATTTTATCGAGTGCATCATTTTTCAGCTCATACATATCTTTCACCTGCAAACTGCGACTATTCGTTTCCACCTTAACTTTATTCTGCGTTTTCAAATGTAATCTGCGTTTCAACCTTTTTCGATATAAAATGTATGTTATTATTTTATCCCCGCCAGTTTCTTCAACAGTTCAGGCCCGGCGTTAATTACCATTGACAGGAATCGTTATTTCGCACGCATAATCTTTCGGATATGCGTCCTTTGTTCGTCTCAGTTTCCAATAAATTTTCCAATAATCCCACCATTTCCTGGCACCTGTTTCTATTTCTTCTTCCGTATATTTTCCTTTTTTCCCTACAACCTCTATTCTGTCTCCTCCTACTATAAAGCCTACATCGCCACATCTGGCATAAAGGAGATGTTTTGCAGACGAAAATGTTTCCAAACCACTAAAGTTTTTGACGGGTATTCTATGCTTATAATCGTTTAATAATAACTCAGCTTCTTTTATATCGTCAAAGGCCAGATCGTATGTATCGACAGGATAGAGTTTTGAACCATCAACCCGAAAATGTTCATACCAATTACATTCATCCAGGTTATCCAGAAAAACTGCAAAGACATGACCATAAAAACGAACCGCTAACACATCCGTCGTATGTGTTTCTTTTTCCGGTTTTGCATCATCATAGAGCATAATATCGCAAAACTGCATCTGGACCATGTCATCTTTTATAAGCCACCGATGCCACGACCCGACTTCAGATATTGCGTCTGCCAGTATATTGAGCGTATTTATGTTCATGATATTATTTCTTCACTCCGTTAAATCCTGATTCTTAATATATGAGTAGAGGCTTTAAAAGTCTCTGCTCTTTCTTTATGATGAAGGTGATTGGCCTGACGTAATTCCCGATTGGGACACCATGCCCGAAGCTAAATGTGTCAGCCCGCCTTCATTTATCGCAATAATATCAACCATAATTTTATTTTACCACATAATTGATGCAAGTGGGGATTTTAATCAGGTTATTATAATAGACTGCCTCATTATTACAAAACCGGCGCTATATTCAATTGTTTGTAAAATTTTCACAATCTGTTCAGACAGAATCAGTTATAATAATATTAATAATGCAGTTTTTTGCAAAGGAGGAATCACTGTTGAAAAATCCGACAGTTCTTATTCTGTCCAGCCTTAAAGATGATTACCGGGATTATGAGTTTGAAGTTTCCGGTATCCGGCATTACTCTATTATGCCTGCCAGTGAGCTTAAGGAAAAGCAGATCGAATTCAAAACCGATGTTGCTGATGACGAACTGGTACTTGTACTCATTTTCAAGGATGGAACCCACAAAGGCTTCTCCCTGGCCAGATATTCCATGAGCTTCTTATATTGACAGAAAACAAATGAGGCACTTCCAAGTTGGAAGTGCCTTTTTGTATAGAATGCTGTTTAATAGTGGCAAAACTGTGAAAGCAGGATACTGATTTCATTGATTGCTTCACAAATAAAAAATTCGGGAACCCGTCAATAATACGAGTTCCCGTCTTTTTTTAATTGGTCGGAACGACTAGATTTGAACTAGCGACCTCTTCCACCCCAAATTGGAGTTCTATCACGTTAGAATTCCAAATAAACTGACGGTGTCATTTCCCAATCTTTGCTTCCAGACGGGCCAGGGCCGCTTTCAACGCCTGAATCTCCGCTTCCTGCGTGGTTAGCTTGGCGTCTTGCGCATTCAACTGCTTCTTCATGTCCGCATTTTCTTCCTTGATGGCTGCATTCTCAGCAGACAGCGCTTTGATGTTCCTCGCCATCAACGCCTTGCTGGTGTTGAAGCCTTTGTTCTTATCCAGCGCAAAGGAAATGCCTGCATTGATCATGTTCTCGCCATTGCCAAAGGCGCCGCCGACGCTGATCATCATCTTATCTGTCGGGCGGTAGAACATCCCCATCGCCATGGCGTTAGCGCTCCGGTAATTACCGTAGCCCAGGCCCATGGTGAACTTATCGTCCGTATCAAGAGGATGCAAGGCCGCCAGGGCTGCCGCTCCTGCACCTACCTTGTTCAATCGGGTGTCCACTTTGTTAATTCTGTTATTCAGATATACGGCATTGTTGTATGCACCTTGGGCAATATCCTGCACCTGTCCGACAGTAGCTGCATCGGTAGCAGTCTCGCCGGGGGCCACATGGGTGATGCGGCGTTCGTTACCGGCCGCGCCCACGGACACTACATTGTCCTCGGAACCATCGGAACCGGCGCCTAAAACGACGGAGTTGCTGCCGGCCACATTCATAGTGCTTCCGTCCGAACTGCCGCCCAGCACAACGGTATTGCTGCCTGTCACGTTTACGTTATTGCCCAGAACAAATACATTATTAGAACCGGCAGCCACCGTGTTGGAATTACCTACGCTGTAAGAGTTCGTTCCGTTAATAACGCTGGGGTCGCCGATAGCTCCGCTGTGATCGCCGGTGACCTTGTTGCCAAAGCCGATGGCGATACTCTGCGTGCCGGAAGCTTCATTATTTTGTCCGCCCGCTGCGTTACCAATCGCAATGGATTCGCTGCCACCGGCTTCACTGCCCTGGCCCATGGCGATCTGCTTGCTTTCCGTAGCAAGCTTCACCTTTCCGTCGCCGTCCTTGCCTTTGTTCAGGTAATCATACACCTTGTCGCCGTCCACGTAACCGTGATTGTTGTCCTCAACCTTGCCGTCCGTGCTCAAATTCTCCGTGACGTCCTTACCCTGAACGACTATGGTTTCTTCCACCACCAGCGTACCGTCAACCTTGGTATTGCCCTGATCATCCGTGGTTATCTTCTGGGAAGCGTTCTTCAGATCATTGACATCCTTCACCAGGCCGCTGTTTGCGTCGCCAACAACAACCTTCACCGCTTCAAACTCCGTCTTATCCGCCTTTTTGTTCAGCAGCGTATCCGAATCCTCTTTCGTGTACGCGTCTTCAATGCCGTACCCTTTCAGTGTGTTGGCCTTGTCTGCCTTTTGGGCAAGCACGGTTTCGTTTGCAGTTACCTTTTTACCTAAAGCTGTAATGTCACCGGCGTTCTTTTCGATCGCAGTCTTGTTGGCTGCGATGTTCGTCGCATTCGTTTCAATTGCGGTCTTGTTGGCTGCGATGTTGGTCGCATTCGTTTCAATCGCCGTTTCGTTCGCGGTTACCTTTCCAGTTAACGTGGTAATGTTATCCGCATTGGTCTTAATTGCCGTTTCGTTTGCGGTTACCTTTCCAGTTAACGTGGTAATGTTATCCGCATTGGTCTTAATTGCCGTTTCATTTGCTGTCACCTTGCCGCTTAACGTGGTGATGTTGTCTGTGTTCGCCTTAATCGCCGTTTCGTTGGCAGTTACCTTGCCAGTTAACGTAGTGATGTTATCTGCATTCGTCTTGATTGCCGCCTCATTGGCAGTCACCTTACCCGAAAGTTCTGTCACTGTACTTGCGTCGGCCTTAGTGGCGATTGCATCCGCATTCGTCTTAATCCGTGCATCCAATCCGCTGGTCACTTTGTACACCGTGTCGCCGGAAACCGCTTTGGTATCGCCTTCTTCAACCTTTCCGTCAGGTTTGAAAGCCTGTAACGCACTGTATACCGCGCCACCGGACACAAAGCCTGCATTATTCGCTGCTACTGCGCCCTCCGTCGTCAGTGCCGTCGTCACGTTTGTTTCGCCAACTGTCAGACCCGTTACCGTCGCCATGCCACCGCTAATTGCACCCGTGCCAACATTCAGGCTGCCGCCGCTGATTGCGCCGCTTGCAGTAATTGTTGTAACACCCGTTAACGCGCCGCCGCTGAGCGTTGCCGTTCCATCGGTCATACTGCTTACTGTGGTTGCTCCTGCGCTTAACGTGCCATCAATCGTCGTAACGCCCTCGGTGGCGGTCATATTCTGCGTTTTATCCTGCAATGTCTTGATGGAAGATTCATTGGTATTTACTTTTTGTACTAAACCGCTGTTATCATCGCCTACCGTAGACTTCAATGAACTGATTGCCGAAGTGTTTTCGCTTACACTTGACTTCAAAGCTCCAACGGAAATTGAATCACCAAGCATCACTGTGTCCGCTATGCTGCCGGAACCAATCGCTGCATTGCTCAGCGTTGCGTTAGTTAGTGTAGCGCCGGTCAGCGTTGCTCCCTCAGTCTTCACATAATCAGCAAGCGTTGCATCCACCTCCGCCTGCGAATAGGTTTCGGCTTTTGTATAAACGTCTGACGCATTTGCCTTTGATGCAAGCTTCGTGTCCATGTCACTGGTAATATCTGTTTTGGCCGTTGCAATCTTTGTGTCTGTTTCAGCGTTCACGTCAGTCTTGGCAGTTTCAATAGCACTGTACACTGTACCGCCGGAAACCGCTTTCGCGTTGCCTTCTTCAACCTTTCCGTCAGGTTTGAAAGCCTGCAACGCAGAGTATACTGCACCTCCTGTTACCAGACCTGTATTGTTGCTGTCGACGACGCCATCTGCTGTGACATTTACCGTATAAGCGTCCGCATTCCCGTCAATTCCTTTGTCAACGGTTGTATATGTGCCTGTCACTACTTTTACAGATTCTTTTGCAAGTCCGCGTACAACTGACTTGCCAGCGTCCGTAACATTATCCAGCCCTACGTTTGCCTTATTTGTATCCAGTGCTGTAATGGAAGTGTTAATATCGGTAATCGAAGAATTGATAGTACCGATTGCCTCCGTGTGATTCCCTACCGTTGCTTGCAACGAACTAATATTAAATGCATTTTCGCCAATCGACGCTGTGTTGTCCCCAACTTTCTTGACCAAACCGGTGTCGGCATCGTTTACCGTTGCATCCAATGCGCTGATAGAAGCAGTATGCCCGCTGACTGTTGTTGTCAATGTATTGATGTTATTTGCATTAGTGGCTACGCTGGATTTCAAGCTGCCTACTGTAATTGCAGAATCACCTGTGCCAATTGTTACTCCTTCCGCAATACTGCCGGAACTGATCGTCGCGTCAGTCAGGGTCGCGTTACTCAGCGTTGCGCCGGTTAAAGTTGCAAATTTTGCATCTGCTGTATCTATTGTATACGCATCCGTGATCCCGTAGCCTTCCAACGTAGTCGCCGCATTTGCTTTCGCTGTCAGTTTCGTATCGGTCTCTTCTTTTGTGTAAACAGAGCTTGCATCTGCTTTTAACGCCAACGCGCTGTGCACATCCCCGCCTGTCACAAAGCCTGTGTTGTTTTCCGCAATTGTGCCCGAAATCGCACTCTTGTCAACTTTTAATTTATATCCGTTTTCTTCCGTATCAATTGTCAGGCCTTCGCCCGCGTTCACCTTCAACGCGCCGTTATCAGTCGTCAAACCGCCGCCTGCGTTCACCTTCAACGCATTTTCTTTTGCTGGATCAATTGTCAGGCCTTCACCGGCATTAACTTTTAATTTATATCCGTTTTCTTCCGTATCAAATGTCAGACCTTCACCCGCGTTAACTTCTAACTTAGCAGAGTTAATCGTCATACCCTTTCCGGTATCTAATGCGCCAGTCGATGAATAGGTCAGCAGCGCATCACTCAACTGTTTTACATTTACCGCATCCGTATCGGCTTCACCTTTCAGCACATTGGTAATCTTCTTGCCGCCTGCATCAATACCACTCGTCGTTACACTGGGGCCATCTGTAATTGTAAGACCAGCATCAGATACAGATGTGTTCTGTGTTTCACTGCCAATAGTCAAGCTGCCTGACGAATTAACACTAAATTTTCCGCCGGCTGCGCTGATGGCGCCGTCAGAATCTACGGTGAATTTATCACCGGAAATACTAAACGCCCCATTGCTTGAAACAGAAAGTTTACCTTCTATTGTTGTGGTATATCCGTCTGTTGCATCTCCACTACGTGTAATTCCCTTTATACCAGATGTAGCCGCATTCAGTTGACCCACGTTTACAGCATCCGTATCTTCTACACCGGTCAAAACGCGGGTAATCTTCTTGCTGCCCGCATCAATACCAGTTGACGTTACGCTGGGGCCGTCCGAGATTGCAAGGCCTGTATCGGTCACGGACGTGTTGCCAACGGTTAAACCCGTCGCGCTCAAAGAAGCAGTGCTGCCAAGTGTTACCGTTCCATCTCCAACCGTGGTATCGCCAACAGTCACGCTGCTAAAGCTTGGATTTTCATCAAACTTAACCGTAATGGTTGAGTTACCGTCAGTGTCTTGTGATATTTCAGTTGTAATATTATCTGTTGAATACGTGTGTTCGCTTACTGCTTCTGTGCCAACTACATTAACCGTGCTGCCTAATGCATTTGTCACCACTGCAGAAGTCGCAGCAGTATCTGCGTTAGCGTTCGCACCGAACTTCAAGCCGCCGGAAGTTAATGCGGTAGATGCCGCTTTCAACTGCGCCACGTTCACAGCATCGGTATCATATGTGCCTGCTGCCACGCCGGTAATCTGGCGGGTGACCGTTGCTGTGTCGCTGTCAGTTGCAGACGCGCCTACCGCAATGGCGTTATGCGTTGCACGCCATGCAGGATCAGTTTTTTGATTATTATCATCCTCATTCAAATATGCCTTATACGCATTGTTCGACGCATTATATTTTGCCCGGTTTGCAACTGCTCCGCTGCCCAAAGCGACTGAATCAGACAGGGTTGCTTGTGCGCCATTTCCAAATGCAAACGCGTTAGCGCCTTCTGTTTGTTGATTTTCAGAATCATATGCTCCGCCTACCGTTGCGCCTTTGCCAATTGCTACTGAATTTGTTGCCTTATCACCCGTCGTGCCGCCCAACGCTGCCAGGGAATTGTATGAATTTGCAACGGAACCGTTACCGAACGCCGTTGAATAAGTGCCGAGTGCCTTCGTGCTGCTGCCCCAGGCAGTTGCACCAGTACCGCTTGCCTCTGTATCGTAGCCAAACGCTGTTGAATAATCGCCATTTGCTTGTGCGCTAAACCCCCAAGCTGTGGAGTAATCGCCGAGTGCCTTCGTGCTGCTGCCGAATGCGGTAGAATAATCCCCTTGCCTAGTCAAGTTGCCATCGTAAAGAGCATCATAATAATTGTCGAAACCATCTGATAAATCAACATCTCCAGACTTGGAAACAATCTTGTATCTTCTATTTCCTTCATCAGTAGTATACTCTACAATTTTCGCTTCAATTTCCCTGCCATCTTCATTTTTATACGTCAGCTTACCTGCCTGTGTGTTACTGCCAAACGCCGTAGAAATATAACCAGAAGCAATCGAACTGCTGCCAAACGCTGTGGAATACTCACCGTTGGCCTGTGTAGTGCTGCCAAACGCCGTAGAATACTGACCGTTGGCCTCTGTGCTGCTGCCAAACGCTGTGGAACTAGATCCTGTCGCTTTTGTGCTGCTGCCAAATGCAGTGGAATTATCACCTGTCGCTTTTGTGTTGCTGCCAAACGCCGTAGAATACTGACCGTTGGCCTCTGTGCTGCTGCCAAACGCCGTAGAATACTGACCGTTGGCCTCTGTGCTGCTGCCAAACGCCGTGGAAAAATCACCGAGTGCTATCGTGCTGCTGCCAAATGCGGTAGAATAATCCCCTTGCTTAGTCAGGTTGCTATCGTTAAGAGCCTCAGAATAGTAGAAACCTGCTCCATTATTATTTGATAAAAGAGTTAATCCATCCTTAGAAACAATCTTGTATCTTCTATTTCCTTCATCAGTAGTATACTCTACAATTTTCGCTTCAGTTTCACTGCCATTTTCATTTTTATACGTCAACTTACCTGCCTGTGTGTAGCTGCCGAACGCCGTAGAATAATCACCAACAGCAATCGAACTGCTGCCAAACGCCGTAGCATCCTGACCGTTGGCCTGTGTAGAATTGCCAAACGCTGTGGAATTATAACCTTTGGCCTCTGTGCTCCTGCCGAACGCCGTAGAATAATCACCAGCAGCAATCGAACTGCTGCCAAACGCTGTAGAATACTGACCGTTGGCCTTTGCAGCGTTCCCAAACGCCGTAGCATAATCACCGTTGGCCTTTGTATAGAAACCCCCGGCTGTAGAGTAATCGCCTTCGGCTTTTGTTCCGTTGCCCCATTTTACTTTTCCGTCACTGGAAACAGAAAGGTTGTTCTCAATAGTCGTGGTAGCTACATAGCCAGTTGCGCCGGGTGTACCCGTTTCGGTTCGCGTAATCCCCTGCATGTCAAACGTAGCTGCTTTCAACTGCGCCACGTTCACTGCGTCGGTGTCTTCGGTACCTGCAGCCACGCCGATGATTTGGCGGGTAACAGGATTACTTGAATCATCACTACCTATCGCAATAGCGTTTGCGGTCGATCTCCAGGCAGAATCCTTTTTCGTTTCGCCCGTCTTATCGCCCAAATATGCTGTATATTTATTATTCGATTCATCATACTTCGCCCGGTCTGCAACTGCACCGCTGCCTAAAGCAATTGAATCAGACAGAGTTGTCGTTGCCCCTTCACCGATCGCCAATGAGTTCGTCGCATTAGAATCTGTCGTACCACCTAACACCGCTATTGAATTTTTGCCCTTTGGCACATAGTCGCCATCAGCATCAACTGCTCCGCCCAACGCGATTGAATTCGTCGCTCCACTTGCCGTCGTGCCGCCTAACACCGCTATCGAATTCTCAGCGGTGGTCTCACTGGCTACAAGGTTACCATCTTCTTCTTGCGCACTGCCCAATGCCAGAGAGTTAATCGCGGGTTCTTTCGTTGTCCCGCCCAATACCGCCAGGGAACTCTTTCCTTCCGCTACACTGCTGACAAAGATTCCTTCCGTCCCATATGTCGCACCGCCCAATGCCAGCGAATACATCGCGGCGCTTTCTGTCGTACCGCCTAATACCGCCAACAACGAATTCTCTGCGTTCGCCGTGCTTCCTACAATATCGCCACCGCTATCTTTGCCGCCGCGACCGATTGCAATTGAATTCGTGCCCATGGCTACGGAACCTAATCCAACCGCCAATGCGTTCTTCGGCTGTGCATCTGCTGCCGCTCCATCCTGACCAACCGTGCCCCCCAGCATCGCCACGGAATAAGCACCGTTTACTGTGCTGCTTACAAACGCATCACCGTTCTCTACGTCTACTGCGCCGCCCAATGCGATCGAATTCGTCGCATCTTCTTCTGTCACACCGCCCAGCATCGCTACCGAATTAGCTCCCTTGGTCGCCGAACCTAATCCAACTGCCAGTGAATTCGTCGCAGTACTTGCTGTCTCGCCGCCCAACAACGCTATCGAATAGGGCGCATTGGTCAGGGAAGGTTTGAAATAATCGGAATCTGGTCGGCTTGCATCGTATGCGCCGCCGAGAGCAACCGAATTGATTGCGTTGATATCGTCTTGTTTTCGAGTTATGCCACCTAATACCGCCACTGAATAGTCGGCCTGTGCTTCTGTATTAGTATTGACGGCAGAATCAGCACCTGATGAACTATTAACGCCTACCGCACCGATGGCCGTAGAGTAATCCCCTGTGGCTTGCGCGCCGTTGCCCCACGCCGTCGCACCGCTGCCGCTGGCTACCGTTCCAACGCCAAAGGCAGTGGAATAATCGCCTTCGGCTTTCGTGCCGTTACCCCAGGCGGTTGCATAGACGCCCTTCACCGTTCCCTGCGATGATATATACTCATAAGCTGCATCATAGCTTACAAAAGTTTGACCAGGTAACCCATTACTACCCGAATTACCGTATTCATCTATAATGTGGTAACGTCCATCTCCTTCTTTTTTAATAAAAACATCGTGACCTGCATATGTCCACTTGCCTGCTTTCGTATTGTTGCCCCAGGCGGTAGCACCTTCCGTCAGCGCTACTGTCTCACTGCCGAACGCGGTGGAAGTTCTGCCTCCGGCTGCTGTTTTATTACCCCAGGCGGTAGCGATTTTGCCGCCGGCTATAGTGTTATCACCAAAAGCTGTGGACTTATCATTAATTGCTTCTGTGTTGAATCCCCAGGCCGTGGAATAATCGCCTGTAGCTTTCGCATAGCGACCCCACGCGGTAGCGCCGGTCCCTTCGGCTACCGTTTGAACGCCAAAGGCGGTAGAATGTGCGCCCTTCGCTTCCGACAGTAAACCAAAAGCAGTCGCGCCATACCCGCCGGTGATCGTGCCGTTAAGCGCAATCTCTTTCATTGCCGCGTCTTCGGTGTCGAAATAGGACTCATAGAGTTTGTTACCGTCAGCGTCAACAATTTTATATTTTGTTTCAGTTTTGAACTCAGTATCAGATACTTCCCCCGTCGCCGGATCTACTAATGGTATCGGTTTGCCGTCTTCGTCCAAAACCTTTTCTTCCGATTCAACAACCTTCGCTTCAATCCCGTTATATTTAAACGACGTCACCGCCGCTGTTTTTGTAAAATTACCAAAAGCGGTGGAATAATCGCCTTCGGCTTCTGTTCCGTTGCCCCAGGCGGTGGCATAGTTACCCTGCATCGTTATCGTTACGTTCGGGTCTGTTGGCGCAAACTCTTTTAACGCCGTATAAGCAGAAGTATAACTAGTCTGTCCTCCAATGAACACGTTATCTGTACCTTTATTTTCAGCATATTTAACCCCCCACATTTTGCGCGGTCCTTCAGTAGGATTATTATCAATATATGTTTCAATAATCAGATCGTGGACTTTACCGGTATCATCTTTAACCGTCCACTTGCCGGCTTTCGTATTGTGGCCCCAGGCGGTAGCGCCTTCCATCAGCGCTGCTGTATTAACGCCGAAGGCCGTGGTAGTCCTGTCTCCGGCTGTTGTTTCGTAACCCCAGGCGGTAGCATTATCGTGGCCGGCTGTAGTATGATCACCGAAAGCTGTGGATTTATGACTAAGTGCTTGGGTATAATCTCCCCATGCCGTGGAGTGGGAGCCGTCGGCTAAAGTACCTTCACCGAACGCCGTCGAGTATACACCGCTGGCTGTAGTACCAGAACCAAACGCCGTGGAGCTTTCACCTTTGGCTGTAGTACCAACACCAAAGGCCGTGGAGTTATCGCTGCTGGCAATGGTCCTGGAACCAAAAGCCGTGGCGTTCATGTCGCTGGCTGTAGTACCAGAACCGAACGCCGTGGAGTTAGCGCCGCTGGCTGTAGTACCAGAACCGAACGCCGTGGAATTATCGCCCAGTGCTTGCGTACCGTTACCCCATTGCACTTTGCCATCACTTGTTACGGTAAGGCTATTTTCTATTTTTGTGGTGTAAATTACCGGATTCGTTGCGTCTGTTGATGTGCGTGTAATTCCCGCAGTCCGTTCGTCTACGCCTTGCGACTCACCATCCGCCCACGCCGAGGGCAAGCTGTAGCCGCCCACCAGGTACGCGCCCAACAGCAGCGTGCTCAGGACCCGGGCCGTCATCATGCGGCAGCCGCCCGCGCTTCCGTCTTTTGTGCGGCGTTTTGCCAGTTCGCTCACTACCACGTAGCAATGTTTCGTTTTGCTCCAGATCACTTTGTAAATTCGGTTCATGTTGCGCCTCCAGAATCTATTTCATTTTTTATTTTATCTTTTGCGCTGCTGTTGCACAACCTGCGATGAAACGCAACAGCACCAGTTAATCCAAATTAAAAAGTCAGTCGAAAGGACATCGTTGTCCCTTTACCCGACAGGTACATCGCGTGTATATGGTTTCAGCAGAGGCGGCAACACGAAAGCGACTGCCGCCGCACAGGGGCAAGAGGGTATAGTTAGCTTCTGTTCTGCTTTGTATTGAAAAGTGAAACACTACCATTCCATTTCGCCCCAATCTTTTACGACAAATCAACTTAATTATTACAGTTATTATTTTATCATTAATCTTTTAATTATCAAGATTACCTGACCTAAATAATTGTTAATTAATAATTTTGAACGAGTTATATCTATTGGATATGATCAGATTATAATTGTCCAAATTGCAGTTAAACATAAAAAATTCGGGAACCCGCTCACTGTGCGGATTCCCGTCTGTTTTTAATTGGTCGGAGCGACTAGATTTGAACTAGCGACCTCTTCCACCCCAAGGAAGCGCTCTACCAAGCTGAGCCACGCCCCGAATACATAGGATATTTTAGTATATAAAAGCGGTTCTGTCAACCTTTTTTTACATTGTTTTTATAAATTTGTTTGCAGGATCTCCGTTCCTTTTGTATTTAACTGCAGAATAAGATACCGGGAGATCTGCCCGCAACGGGCAAAGGCTTCAACCATGGCTTTGCCTATGGCGTCGCCATCCTTTTCCGGTGACGCGTAGGCCAGCAGCGTGGAACCGGATCCGCTGATAATACATTTATACGCGCCGGCTTCTTCTGCCGCAGTAAATACTTCAGGCAGACCGGGGATCAGCCCGGCCCGGTAAGGCTGGTGCAGTTTGTCTTCCAGTGCGTATTGAAGAAGTTCCGGCCGGTCTTCCAACAGCGCGGCGGTCAGCAACGCTGTGCGGGACGCGTTAAACACTGCGTCGGGATGGGCAATTTCTTTTGGAATGGCTTCCCGCGCCATATGGGTGGAAAGCTGCATGTCCGGAACTACCGCGATGAACTGCAGCGGCATTTTGGGAACGGTTCGAAGAGTATGGGCCACGCCGTTCTCCTGAAAACTAATCGTGAAGCCGCCGTAGATAGCAGGCGCTACATTATCGGGATGCCCTTCCAGCCTGTTGGATTCCTGCAGTATTTCATCCTGGCTTAGATTTGCACCGCTTAGTATGCTGGCGGCGGTAACCCCTGCCACAATGGCTGTGGAGCTGCTGCCCAGTCCCCGGCTTTTAGGAACCTGATTATTCATTTTCACATGGATCCCGATGCGCTTCCGGTCTGTAATTTTGTTCCAGACAGCCAAAAAAGATGCAAAGGCCATATTGCGTCCGGAAGCATGGAAGCTGTCCTTGCCTTCCCCTTCCACATCCAGTGAAAAGCCAAATGTTTCGTCGGAGATAGTGAAGGTGAAGTCATTATATAATGTCAACGCCAGGCCCAGGCTGTCAAAACCGGGACCGCAGTTTGCCGAAGTGGCAGGAACGCGGACGGTAACGGATTTTTTCATGGAATCCCTCATTTCGGTAAAGATTGAATAAGACAAATGCGCTGAAACAATCAGTAATTTTTTATTATTTTTAAATTTGCGGAACAGTAATTTTGTGAAAACTTACGGCAGGTTGGGATCCTCTACCCGAAGTACGCTGCAGACGTCTTTTACCACCGGTAACACCTGCAGGGTGCGCAGGGAAAGGTCGATGCTGAGCTTGCTGACCTTATTGGTGATGATGACCAGTTCTGCCATACCGTTTTCCATTACATTTTTCTGGATGACGGATGCGATACTCATTTGCTGGGCGGCAAAAGTAGAGGCAATGGCAGCCAGTACGCCGGGACGGTCTGTAACCAGCAGACGGAAATAACAGGGCGCCATTTCTTTTTCCGGCGGGCACATTTTCTTTTTCTCGAAAAGGTTGCCGCTGATCCGTCCGCAGGCATGATTGTTCAAATTGCGCACGGTATCGATAATGTCACCGCAGACAGCACTGGCAGTGGGAAGCCGGCCTGCGCCGCGGCCTAGGAACATGGCGTCTCCTACAGCGTCGCCGTTTACATAAATTGCGTTATATACGTCGTTTACGCTGGCCAGGGGATGGCTTTTCGGTAACATGACGGGATATACATTGGCAGTGATGCCATTCTCCGGATCGTTCTTTGCGATTCCCAGAAGTTTTACAACATAGCCCAGATCCCGGGCATATTCAATATCGCAGGCTTCAATATTATCAATGCCTTCTACGTGTACATCTTTCAGGGTAAGGGCGGTATTAAATGCCAGAGAGGCAAGTACCGCGATCTTCCGGGCGGCATCGATGCCTTCCACATCGGCGGTAGGATCGGATTCCGCATATCCTTTTGCCTGGGCTTCCGCCAGAGCCTGAGCGTAGGACAGGCCTTCCTCGCTCATTTTGGTCAGCATGTAATTAGTTGTGCCGTTGATAATGCCCATGATGCTGGAAATTTTATTGGCGGCCAGGCAGGCGCGAAGAGGACGGATGATGGGGATGCCGCCGCCTACGGCGCCTTCAAACTGGAAATCCACTTTCTTTTCCGCGGCCAGGTTAAACAACGATTTCCCGTAATCCGCCAGTACGTCTTTATTTGCCGTTACAACGCTTTTGCCATGATTGATAGCTGCTTCAATATATTCCTTGGCCGGATGGACGCGGCCAATCAGCTCTACAACGATGTCGATCTCCGGATCATTCAGAATATCGTCCAGGTTGTCCGTGCAGCCAATATTATATTTGGTAATTTCCGGTTTCAGTTTAGTTTTGTCGCGAACCAGGACGGTTTTGATCTCGATGTTGCAGCCAGCCTTTTTGGCTATCTCTTCCTTGTTTTCATTCAGAACGATAATAACACCGCCGCCTACGGTGCCGCAGCCCAACAGGCCTATTTTTACAGTTTTTTCCATGGTACCCTTCTCCCTCATCGGCATGACAAAGTAATCATTAAAAAAGCATTATAAACGATTTAGGTTATAATTTACGTAACATGTAAACACTCAGGGGATTGCTTATCCCTGTCCCAATACTTCCAGGCGTTTTACCCCGTCGATCATGCGAAGCTTGTCCAGCAAGGCCTCCAGGTCTACGGTCATATTTTTGGTTTCGACGGAAATCGTAGTATTGGCAACGCCCTGCAGGGGGATGCCCTGATTAATGGTTATGATGCTGCCGGAATCGGTAGCGATGACATTCAATACCTTGGAGAGGGTTCCCGGCTTGTGTTCCAGCAGCAACGATAAGGTGATGACTTTATCTTTGCTGGCTTCATAGAAAGGAAAAACAAAATCTTTGTATTTATAATATGCGCTGCGGCTGAGGTTTAACTGTGCTACCGCGTCGTTAATTGTCTTTGCCTTGCCAAGTTTCAGAAATTCCTTTGCTTTAATCGTTTTTTTAATTGCTTCCGGCAGGATGTCTTCTTTTACGAGGTAAAAGGTTGTTTTCTCGGAATCGGCTTTTTTTGCTTCACTGTTGGAAACCATTGCTTTTGTGCGTGGCATGTCTTTTCTCCTTTTCTTAATAATAATTATATTTCATTTTGTATTAAGATGACCTGGTTTTATTTTACTTTCCGTACCGTCCAAAAGGCGTTTTATGTTGTCCTTATGACGGATGATGACAAACAGGCAGGCCAGTGTCCCGAAGACCGCATAAGGAACCGGGTAACCGAGATACCATCCTGTTGCTGCCGCAACCGCAGCAGCAATTACTGAACCCAGCGATACATACCGTGTAATCAGTACAATAACGATCCATACGCCCAGTCCTGCCATCGCCCCCCATGGGAGCATATACAGGAACAGGCCCAGTCCTGTCGCTACGCCTTTGCCGCCTTTGAAGCCCAAAAAAAGCGAATAGTTGTGGCCAAGCAAAGCGCCAAGGGCTGACACTGCAATCAGGGAAGGTTCACCTGTAAACTTTGATAAAATGACCAGCGCGGCAATTCCTTTAAGCATGTCGCCCAGCAGTACCGCGGCTGCTGTTTTCGGGCCCACTGTACGAAATACGTTGGTCGTTCCGATATTTCCGCTTCCATAGTTCCGGATATCGATGCCGTGCAGCGCCTGTACAAGCCATAATCCGCAGGGAACAGAGCCAAACAGATATCCAAGAATGAATCCTCCGATACCTAACATAAAATCCATCCAAAAGACTCCCTATATAAAAATATTTTCGTGAGAATTTCGTTTGAATTATTCGCCCTCTTCATTTTTCGCGCGAACGATCATCTGGATAGGCGTTCCTTCAAAGCCGAATGATTCTCTCAGTTTGTTTTCCAGATACCGCTGATAGGAAAAATGCATGATCTCCGGATTGTTGACAAAGAGGACAAAGGTAGGCGGTTTGATTTTAACCTGTGTAACAAAATAAATCTTCAGCTGACGGCCTTTATCGGTAGGCGGCGGATTTACAGCGCAGGCATCTTCGATGATCTGGTTGATGACGGAGGTGGAGATGCGCATGGAATTCTGTTCCGCCACATATTTGATGACTTCCGGCAGGCGGTGGATACGCTGCATGGTTACGGCGGAAACATAGACTACCGGGGCGTATTGCAAAAATACCAGCTCTTTCCGCAGTTCTTCCGTATAATGGATGGTAGACCCTGTATCTTTTTTATACAGGTCCCATTTGTTTACTACAAGGATAATTCCTTTCCCTGCTTCGTGAGCGTAGCCTACGATTTTTTTATCCTGTTCGGTAACGCCTTCGATAGCATCGATGACCATCAGTACGACATCGGAGCGGTCAACCGCCCGAAGAGAGCGGACGATACTGTATTTTTCGATCAGTTCTTCTATTTTTCCCTTGCGGCGCATACCTGCTGTATCAATAAACAGGAACCGCTGTCCGTCTTTCACTACCGGGGTATCGATGGCATCCCGTGTGGTGCCCGCCATGTCGCTGACGATGGATCGGTTCTCCCCTACCAGCGCGTTAAAAATAGACGATTTGCCTACATTGGGACGCCCGATGAGAGCTACTTTGATTTCGTCTTCATCTTCATCATCAAGCTGGGGAACGGTCTGCCGGACCTTGTCCATAAGAGCATCCAGCATGTCGCCCAGTCCCAGATGATTTGCTGCAGAAATGGGGATCGGTTCGCCCAGTCCCAGATTATAGAATTCAAAAATTTCCATTTCCTGCTTAAATGAGTCTGCCTTATTAACTGCCAGGATAATGGGCTTTTTTGATTTCCGCAGCAATTTTGCAACTTCAGCGTCTTCATCTGTAATGCCGGTTCGGGCGTCACAGACAAAAAGAATCACATCTGCTTCCCTAATGGCGATCTGTGCCTGTTCCCTGATGGAAACGGCTATCTGGTCTGTGTTGGCGATTTCAATACCGCCGGTATCGATGATTACAAATTCCCTGTCCAGCCATTCTGCTGTCGCATAAAGCCGGTCCCGGGTAACACCCGGAATATCCTCAACGATGGATATGCGTTCGTTGGCAAGCACGTTGAACAACGTGGATTTTCCCACGTTAGGCCTGCCTACGATCGCTACAACTGGTTTTGCCATAATAAGTGGTTCCTCTGACTTTCTTAGGTTAATTCTTACGTATTACTTTATGTATTACTATTTGGATGATTTGCTGTCATTTTATTTCAATAAATTACAGGATCGGCCAGCATTTCACTAATGGTCAATGCCGTCCCGTATGGGGATGTTTTTCAGTGTAAAATAATGTTTTACTTCCTGCATATCCGTTACCAGATCCGCTTCGTCGATCAGCTCCTGTGGCGCTTCCCGTCCGGTACAGACCACTTCGGTTTTACCCCGGTGGTCATGGAGAAATGAAACCACCTCCGATGTATCGATCAAACTCTTGGCCATAGCCAGGTTGATTTCATCCAGAATCAGCACGTCTGTTTCTTTTTGCAGAAGGATCCTTTTTCCTTCTTCCCAGGCTTCCTGTGCCATCTTCACGTCAATGGGATCCGGATTTCTGAAATTTACAAAGCTTTCCCGTCCCATTTGTTTTATTATAAAATTCGGTACGAAACGGAAGGCCTGCGCTTCCCCATAGGTCGGGTCTCCTTTCATGAAGCAGAGCATGGTCACTTTGGCCCCGTGACCGGCTGCCCGGAGGGCAAGGCCCAGTGCTGCGGAAGTTTTCCCTTTCCCGGTTCCAGTATATACATGCAGCATTCCAAAGTCTTTCATCGTTCTGTACCTCTTTTAAAAATGTTTTACGTATTCCGTATTGTTCCCTGCGGTTATCGTTCCCTTTTCAGGAACGGAATTCCTGGCAGCCGTGCCGTTATGGGGCAATGGCCGGGATAAAAGCAGCCTGTACAGTTCAGTGGCTCCTTTGGCGATTTTGACTGAGCGCCCCCTTCGGCTGATAAAATCTTCCAGAGACATGTCGTCCAGGAAAAGGTTATCCTGGTTTAACACAACGGAAGGCAAAATGACAGGCTTGTCCTTGGGAAGCTGGGCCAGGATATCGGTTCCTGTCAGCAGACCGGTAACATTGATGGAGTGACCGAAAAAATCATTGATTACCGGGATAAATCGGTGGTCTGTATGGTGGCGCCGATTAAACTGCTCCATGATCGGCTGAAGCAGTTTCCCGGCCGATATGCCTACAGGAATCACGTAGTCGGTATGTTCGGGTACATCGGTACTGCTCTGACGTTGTGCTTCCCTTTCCCATTCGGCAATAAAATTCCGTGTCAGGCCGATACCGTTTTCCAACTGCGGAAACCCGTCATACCATTCGGCCGGCGGAAGTTCTTTCTGTGCGAGTATATAGAACTCATCCCCCAGATAAACGAAGGAACGGCCCAGCCGACGACGGCATTCCTCCTGCCACTTGGAAACTTTTTCCACAACGGCGGCGGCTTCTTTTTCTGTAAATAATTGTAAATCCGGAAGGTTTTCCCTGTTTTTCGTGATTCCCACCGGAACGATCGCCATGTCTTCAACATAATCCGATAAACCCGCCAGGTCCCGGTATGATTTTTCCAGAACATGGCCGTCATTCCATCCGGGGCAGCAGACGATTTGCGCGTGGATGTGGATACCGGCTTCAAACAGACGGCGGAGTTTATCCATGATTTCACCGGAATGAGGGTTTTTCATCATGGACTGCCGTACCTGGGGATCGGTAGCATGGACGGACACATATAACGGTGACATGTGATTGCGGATGATACGTTCGAAATCTTCTTCTGACAGATTTGTAAGTGTAACAAAGTTTCCGTATAAGAACGACAAACGGTAATCATCATCACGCACATACAATCCTTTGCGAAGGCCCGGGATCATACGGTCCACAAAACAGAAAACGCATCGGTTGTGACACAGGCGGACCCTGTCGAATACAGCACTTTCAAAGGAAAGACCCAGGTCTTCGTCAATATCTTTTTGGACCTGTACCCTGCGCAGCACGCCGTTTTTTCCGCGGACCGTCAGTTCCGGATCATAATCGGCAGCTGCAAAACTGACATCGAGTATATCCCGGAGCGGCATTCCGTTGACGGCACAAAGTGATTCGCCTGCAAGTACGCCGGCGTTATCTGCTGCGCTGTGCTTTTTTACGGAACTGATTCTTCCTTCAAAACCTGTATTCATATGTCCTCCCAAATGTCTTGGAATATATTATACATAATTTTTTAATAAAATACAAATGTACATTACAAAAAAGCGGTTAATTATAAAAATAATAATAAAAAAAGACCCGCTTTTGGCGGGCCTTTTGTCTGCAGAGATTACTTACGGATGTTCAGTTTTGCAATAATTGCACGATACCGTTCGATATCTTTTTTCTGCAAATAGTTCAGCAGACCGCGGCGCTGGCCAACCATTTTCAGCAGACCGCGACGGGAATGATGATCTTTCTTGTTGGTCTTCAGGTGTTCGGTAAGGGCAGCAATGCGGGTGGTGAGAACCGCGATCTGTACTTCCGGAGAACCCGTGTCGCCTTCATGGCGGGCATTGTCTCTGATAATAGCCTGTTTTTCTTCTGTCGTTAACATAGTAACAAACCTCCATAAATTATATTGTCCGGCCGGAACCAAGCAGGCGTTGGAGAAGCGCGCTTCTTAGTCCCGGTTAGGATACTGAAGTATTTTAGCACAGAAATCGGATGACGTCAAACGGTTTTTCTATTGTTCGTTATTCTGCCCGGAGAACCAGGCCATAGCGTCATTTTTATCTTTTTCCAACTGCGATTTTAATTCTTCTATCGATGAAAAGCGTCGTTCATTACGCAGGAAGCAGCAAAAAGAAGCTTCCAGTATATGTCCGTACAGATCGCTGTTGCAATTAAACAGATGGACTTCGAGAACTTCCCGGATTACGTCGTTAAACGTAGGGTTCATTCCAAGGTTTCCCACCCCGTTATACATGGTATCGCCGTCGCGGACCTGCAGGGCGTAAACACCGGAAGGCGGCAGGGCCGTTCCGTTTCTGCTGACATACAGGTTTGCCGTAGGGAACCCGATTTTTCGGCCCCTCTGGAATCCTTTATGGACGATGCCCTGTACGCTGCAGAAGCGTCCCAACATATTTTCCGCGTCACGAAGGTTGCCGTCTGCAATGGCCCGGCGTATCCTTGTACTGCTTATTGCTTTGCTTTTATATTCAAGAAGCGGTCTGACGATTAAATCAAATCCCTGCTCTTTCGCGGCCTGTTTCAGCGTTTCCGTATTACCCGTTCCCTGAAAGCCGTAAGAAAAATTAGCGCCGCAGACCAGGCAGGTAAAACGGAACTGCTTCAGCTTTTCCAGAAATGCTTCAGGGGACAACATGGATAACTGTCTGTTAAAAGGAACATCGATCAGCAGGTCAACGCCCCAGCGGTCCAGCAGCCTCACCTTTTCTTCAGGGGAAATCAGCGACTGGGGAATTGCGGAAGGACGGATCGCGGCATAGGGATGGTTGCTGAAGGTAAATACAGCAAGGCGATGGCCGTGCTCCGCAGCGTAGGATGCTGCCGCATCAATTACGTCCCTGTGTCCTCTGTGGAGTCCGTCAAAGGTTCCCATGGCAATAACGCAGGGTTGCCGGCTGTATATTTCTGTTTCATTTTTATCTGGATATAAGTGCTTGACAATTTCCATAATTAATCTGTCTGATGATCACGTTGCGGTTATTTAAATAATCGGGTCCGCCTTACAGCAAACCTGTTAATCAATGTTTCAACTGGTCAATATTTCCGTTAATCTGGACCAGTATTTTTTCAGGTTTTATGATTTCGTTTTCCACCGAAACCACGCCTAAAAATATATTTCCGTAATTCAATCTGTACTGCCCTGGCGCTGTTCCCTGTACCGTAGTTTTTACACCATTGGTGATACGGTAAGCCTGTAATTCATTCACTGTAATTACAGGCAGGCGGGTAACCGCTGTTTCCGGCGGAAGAAGCGCCGCATCCGGATCAGTTTCGATCTCTTCCAGCGTAAAGGAATCTTCTATCGTAAAATCCCCGGCCTTCGTCCGAAGCAAAAACAACATGCAGGCACAGGTACCCACTGAAGCGGCAATATCTTCCAGAAGTGTCCGGATATACGTACCTTTTGAACATTCCACATCAATACAGAAATACGGATTTCGGAAATACACCTGCGACAGGCTGATAATCTCCACCGTACGGGCTGCACGTTCAAGAACAAGGCCCTGCCGCGCATATTCATAGAGCTTTTTGCCCTGGATTTTCAAAGCGGAATACATGGGAGGAACCTGTGATATTTTACCGCGGAACTGCTGTAAGGCCTGGTTCATTTGTTCTTCTGTAATGTTTGCAGGCATTCTTTCCAGCACGTTACCGCTGTCATCGCCAGTGTCTGTCCTGACTCCCAGGATGCCGGTCCCACGATACCCTTTCGTTCCTACAGAAGCATATTCCAAAAGCCTGGTGGCTTTGCCGATAAACACAGGCAGAACTCCTGCGGCGTCCGGGTCAAGAGTGCCGGCATGGCCTACCTTCTTTTCTCCGTATATACGCCGTATTCTCGCTACTGCGTCATGGGACGTAAGGCCCGGAGGCTTAAGGACGTTCACGATTCCTGACGTCATGGGAATAATTCCTCCACTACCGGCAGAACGATAGACTCCGCTTCTTTCAGCGGTGCGTGGATGCTGCAGCCGGAAGCTTTCTGATGGCCACCGCCCCCAAAGGATAAAGCGATTTTTGCAACATCGACCTGCTTGGATCGGAAGCTTACTCTTGTCAGATTCTCTTCTACCTGTTTAAACAGAAGGGCCACCTCTACCCCCTCAATATAACGGGGGTAAGAAACAAAGGTGTCGGTGTCTACATTGTAGTCATACAGTTCCGGCGCAACCTCAACATAAGCGATTTTACCATCCCGCAGGAAAGTGAGCGTCTCAAGAACTTTTCCCAGCATTTCCACCTGGCTTCGGGATTTCACTTCCATGTTATCGGAAATGAGGCTTGGATTTACTCCATATGTAAGTAAAGCGGATGCAATGGATAATGTTCTGGAAGTTGTGTTGGAATATTTAAAAGAACCGGTATCCGTATACAGGCCTTCGTAAATGCAGGTAGCGATCTCTGTGTTCAGTTCCGTACCTAATTCAAGTAAAAGGCTGTAAATAATTTCTGCCGTTGCTGCAGCGTCGGAATCAAGATACAGATAGTCAGCAAAATGCGTATTCGTTTTATGATGGTCTATATTAAGAACAGAACGGGCTTTCACGACATTCATCGCGTTGCCTGCCCTGTCGGCAGAACTTGCATCGATTACGATCAGAAGATCCGCCGGTACAGAATCATCGGGGGCAAAGCGCATGTATTCCCCAATGCCTGGCAGGAAAGAAAATACAGACGGGATATCATCGTCCACATTCAGCATAACTTCCTTGCCCAGCATGCGAAGAGCGTGAGCCAACGCCAGGGAGGAACCCAGCGTGTCCCCATCCGGGCTGATATGGCTGACGATCACCATTTTCCCAGCTTCTTTCAGCAATTTAGCTGTTTCCGCCAATGTGCAGTTCTTACTCATCTTTGTTTCCTTCATTTTCTTTGATCTGCCGCAATAACCGGTCTATATGGGCGCCATATTCCCATGATGTGTCTTTTTCCAGTATCAGCTCCGGTGCAAAACGAAGCCGTATCCGTTTTGCGATTTCTGTACGGAGAAAGCCTTTTGCCTTATTTAACGCCTTCCAGGCTTCTTCCTGTTCTTCAGGAGTACCGTAAAGGCTTACGTAGATTTTGGCCTGGCTCATATCGTCTGTAAGGTTGACACCCGTAACGGTAACCAGTTTGATGCGGGGATCCTTGATGTCCAGCAACAGCATACTGGAAATTTCGTGCTGGATTGCTTCCTGCACTTTTTCAACTCGTAATCTGGCCATAACTCACCTGTCAATCCGACTTATTGGGGCGCTACTTCCTTCATGGTGTAGGCTTCAAACTGGTCGCCTTCTTTAATATCATGGAATTTTGCAAGGGTAATGCCGCATTCATAACCGGAAGCCACTTCCTTTACATCGTCTTTGAAGCGGCGCAGGGATTCCATTTCGTCCTCTGCGATTACGATGCCGTCGCGAATTACGCGGATCTTTGCATTATTTGTTACCTTGCCTTCTGTTACATAGCAGCCGGCGATGATCATCTTGGAAATGGTAATAACCTGCCGTACTTCAACACGACCGATGATCTCTTCTTCAAATTTCGGGGCCAGCATACCTTTGATGGCAGCTTCCACATCGTTGATTGCATCATAAATTACACGGTACGGACGAATATCGACCTTTTCGGTTTCTGCCACTTTACGTGCATTGGCATCCGGACGGACGTTAAACCCGATGATCAGAGCATTGGCAGCAGATGCCAGCATTACGTCCGATTCATTGATAGCGCCTACGCCGGAATGAACGACCGATACTTTGACTTCTTCGTTCTGGATTTTTACCAGAGAGGCGCACAAGGCTTCCACTGAACCCTGTACATCTGCTTTGACGACGATATTCAGTTCTTTCAGCTCGCCTTCTTTGATACGGCTGAAAATATCATCCAGCGATACCTTTGCGGCCTTCTGCTGTTCCGCTTTTGCTTTTGCGATACGTTTCTCCGCAACACTGCGGGCAGTCTTTTCATCTGCAGTATCCAGTATATCACCGGCCTGGGGAACTTCGTTCAGGCCCAGTACTTCAACCGGAGTGGAAGGACCGGCTTTGCGGACTTTTTCTCCCCGGTCATTGATCAGAGCACGGACACGCCCGTGGGCCGTGCCGGCAATAATATAGTCGCCGATGGTGAGGGTGCCCCGTTGTACCAGAACGGTAGCTACCGGTCCGCGGCCCTTATCCAGTTTGGCTTCTATAATGGTACCATGTGCAGGAAGTTTCGGATTAGCTTTCAGTTCTTTCACTTCCGCTACGAGCAGGATCATTTCCAGCAGGTCGTCAATTCCTGCGTGGGAATGGGCCGATACAGGAACCATGATCGTATCCCCGCCCCAGTCTTCCGGAATCAGTTCCATTTCGGAAAGCTGCTGTTTTACATGCTCCGGATTGGCAGCCGGTTTATCCATTTTGTTGATAGCTACGATAATCGGAACTCCGGCAGCTTTGGAGTGGTTGATGGCTTCCACCGTCTGAGGCATAACGCCGTCATCGGCTGCAACTACCAGTACGGAAATATCAGTACACTGGGCCCCTCTGGCACGCATGGCCGTAAAAGCTTCATGGCCGGGCGTATCAAGGAAGGTGATTTTCTTCCCGTTTGCATTGACGGTATATGCGCCTATATGCTGGGTGATGCCGCCTGCTTCCTTTGCGGTCACATGGGTCTTGCGGATGGCATCAAGCAGTGACGTTTTACCGTGATCGACGTGGCCCATAACCGTAACGACCGGAGGACGGATCACCTGATCTTCCGGGTTATCTTCAATTTCCGGAATTTCTGTAGGATCCTCTTCAGGCGGAAGAGGCTGTACGTCTACACCGAATTCCGTGCCAACTAAAGTTGCGGTATCAAAGTCAATATCCTGATTGATCGTAACCATTTCGCCTAACAGGAACAGACTTTTGATCACTTCAGCCACTTCCCGCTTGATGAGCTTCGCAAATTCCTGAACGTTAATGGATTCGGCAATCTGGACCATGGTGGGACGGACGACCGTCGTATGCTGTTCAGGACGGGCGCCGGTTACCTGTTTTGTTTTCTGATGCTTGGCAGGACGCATATGGTCGGCACTGCGCATCGGCCTGCTGTCCCGGGAAGCATAAGAACCTTTGATCTGTTTTTCGTGCTTTTTGTTGTATTTTTCGCGGCTTTCTTTTCCCCTGGGCATCTCTTCAAAAGCACCTGCTGCGGGTTTTCTGGGCTGAGCAATGTTCCGGCCTGCCGGACGATTGCCGCCAAATTTATTCCCCTGGGAGGTATCTTTATCCATGCGTTCTTTGCCGCCAAAGCCGCCGCCCTGACGGTTGAAGTTCTGACCCTGGCCCTGACCCTGATTACGGTTGCCGCCAAAACCACCGCCCTGACGGTTGAAGTTCTGACCCTGGCCCTGATTACGGTTACCGCCAAAGCCGCTGCCCTGACGGTTGAAGTTCTGGCCCTGGCCCTGATTACGGTTACCGCCAAAGCTACCGCCCTGACGGTTGAAGTTCTGACCCTGGCCCTGACTACGGTTGCCGTCAGATCCGCTGGCCTGTCGGTTGAAGTTCTGGCCCTGGCCCTGACTGCGGTTGCCGTCAGATCCGCTGGCCTGTCGGTTGAAGATCTGACCCTGGCCCTGACCCTGATTACGGTTGCCGCCAAAGCTGCCGCCCTGACGGTTGAAGTTCTGGCCCTGGCCCTGATTACGGTTGCCGCCAAAGCCGCTGCCCTGTCGGTTGAAGTTCTGGCCCTGACGTGCATTGGAAGGGTGTCCGGCTTCTGTACGATTCTGGGAAGGATTTATTCCTGCGTTCTGATTGGGTTGTACGTTAGCAACCGGTTTCACGGCAGGCTTTTGCTGTGATCCGGAATCGGCGTTATTTCCATTTTCCGGTTTTGCAGCTTTGTTTGCATGATTTTTATTATTCGGAACATTGCGGTATTTGTTTTTACCGTCATTAGAAGGTGCAGGAACCGTAGCGGTACGAATCGCGGAAGGTTCCTGTTTCGGTTCTGCAACAGCAGGTGCAGCAGGTTTTGCAGACTTGTCTTTTTGAAGCGCGTTGTGTGTAATCGTGCTTTTTCCTTCTGCATTTGTTTCTACGGTCATAATAACCGGTTTTACGATCATGGAGGGCCGTTCAACTTTAACGGGCTTGGCTTTTCCGGGAACCGGATTCTCGGATGGTCTGGCTTTTGGAGTCGTCTCTTTGTTTTGCGGCTTATCTGCTTTGGCTGAGTTCTGTTTACCGCTGAATGCAGCACTTATAATGGCAATATCACTGTCATCCGCGTTGCTGAAATTTGTTTTGGATATATTATGGCTTGCCAGTAATTTTATTATCTCGGTACTTTTTACCCCATAATCTTTTGCTATTTCAAAAATTCGTTTCTTCCCCATTCAATACCTCCAGACATATATCACACGTTCATCTTTTTTATAATCAGTCCGGCAAAGCCTGTATCCAGTACAGCAACAGCAGCTCTGGGCGCTTTGCCTATACAGAGTCCCAGCTCGGAACGTTTCATACACTGAATTACAGTAACATCAGCTTTTCCGGCCAGAAACCGCAGCTCTTTTTCAGTATTCGGAGACGAGTCAGAGGCAATCAGAAGAAGTTTTACCTTGCCGTCTGCCAGAGCCTCTTTTACGCCAAGATCCCCAGAAGAAAGTTTCCCGGCTTTTTGTGCCAGTCCAAGAACACCGGCTACATCTTTTTCAGCCATGGTTCAATTCCTCCAAAAGCCGCTTGTAAACGCTTTCATTTACCTGTTTTTCCAGCGCTTTTTCCAGACGGTGTCCTTTATATGCCTTGGAAATGCATTCTTTATCCGGACATACATAAGCGCCGCGGCCGGCTTTTTTTCCGGTCAGGTCCAGTGAAATTTCCCCTTCGGGAGAACGGACTACGCGGATCAGCTCTTTTTTCGGCTTCATTTCTCCGCACCCCACACATTTACGTTGAGGGATTTTTTTTACTTTCACGCCTGTTCACCGCTCCCTTCCTGGACCGGATCTTCAAATTCAGCATCTGACTCCGGTTTGATATCTATTTTCCAGTTGGTCAGCTTTGCGGCCAGTCTGGCATTTTGTCCCTCTTTTCCTATTGCAAGGGATAACTGGAAATCCGGAACGACCACGCGGCAGATTTTTTCCGATTCGCTGGCAACAGCACTTATTACCTGGGCAGGTGATAAGGCATTGGCAACATATTGGGCAGGGTCTGTATTGAACTTGATAATATCGATCTTTTCACCGCGAAGTTCGTTGACGATATTCTGAACGCGCATTCCTTTATGTCCTACGCAAGCTCCTACGGGATCCACCTTTTCATCGTTAGAGAAAACTGCAATTTTGGAACGCATCCCGGCCTCACGGGCAATGGATTTCAGTTCCACGATGCCGTCATGGATTTCGGGTACCTCCAGTTCAAACAGTCGTTTCAAAAGGCCCGGATGGGTGCGTGACAGCATTACCTGGGGTCCCTTACCTGTCTTCTTGACCTCGATAATGTAAAATTTCATACGGTCATGTGGCAGATACCGTTCTCCCTGGACCTGTTCGTTTGCCATAAGCAGCCCTTCCGTTGAGCCAAGGTCCACGTAGACCGTTCCCCGTTCAACGCGCTGGACGATTCCGTTAACAATATCATCTTCACGCTCTGAAAATTTATCGTAGACCATATTCCGTTCCGCTTCCCGGATACGTTGGAGAATGATCTGTTTTGCGTTCTGTACAGCCACGCGGCTGAAGTTTTTCGGGAATACTTCCTGTTCCACAATGTCTCCCAGTATGTAACCGGGGTTGATTTTCAGTGCTTCTTCAAGGGAAATTTCGTCGTGAGGCCTTACGACCTGCTCTACTACCTTTCTCTGTTCGAATACATGAAATTCACCTGTACCTTTTGATAATTCGACACGGACGGTCTGGGAACTGTCATAATTCTTTTTGTACGCGCTGACTACTGCTTCTTCTACTGCCTGAAATAAGATTTCAGGATTGATCCCTTTTTCTTTTCCTAATGCTTCAATTGCCTGAACGAATTCAGAATTCACTTTTTCTGCTCCTCCTTAAAAATCGATATGCGGTCTGACTAATGCAACCAAGGCGCGATCTATAGTCACCGGATTTTTATCTTCTTTGCCTTTGTTAATTTTTTTAATCACCAGTTCTTTATCCGTATGGGATACAAGGGTTCCTGTCAGTTCTTTGACACCTTCCCACGCAGAAAAGAAACGGATGTCGATTTTTTTCCCGTAATTAGCTTCAAAGTCCTTGTCTTTTTTTAACGGACGGTCAATTCCAGGTGAAGAGACTTCCAGATAATACTTGTCTTTTATTGGGTCTTTTTCATCCAGCAGCTCTGCCAGTTTCTCGCTGACATACTGGCAATCGTCAAGTTCGATTCCTCCGGGTTTATCGATAAATATGCGGAGATACCAGTCTTTTTCACGCACATATTCAACATCGGCCAGAGAAATATCAGTGTCTGCCAGTATAGGTGTCACCAGCTCTGCTATCAATGCTTCGACTTCTTCACGCTTCATTTGTTCACTCCCTGCAATCTGCTTAATCCTTTCCCGTCATATTCTCTGTTTTTCTGCCTGCATCCGTTTATGATCATTAAATGATTCCAATATAACGAAAGAGCGGGTTTTGCACCCACTCTTTCTACAAGCTTCATAAATTTTCCTAACATATTATAACATTAAAAAACATAAAAGAAAAGTATTTTTGAAAGATTATGTAAAAAATATTACAAAAATCTGTTTAATCAGTTAAAACAGTTCCATCTGATTGCTGGCCGGCAAATCGCCTAGGGCTCCGTATACCTCAAGCGCATCCAGGGCGGACTGCCCTACATGGCCTAACCCGTCTTCTTCCGGCGGCAGTTCTGTTCCTTTGGCGGCTTTTTCCGTTATCTCCTGTTCTTTAATGCGGCAACAGGAAAGAAGATCTTCCTGAGAAATAAATGGACGTCCCGCATTGCTTACTGTCAGGTAAAGTGTACGGGCCACGCCTTTCCCGACCCCCGGAAGACAGCATAATGGTATGCGGATCCCCTTTTCCCCTTCGGGGCGGAACTGTACCGAATGTGATTTATACAGGTCGATGGGATAAAATTCAAATCCTCTGGCAAGCATTTCCAGGACCAGCTGAAGATAAATCACAGTTTCCTTATCTACTGCTTTTGCTTCCTTTCCCTGCAGGTCCACATTTTTTATGAACTGCCGGATGTATGCTTCACCTTTGGCGATAATGGTCGCGTCAACGTCTGCCCGCTGGGAAAAATATGCAGCGTAATACGCCTGGGGATAATGAACTTTGCAATAGGCGATCCGGTATGCGTTCAGTACATAGGCTACTGCGTGTGCCTTGGGGAACAGATATTGGACGGTTTCGCAGGATTTCATATACCATTCCGGCACATGCGCCTTTTCCATGGCTTCCCGCATGGCAGGTTCCAGTCCTTTTTTGGCAGCCTTTCCTTTCCGCACATATTCCATTGTTTTAAACGCAATGGCAGGATCTACGCCCCGGGCAATCAGGGATGTCATAACATCGTCACGGGTTGAGATCGTCTGTTCTACAGGATGCCCGGATTCGATCAGGTCCTTTGCATTGCCGATCCATACGTTGGTTCCGTGGGAATATCCTGATACGCGGACTACGTCGCTGAACAGCTTCGGCTTCAGGTCGTGGATCATATCCAGCGTAAAGCGGGTACCGCATTCGGGTATACCCAGTGTACCTACGTTGGTACCGATCTGTTCGGGCGTTACTCCCAGTACATCAGTCGATGAAAAAATAGACATGGTTTCCGGATCCCCTACCGGAATATCCATGGCATGGATCCCGGTAAATTCTTCCAGACGTTTGATCATGGTAGGGTCAACATGGCCCAGGATATCCAGTTTTACCAGACGGTCATTGATGGAATGATAATCATAATGTGTCGTAATGATCTTACTGTTCCGGTCATCGGCCGGCCGACTCATGGGAGTGATGTAGTGTATGTCCATATCCCGCGGAATGACCATGATACCGGCCGGGTGCTGGCCGGTTGTACGTTTCACACCGTTCAGTCCTGCGATAAAGCTTTCTACATAAGCCGGATGGGCCGGGATATTGTGCTCTTCAAAATATTTTTTTGCATAGGACCAGGCGGTTTTAGGCGCTACGGTTGCAATGGTACCGGCCCGGCAGACATTGTCGCGCCCGAATAATTCTTCCGTGTATTTATGTGCCCTGTGCTGGTATTCATCGGAAAAATTAAGATCGATATCAGGCACCTTATCTCCATGAAACCCCATAAAGACGGCAAAAGGAATATTGTGACCGTCACGAACCATATCGGTTCCGCATTGGGGACAGGCTTTTGGCGGCAGGTCAAACCCGCTGGCATATTCGTTATGTTCGAAAAATTCGGTATGTCTGCACTTTGGACAGCGGTAATGAGGAATCAGGGGGTTTACTTCCGTAATGTCTGTCATACATGCCACAAAGCTGGAGCCGACTGAACCACGGGAGCCGACAAGATATCCCTCATCCATGGAATGCTTTACCAGTTTGTGGGCAATGTCATACAGGACAGCATATCCGTTATTTATGATGGAATCCAGTTCCATTTTCAGCCGGTCTTCTACGATTTTCGGCAATACATCCCCATAATACCGGTGCGCCTTTTCATAGCTTAATGTCTGTATCTCCTCTTCCGCTCCGGGAAGTATGGGCGAATATAACTGATCTCTGTCAGGAATCGGTTTGATGCGGCTTATCTGGTCTGCAATCTTATTCGGATTTGTAACACAGACCTCATAGGCCGTCTCCTTATCAAAATAATCGAACTCGGCCAGCATTTCTTCTGTGGTTCTGAAATACAGGGGCGCCTGCATGTCAGCGTCGTTATAGCCCTGGCTGTATTGCAGGATCGCACGGGTCTTTGCATCTTCAGGATTCAGAAAATGGGAATCACAGGTTGCCACGCAGGGCTTATCCAGCATTTTTGCCAGACGATAGATCAGTTTATTATGTTCGATCAACTGTTCGTGTGAAAAGCGGCCTTCCCGCTCCAGAAAGGCGTTGTTACCCAGGGGCTGGATTTCAAGGTAATCATAGAAATCTGCAATTTTTAACAGTTCTTCTTCCGGTTTCCCCTGTTCAATAGCCTGGTACAGCTCGCCAATCTCACAGGCGCTTCCCAGTAACAGACCTTCCCGCATTTCTTCCAGAATACTGCGGGGTATCAGCGGACGGGCATGAGACCCGCTCCCTTTCAAATAACAAAGATGCGACAGGGTTACCAGTCTATAAAGGTTGCGCAGCCCCGTGTCATCTTTTGCGAGGATGATTATATGGTTAGAATGGATTTTTTTTGTATGGGGAAGGCCTTCTTTCAGGATCTTTCCTTCTTCGTCGGTGGTCAGATACCCTTCGCAGCCGTAAATCAGTTTCAGATCGCTGCCTGATTCTTCCACTGCGTCCGCACAGAAAGGGAATGCCTGAATGACTCCATGGTCTGTAATGGCCAGCGCTTTATGACCAAAACGGATTGCGGTTTTCACAAGGTCCACCATGGGAGTAATCGCGTCGAGCTTGCTCATTTTTGTATGGCAGTGAAGCTCTACCCGCTTTACAGGCGCGTTATCCTCCCGCTTTTTCACTTCGATTTTCTGTATAGCCGTAGGAGTAAAAGTCATAGCGTCATGACTGAACCGGTCCGGTTCTGCGTTCCCATGGATCTGTAATGCAAGGCCCGGCTTCAGCTGCTTTTCAAATTCTCTTCCTTCCTGGGGATCCTCAAAGAAAAGCTTGACATAAATGCCGCCGTCTGAATCCACAAGATTAAATAAAACAAGCAGCCGGGTAGAATTATTACGGCCCTTTACTTCACGGTCCGTAAAGGCAACCAGCTTATCATCCTTGTCCCTTTGGGTTGCGATGTGTCCCTGGACCGTTATATGGTTCCTTGCTTCCGTAATCTCATTCAGGGGGGTAATTTTATCCGCTTTAAATGGTTTCCCGAAAAGGCATCCGTCCTGGAATTTTTCCCCGTATAACGCATTATATGCCTGCATATACTCTTCATCTTCATCAGGGAAGGCATCTTCCGGGGGTTCCTCCGGCAACGGAATGCTGTCATCCATCATAGGGCAGGCAGTATCCTGCGGCTCCGGAAAGGACTGATCCGGTCCGGGGTTAGTTTGCGCCGCCGTATCGGTATGTATTTTGCCGTTGCTCCAGCAGACATAATTTAGACGGAACTGTTTTTTAATTCCGTCAGCCAGAGTATCCAGCAGCTCAGAACCTACAGATACAGGGCAGGTATATTCAATATCCCAGGTATTCTCTTTTTCATCGATCCATATTTTTTCTGTGTATATCTGTGTTACTTTCATGCGATCGCTTTCCGATTTGAAAAGCGACTGAAAGAAAACTTGTATTTTATCATTTTCAGGTATTAGAAAATGGCCAGGCTTCATACATGCTCCTTGCATTCCGGATAAACGGCGTTTCCTTAAATCAGCCGATATTTTCAAGACATTTGACGCCTTCGATCTGCTGTAAGCCGCCCATTATATAACCAAGGTCGGTTTCACGGTTTATCTTCAGGTAAAGCTCCAGTACCACCTGTTTTTTTAGGGGTCTGTTTGATACGTTGATCGTTTTAACCTTTATTCCGTTGCTTTCCAAAAAGGAAGTGATATTCGGTATAGTTCCCGGATTGTCTGCAGCTGTCACTCGCAGGTATTTGCGGTCAGACTTGCTGTTGTTTGCAGCGTATCGTTTTTCGATAGTGTGGAACGTCGTAAGGGTTATAAAAGTAATAAGAGTAGAAGCAATACTGATAAAATACATCCCTGCCCCGGTTGCCAGTCCTATGGCAGAAATCATCCACAGGCTTGCGGCGGTGGTAAGCCCGCGGATGGTTATGCCTTCATGAAGGATCGTACCGGCGCCCAGAAAGCCGATGCCGCTTACTACCTGGGCGGCAATACGGGCTGAGTCGCGATGGTCCGGATACTTGTAAGGAACCTTGTCAAAGCCGTCAAAACCGTACATGGAAACCAGCATCAGCAAAGCCGAACCTGCACAGACAAGAATATGCGTGCGAAATCCGGCCGGGCGGTCGCCGCTGCCGCGTTCCATACCGACAATGCCGCCCAATAGCGCAGCCAGCGCCAGCCGTACCAGCATCTCAAATTGTATGGAATTCGTAAAATTCGCAAGCCACGCTTCCAAATTGTTCACCTCTGAAATTCTTACAAACAGTCAATCATGATCCGGGAACAGGGTGCTGAATTTGCTATTGCCCGTAGATTCCGAAAACGTAAAAAAGCTTATTATTTCTTCAGCTCGGCAAGTATTGATTTGATACCATCAATAAAATCGTCTGCAGGCAACATTTTCATTTCGCCGGTTTTACGGACTTTAACTTCTATTTGGCCATTATCCAGCGCTTTTTTACCAAGAACTACCCGTACCGGATAACCAATGAGATCCGCATCCTTAAATTTAACTCCGGGCCGTTCGTCCCTGTCATCCAAAATCACTTCAATACCGGCCTTTTTCAGTTCATTATAAACGGAAAAAGCTTTTTCTTTAACAGATTCGTCTTTAATGTTGATCGGTACTACGATGACATGATACGGTGCGATTTCAACAGGCCAGATAATACCGTCCTTATCGTTGTTCTGTTCAACGGCTGCTGCCATGGTGCGTCCCACACCGATACCATAGCATCCCATATACATGGGGTTCGACTTGCCGTTTTCATCAAGATACGTGGCGTTCAGTTTTTCACTGTATTTTGTGAAGAGCTTGAATACCTGCCCTACTTCGATGCCGCGGGCTTTTGCGATTTTCCCGCCGCAATGGGGGCAGGGATCCCCTTCCTGCATGAGACGGATATCCGCCACAAAAGACGGAGTGAAATCCCGGCCGGGATTAACATTGATGAAATGATATCCTTCTTCGTTTGCCCCGCAACAGAAGTTGTGCATCTTCATCACGCTCTGATCGCATACAACAATCGCCTTGTCAGGATCAATGCCGCAGGGTCCCATGTATCCGCCTGTTGTCCCTGCTGCAGCCAGAAGCTCGGCAGGCGCCATTTCCAGCTGGTTGACACCGCAGGTATTGATCACCTTGATTTCATTCACTTCATGGTCGCCCCGGACAAAACAGAGGATCAGGCCTTTTTCGCTCTGATAGGCTACTGCTTTAACGGATTTTTCCACAGGTGCTTTCAAATAAGCGCATACATCCGCAATAGTCTTGCAGTCAGGAGTGGATACTTTTTCTTTAGGCAGTGCTTCTTCTTCCGGCGCTTCTACAAGATTCAGTTCTGCTTTTTCCGTATCGGCCGCGTAATCGCACTGTGTGCAGTAGCTGATTTCCGCTTCACCGGAATCGGCCAGCACCATGAACTCGTGGGAACCGCTTCCGCCAATGGCACCGCTGTCCGCTTCTACGGGACGGAATGTGAGGCCGCACCGGTTAAAGATATTTGTATAAGCGTCATACATATCCTGATAGGATTTGTTAAGACCTTCCTCATCTTTATCAAATGTATAGGCATCCTTCATAATAAATTCCCGGCTGCGCATAAGGCCAAACCGCGGGCGGCGTTCATCCCGGAATTTATCCTGGATTTGGTAAAGGGACAAAGGAAGCTGGCGGTAAGAATTTACATCCATATGGGCCAGGGTTGTAATCATCTCTTCATGGGTAGGTCCCAGGCAGTAATCATGACCGTGCCGGTCCTTTAAACGCCACATCTCGGCTCCGTATACATCCCAACGGCCGCTCTGCTGCCATATCTCAGCAGGCTGAACGATAGGCATCAGGATCTCCTGGGAATCAATGGCGTTCAGTTCTTCGCGGATAATGGTTTCAATTTTCTGAAGGACACGCTGGGCTAACGGCAGATAGGTATACATTCCCGTAGCGGATTTGCGCATATAGCCTGCCCGCAGCATCAGTTTATGGCTGGGGATCTCGGCTTCTGCCGGTACTTCACGTAAGGTTGGGGCATATAATTTGCTGACTAACATTTACTGTTTCTTCCTCTCATCTAAAATTTTATTGATTTCTTCAAACAATTCATTTACCAGGCAGTCTTCGGGAACCTTTTTAATCACTTTCCCTTTTCGGAAAACCAATCCTTCCCCTATTCCGCCAGCAATTCCCACATCGGCTTCCCTGGCTTCGCCGGGGCCGTTCACAATGCAGCCCATAACCGCAATGGAAATAGGCTCTTTTATCCCTGCCAGCTTTTCTTCCACTGTGTGGGCCAGTTTTTCCAGGTCAATACTGGTGCGGCCGCAGGTGGGACAGCTGATTAGCGTAGGCCCGTAGTTGCGCAATCCCAGGGATTTCAGGATCTCATAACCGACCTTCACTTCATTTACAGGATCCCCCGTAAGTGAGACCCTGATGGTGTCGCCAATTCCTTCAGCCAGTAACGTACCGATGCCGACTGCGGATTTTATGATGCCGGAATTGACCGTTCCGGCCTCCGTGATTCCTACATGGAGCGGAAAATCGCACTGGGAAGCCAGCAACCGGTAGGCTTCAAGAGTAAGAGGAACGTCGTGGCATTTCAGGGACACTTTTATGTTCCGGTAATCCATATCTTCCAAAATACGGATATGGCGCCAGGCCGCTTCCACCAGAGCTTCCGCTGTGGGATGCCCATATTTTTCCAGCAGGTCTTTAGGCAGGGAGCCGGCATTCACACCGATCCGTATGGGAATATTTTTTGGCTTGGCCGCTTCCACCACCGCTTTTACTTTTTCCGGTCCCCCGATATTTCCCGGATTCAGCCGTAGTCCGTGGACACCGGAAGCAATTGCCTGTAATGCAAGCCGGTAATCAAAGTGAATATCTGCTATGACGGGAATCGGGCTATTGTTGACGATGTCCTCCAATGCATTGGCCGCCGCCATGTCCGGTACCGCACACCGGATGATATCGCATCCGGCATCTGCCAACTGGTTGATTTGCCGCAATGTTGCTTCAGCGTCCTGAGTCCTGGTATTGGTCATGGACTGGACGGTAATCGGCGCTGAACCGCCAACGGGGACATTCCCTATATGAATCAGACGTGTCGTCCTTCGTTTCATGGAACCACCTTCCTGGTCATTTATCTTAGAAAAAGCACACAAAGAACTTACCGTGTCAAATCTTTAAATGTAGCAAAAATCGTAATTGCCAAGATCATTGCAACACCAACTTTTTGAATATTCATCATCGCCTTTTTCCCTAATTTCTGTCCTGTGATTGCTTCAATCAGTAAAATCAGGAAATGACCGCCATCCAATGCGGGAAGCGGCAAGAGATTGATGATGGCAAGGTTCAGGCTCAGCATGGCAGTGAACTGAAGCAGCATATCAAATCCTTTGTGGGCCACCTGTCCTGCCATTTTTGCTACTCCTACAGGACCTGAAAGTTCCGCTTTCACTTTTCCGGTCACCATATGATACAAAGACGCATACATATTTTTTACAATGTTCTTTGTTGCGGTTACAGAAGCTACAGCAGCCTGTGAAGGAGAAAGCTGTACTTTTTTCAGGGAAGATACTACACCGATGAACGGTTTGCCTGTTTCCGGATTTACGTCCGGTTTCAGGGAAATTGACAGTTGATTGCTTCCGCGCTGCACTTTGAAGGGGACTTCCCTGATTCCGGCAGCGGCAATCGCGTTGCGAATATCCAGCCAGTTATTTACCGGTTTTCCATCAATTGAAAGAATCCGGTCTCCTTCCTTCAAACCGCTTTGGGCTGCGGGATACCCCTCAACCACCTGTCCAAGTATGGGTTTATCTTCCGGAACCTCCATCCCATATGCCAGGAAGATTCCGAAAAAAATCAAAACCGGCAACACAAAATTCATGAGAGATCCTGCCAGGATTACAAGCATGCGGGAAGCTACCGGTTTGGAATTAAAACCTCTTTCAGTGTCTTCCGGGTCTTCGGGATCCATGCCCGCAATTTTATTGTAGCCGCCAAGGGGGATCATCCGAAGAGAATATAAGGTCTCCCCGTCCTGCTGCTGATAAATTTTCGGGCCGAATCCGATAGAAAACTCTTCCACCTTCATGCCGGTCATCTTTGCAGTGATAAAGTGTCCCAGTTCATGTACTGTTACCAATATTCCAAAAACAAAAATACAAGCTAAAATCGTTAACAAAACAAATTCTCCTATTGTTTGCTGATACTGTTGATTATTTCTTTTGCTCTTATACGAACTTCTTTGTCGGTTTCTTCAATTTCGTCAAGATCCGGTTCGGGAATCAGGGCATGGGAATCGATTACCCCTTTCACAATGGCAGGAATGTCCGGGTAAGAAATTTTTCCGTCTATAAAAGCCGTAACGCATTCTTCATTGGCAGCATTAAAAGCGCAGGGCAGGCTGCCTCCGGCTTTGCCGCAGTTGATGGCAATCTGTAATAAAGGAAATGCTTCAGTATCCGGTTTTTCAAAGGTCAGCGCGCCGCATTGGACCAGATCAAGCTGGCCAAAGCTGCAGTTAAACCGTTTCGGATAGGATAAAGCATATTGGATGGGAAGCCTCATGTCAGGTATGCCTAATTGTGCCAAAACAGCACCGTCTTCAAATTCTACCAGCGAATGGACGATGCTCTGGGGATGCACGACCACATCAATTTTTTCATAAGGCATATTGAACAGCCAGTGGGCCTCCATAACTTCAAGACCTTTGTTGGCCAGGGTCGAACTGTCTATCGTTACTTTTTTCCCCATGTTCCAGTTCGGGTGTTTTAAACATTGGGCAAGGGTAACCTGTGCCAGTTCTGCCTTGGTCATTCCCCGGAAGGGACCGCCGGAAGCTGTAAGAATCAACCGTTTAACTTCGCTTGCATCCCTTCCCTTTTTGGTAAATGTCAGACAAGGATGGTAACCGCCCCGCAATGACTGGAAAATCGCGCTGTGTTCGCTGTCGACAGGCAGCAGGTTTACATTATTGTCATGCACTGCTTTCATGACAATATGACCTGCAGCTACAAGGGTTTCTTTATTGGCCAGGGCAATATCCTTGCCGGCAGATATGGCTGCTAAAATCGGACGCAAGCCTGCATATCCCACCATGGCGCCTAAAACGGTATCTGTTTTTTCATAAGTAGCGGCAGCCAGCAAACCTTCCTGGCCGCTTAGAATTTCTGTTTTCCCGTGATATTGTTTCTGCAATTCTGCTGCTGCTTCTTTATCTGTAAGGACCGCAAAATCCGGTTCAAATGTTTTGATTTGTTCTGACAGCAGGGCATAATTTTTGTGGGCCGCCAACACGCGTACCCTCAATTCATCCGGATTTGCCGCGACTACTTCCAGAGTCTGCTTGCCAATAGACCCGGTACTGCCAAGGACAGATATATTTTTCATAAAAACTCCATTGAGACAAATAACTTGGATTCCTTAGACGTTAAGGAACTTCATCACATAATAAACGGCAGGGACGGCAAAAAGCAGGCTGTCAAACCTGTCTAATACACCGCCGTGACCCGGAAAGAAATTTCCTGAATCTTTTATTTCATATGAGCGCTTCAGAATAGATTCTACCAAATCTCCTACAGGAGCAAAAAAAGCAACGGTCAATCCCAGCACAAAAGCCGGTAAAATGCCTGTGTGAAGTCCGTAGAACGCAATTCCTCCGGTTACAGCCATTGCAAAAATGAATCCTGCTACTGCGCCTTCCATTGATTTTTTCGGACTGACAGAACAGAATTTATGTTTTCCCAGGGCCATTCCAAAAAAATAAGCGAAGGTATCGCTGGCCCAGGTTCCTAACAATACCATCCAGAGGGATAATTCTCCCTTTTCAAATTCCATTCCCATAAACGGAAGGCTGTTACCTGCTGACGTTCTCATCAATGAGATATGCGCAAATAACAGGCCTACATATAAAAGGGCGACCAGTGAGTTGGATGTGTGCAGGGGCCAGTTGGTTTCATCGCAATTGCAATGCCGGAACAGCCCTTCCGATAAGATGCAGGGAACAGATAAAGCAAGTATGGGGAGAAGCCATTCCTGTTTTCCGGTGCCGGCAGCAACAACCAGCAGCATGGAAGGCAAAAACGAGGTCAGATAATAGGTCTTTACCCCTTTTGTCCCGGTCATCCGGGCATACTCCCGCCATGCGGCAAAAGCTAATATCAGAACAGCTGCTGAAAAAAGAAGGCCTCCTTTTGTGACCAGAAAAACAGCTGCCGGAATTCCCACGATCGCAGTTAAAATACGCTTAAACAAAACTTACCCATCCTCAAAATTATTTTTGTACAAGTCCGCCAAAGCGACGTTCGCGGCTTTGGTAAACTTTAATGGCTTCAATCAGCATATCCGGCGAAAAATCCGGCCAATATACCGGTGTAGTCCAAATTTCCGAATATGCGATCTGCCATAATAAAAAGTTGCTTACCCGCAGGTCGCCGCCGGTCCGGATCATCAGGTCCGGTGACGGAAGCCCTTTGGAATATAAATTATTTTCAAATACGGGAGCATCAATATCTTCTACGTTAAGGGTTCCATTTGCTACCTGCTGGGCAATGGATCTCACCGCATGAAGTATTTCGGCCTGTCCCCCGTAATTAATTGCAAGATTTAAGATGATACCTGTGTCATTTTTCGTTTCGTCAATGGCGTGATCCATTTTTTCATTAACAATGGCAGGAAGGCCTTCTCTGGATCCCATAAAACGTACCTGAACGTTGTTCGCTTTAAAATCTTCGATTTCCGAGGTAAGATACCGGCTTAATAATTCCATAATGAAATGGACTTCCGTAACCGGGCGCTTCCAGTTCTCGGTAGAAAATGCATAGGCCGTAATGGCTTTGATACCCAGAGTATCAGCAGCCCTTACAATAGTTTTTAAAGTTTCGGCACCGGCTTTATGGCCATAGGTCCGGGCTTTTCCCTGAGCCTTTGCCCATCGTCCGTTTCCGTCCATAATAATAGCTACATGTTTTGGGATATTTGTCATATCCAGACCGTCGGTTTTTAATGTTACAGCTGACGGCATGGAACGGACAGGTCTTTGAAACAAACCTTTAAACATGGATAGGTTCTCCCTGAAAGAAAAATGTGCCTCCCCTTCTGCTGGGCAAAAGGGGAGTCATACAGTCAATTATTCCTGAGAAATAGCGTTAACAGGGCAGTTTGCAGCACATGCGCCGCATTCTACGCATTCATCAGCGGTAATCTGATATTTACCGTTACCGTCTTCTTTCGGTGCGCCCACGGGGCAAGTGCCGGCACAAGTGCCACAGCCTACGCAAGCATCCGTATCAATTTTGAAAGCCATGCTCGAGCACCTCCTTTCTCCTCTTCAGCATTGTTGTTAAAAGCACTTTATAATCAGACAGCTTCCGCTGCCTGACAACATACTCTTCCATGTAACTGTTTTCTGTCTCTTTATCTCTGTACCTGGAAGAGATACGAACCAATTCAAAATCCCAGCCTGCAGCCGCCAAAATCTTTACGGCGTCGTTTAAGGGCAAAGCCATTACATCCGGCATTTTACACTTCCATGATTTCCTTTTCTTTGGCTTCGATTACCTTATCGATTTCCTTCATCATCTTATCGGTAAGCTTCTGGGCATTCTCCTGGCCTTCCTTGGAATCGTCTTCTGTAACCTGTTTTGCTTTTTCTGCCTTTTTAATGCCCTCGATAATATCACGACGCAGGCCGCGGACAGTGACCCGGGCCTCTTCAGTGCGTTTGCGGGCAGTTTTTACCAGCTCTTTTCTGCGGTCTTCCGTAAGTTGCGGCAAATTAAGGCGAATCACAGAGCCGTCAGTATTCGGGTTAAGGCCCAGGTCAGAGGTCATAATTGCTTTGGATATAGCTTTGATCATGGTTTTTTCCCAGGGGGTGATCACGATCATACGCGGTTCGGGGACTGCAACGTTGGCTACCTGGTTCACCGGTGTGGGTGTTCCATAATAATCTACCATAATTTTGTTAAGAAGAGCCGGAGTGGCACGTCCGGCCCGCAGACCGGCCAGATCTTCCCGCAGATAGGAAATCGTCTTTTTCATTTTATCTTCATTGGATGCAAGCATTTCCTCAATTGTAGCCATAATTATTTACCTCCTACCGTTGTGCCGGTAACCGTTCCCAGCGCAGCTTTTAAAATATTTCCCTGTGTTTCGATATTAAAAACAACAATGGGGATCTTATTATCCATACATAAGCTGATAGCAGTAGTATCCATAACGCTCAGGTGTTTATTGATTACGTCAATATAGTCCAGATAATCAAATTTCTTTGCTTCCGGATGGATTGCCGGATCGGCGTCATATACACCGTCTACCCCATTTTTCCCCATCAGTATGGCGTCGGCTTCGATTTCCGCTGCCCGCAGGGCTGCCGTAGTATCCGTTGAAAAATACGGATTGCCGGTTCCGGCGGCAAAGATGACCACTCTTTCCTTTTCAAGATGCCGTACCGCCCGGCGACGGATATAAGGCTCTGCGATCTGACGCATCTCTATAGCTGTCTGGACCCTTGTAGGAACACCGATCTGTTCCAGAGCATCCTGTAAAGCCAGGGAGTTGATTACCGTTGCCAGCATCCCCATATAATCCGCAGTGGCTCTGTCCATCCCTTTGTTGGCGCCGGAAAGTCCTCTCCAGATATTTCCCCCGCCGTTTACGACGGCAATTTCCAGACCGCAGTCCAGCACTTCTTTTATCTGCCTTGCAATAGAATTTACCACGTTGGGATCAATACCGAACCCTTTTTCTCCAGCAAGTGCTTCCCCACTCAGCTTCAGAACTATACGTTTGTACTTCTTCTCATCTGCCACGCTGTCATCCTCCTGTTCATTGTATAAATTATAGAAAAGAATAAAAGCGAACATATTTCCGGAGAATTGTTGCACATTTCAAAAAAAGTTTCCCGGAGTGCATTCTTCTAAACATTATACCACATCCTGCGTTTTTGAAAAATAGCAGAACACAATAAACAGCCGGGAATTTTAGAAATTTCTTTCATACATAAAAAAAGACTGCAGGGACTGCAGTCTTTTCAGTGCGACAGTTTATTTTTTGATGAAAGCAGCAACTTCTTCAGCAAAGTTTTCCTGCTTTTTCTCAATGCCTTCACCTAACTGGAACCGTGCAAAACGGGCAACTTCGGCATTCTTGGATTTAAGCAGCTTGCTGATGGTCAGATCGCCGTCCTTAATGAATTCCTGATCAACCAGGCATACATCTTTATAATATTTGTTGATACGGCCTAATACCATCTTTTCGATAATCTTTTCCGGTTTGCCTTCATTGCGGGCCTGTTCTGTCAGGATATCCTTTTCATGTTCCAGTTCGGAAGCCGGAACTTCGGTACGGTCCAGATACTGGGGATTTGCAGCAGCTACCTGCATTGCGATATCTTTCCCGAGTTCCAAATCGCCGCCTTTCATGTCCACAAGTACGCCAATCTTTCCGCCGGCATGGATATAGCTGTAAACCTTTCCTTCCGCACTTTCAAAACGTACAAAACGGCGAACGGAAATGTTTTCACCGATTTTGGCAATCGCTTCGGTTACCACGTCCTTAACGGCTTTTCCGTCCAGTTCAGAAGCAAGCAATGTTTCCACGTCAGCCGGATTGGTTTCTACAATAAGCGCTGCAATGGATTTTGCCAGAGCCTGGAAATTCTCATTCTGACCTACAAAGTCAGTTTCGCAGTTTACTTCAACGATTGCACCAACTTTTCCGTCTTCGGTAACATGTGCCACAACAGCACCTTCCGCAGCTACGCGGCCGGCTTTTTTAGCAGCCTGGGAAAGGCCCTTTTCACGCAGGAAGTCGATTGCCTTCTCCATATCGCCTTCCGTAGCAACCAGCGCTTTTTTGCAGTCCATCATGCCTGCGCCGGTACGTTCACGCAGTTCTTTTACAATTGCAGCTGTAATCTGTGCCATAGAATTAACCCTCCTGTATTTTCTCATCAAATGATTTTATAGTTTAATAAAGGGAACCTCTTCAGGTTCCCTTTTCAGTTCTTTTTTAACGTCGGTTTCCGCTTAAAAAGCCGGTTCGTAAAATTATTCAGCTTCAGCCGGAGCTTCTTCCGCAGGAGCTTCCGCTTCTGCAGTCTGCTGGCCCTGACGGCCTTCCAGAACCGCATCGGCCATTTTGCTTGCCAGCAGCCGTACGGCACGGATAGCGTCATCGTTAGCCGGGATTACGTAATCCACTTCATCCGGATCGCAGTTGGTATCAACAGTTGCTACGATAGGAATATTCAGTTTGCGGGCTTCCAGTACAGCGATGTGTTCCTTGCGGGGATCTACTACGAACAGGGCTGCCGGAAGTTTTTTCATTTCTTTGATGCCGCCCAGGTTCTTGTTCAGTTTCTCCATTTCATGGCGCAGACCCAGAACTTCTTTTTTCGGCAGCACATCAAAGGTGCCGTCTTCTTCCATCTTTTCCAGCTGGCGCAGACGGGCTACCCGTTTCTGGATGGTTTTGAAGTTGGTCATCATGCCGCCCAGCCAGCGTTCATTAACATAGAACTGGTTGCAGCGGGTCGCTTCTTCGCGCATGGCTTCCTGAGCCTGTTTTTTCGTGCCAACGAACAGAACGTTTCCGCCGTTCTGTGCGGTCTCACGGATGAAGTTGTATGCTTCATCAACTTTTTTAACGGTCTTCTGCAGGTCGATAATGTAGATACCGTTCCGTTCGGTGAAGATGTACTTCGCCATTTTGGGGTTCCAGCGGCGGGTCTGATGACCGAAATGCACGCCGGCTTCCAGTAACTGTTTCATGGAAATAATACTGCTCATTTTTTCTTTCCTCCTGTTTTTTCCTCCGCAGTTTTCTTCAAATTCGGGTTTACCGCTTTCGCGGACAGGCCCCATCCAACTGCGTGTGTATTAAAACACTTGAAGCATTATATCACAGCCACTTGCTTCGGGCAAGGACTTTTTAAAAAAATTGTTACGAAATTCCAAGAGCCTTCTTAATATTGATTGCCATATCGCCGGCATCGATTACATCCTTATGCCGTATGGCTGCTTCTTCCAGCAGGGAAACCTGTTTAGGTACCGGCATTTCTGTGGCTTCGGACAGTCTGCGGGCAGCGTCAAAAGGACTATCCGTATCCGTCCCGTCCCCTTTGCCGATCCCTTTCAGTACCGTGTTGCAGAATTTATAAGGGCTTGCAGTAGAAAGAACGATGATGTATCTTTCATCGCTTGTCAGAAGACGGTATTTCTGTGCCGCTCTCCATGCAACCGCGGTATGCGGGTCCAGAACATATTCGTGATCGTTATAAACGCTTCCGATCGTTTCAACGGTTTCTTCTTCGTCGACCCATGCAGCAAAAAACAGATCACGTACCCGTTCTGACAACTCCTGGGATACCTGGTACTGACCCTCCGTATTCAGCTGTTCCATCCATTTTGCAATCTGGTCCGCATCATTATCGGACAGATCGAACAAAAGACGTTCAAGGTTGCTTGAAACCAATATATCCATGGACGGGGAAACCGTCTTGTTCAAAGGTCTGACTTTGTTATAAATACCGGTGTTTATAAAATCCGTCAAGACATTGTTGGAATTTGAGGCGCAGATGAACCGTTCCACAGGAAGCCCCATTTTTTTAGCGTAATACCCTGCAAGTATATCGCCAAAGTTGCCTGTCGGAACCGCGAAAATAACTTTTTCACCGGGTTTGATCCGTTCGTTGGCCACTGCATCCGCATAGGATTTGAAATAGTAGGTGATCTGTGGCGCAAGACGTCCCCAATTAATGGAATTTGCGGAAGAAAATACCCAGCCGCATTCCTTAAGTTCTTTTGCCAGTGAAGCATCACTGAAAATTTCCTTGACGCCCCGCTGTGCATCGTCAAAATTCCCGTTAATGCCAAAAACTCTGGTATTATTCCCTGCCTGGGTTACCATTTGCAGTTTCTGTACAGGGCTGACACCGTCTTCCGGATAAAAGACGATGATTTCAGTGCCGGGAACATCCGCAAATCCTTCCAGGGCAGCTTTTCCCGTATCGCCGGAAGTTGCCGCCAGAATTACGATCCGGGTTTCGGAACCGGTTTTCATCTGTGCCCTGGTCATCAGGTGCGGCAGGATCTGCAATGCGATATCCTTAAAGGCCATGGTAGGACCGTGCCATAATTCCAGCACGTCAGTACGGTCGCATACTTTTCGAAGGGGTGCCGGATCCGGGCCGAACTTTTCTCTGGAATAAGCAGCGACGGCGCAGTCCGTAAGTTCATCAGGTCTGTAATCTGTCAGGAAAAGACTGAGTATTTTTACCGCGCATTGTTCGTACGGCAACGCATGCATAGACAGAATTTCTTCCAGCGGTATTTCCGGAAAACGTTGGGGCACGTACAGTCCGCCGTCAGAGGCCAGACCGTTTTTGATCGCATGGGCGGAAGACACTTTGCCTGACTGCCCTCTTGTACTTATAAATAACATTTTTCTTCTCCTCATTCATCAAACATAACTAAAAAATATTTTAACCGAAAACCAGTATGCCCGTTGCAGCCCGGGTGGCACGTATAATATCTTCGGGGGCTGCCATGATCTGCATGCCGCGCATTCCTGCGCTGATGGCAATACGGTCAAAAGACCTGCAGGATTCATCAATAAAAACCGGGTAATCCTTTTTGGCTCCTAACGGGGAACAACCGCCCCGGATATAACCGGTGAGCGGTAATACTTCCTTAAGATGCACCATTTCGCACCGTTTATTTCCGCTGACCCTGGCGAGTTTTTTCAAATCAAGTTCACCGTTGCCGGGAATTACAGCAAAAAGAACACCGGTCTTGTCCCCTCTTACACAAAGGGTTTTGAACACCTGGTCCGGGGGCATGCCCACTTCCTTTGCAACATGGACTGCATCAAGATGTTCTTCATCTACAGGATATGTTTTCAATTCATAATCAATGTGAAGTTCATCCAAGATTCGCGCTGCATTTGTTTTCTTAATTTTCTTCATGGGGAATTAACCTCCTGCGATTATATATAGTAAACTAAAATATGGAAAAACGCAAACATCTCTGATATAATTTATGACAGAAAACTTTTCAAAAAAACAGCAGATACTGTTTACACAGGAAGATAATACAGAAAGAAGGCCCTGCCATGCCCATAAAAATTGCCTGCGGACAACTGGAAGTCATTGCCGGACGTCCGGATCTGAACACGAAAAGTATTTTGCAGGTAATCAGCGCCGCAAAAAGCGATGCAGTTGATTTATTGTTATTACCGGAACTGGCCGTTCCAGGTTATATGATTGGCGACCTTTGGGAACAGACTGCTTTCCTGAAAGACTGTGAAAGCTATGGAAAGCAGATTGTTGAAGCTTCTTCCGGCATCACTGTTGTTTTTGGAAACATTGCAGTGGACTGGAAACGCAGCAATACGGACGGGCACGTGCGCAAATACAGCGCGGCGTTTACAGCCCAGGACGGGAAACTGCTTCCTACTGCTCAGGGTCTCGGGTTTGTTGCCAAAAATTCACTGCCGGTCTACCGGCAATTTGAAGATTCGCGCTATTTTTCCAGCCAGGAGTCTTTATTGAAAGATAAAAGGATATCCCTTAAAAACGGTATGGGTACGGTGGCTGTTACCATTCACGGCACGGAATACCAACTTGGCATAATGCTCTGCGAAGACGGGTGGACAGAAAATTATCCTCTGTCTGTACCTGTTATGCTGAAACGGGGCGGCGCTGAAATTTTATGCAACCTTTCCAGTTCCCCTTTCACTTTGGGAAAAAATCATAAAAGGCATTTGATTTTCGGAAAACAGGCAAAAGAACTCCATCTGCCTCTGATCTACTGCAACCATATCGGAATCCAGAATACGGGGAAAAATATCTTTACCTTTGACGGCCAAAGCTGCGTTTACGGTTCCGACGGCATGGTCAAGGCGGCAGCGCCAATGTTTACTGAAAAGCTGCTTACCTTTTCCTGGGACAAAGAAACAGATAAAATTCGTGCGTATTCCGCTGAAGACGAGCTGGTTGCAACGGAAGACGATGAAACGGCTGTCATATACAAAACTGTCCGTTATGGTACCGATAACTTTCTTAAGCAGACAGGAATCCGCAGGATGGTACTTGGAGCTTCCGGCGGTATTGATTCTGCTGTGACGGCAGCGCTTTTTACAGATATATTGGGCCCGCAACAGGTATTACTGGTTAATATGCCAAGCCGTTATAATTCGGAACTGACGAAGAATCTGGCCCAGCAGCTGGCAGAAAACCTGAAGTGCTGCTACACCATCGTGCCCATCAACGATAGCGTTGCCCACACTGTGGAACAGTTGTACACTCCAATCCACAATTATACTTCCAACCGGGATTTTAAAGTGGAACTGAACGGCCTCATGTATGAAAATATCCAGGCCAGGGACCGGGGCTCAAGAATACTGGGCGGCTTTTCCGCAGCATTCAGGGGCGGTGTAAGCTGCAATGCAAATAAAGCAGAAATCACCGTGGGATATGGGACATTTTATGGGGATCTTATCGGACTTTTCTGTCCATTAGGCGATTTGTGGAAGTTTCAGGTCTATGCCTTAGGCAAATATTTCAATGACCAGATCTTTAAAGCAGAAGTGATTCCGGAGAAAATATTTTCAATCCGTCCAAGTGCGGAGCTGTCCAGCGAGCAGACTGTTGGAAACGGCGGCGACCCGCTGATTTATGAATATCACGATTATCTGTTCCGCGCATTTGTGGAGCGATGGGAAAAAGTTGCCCCGGAAGACATCCTGAAGCATTACATGGATCATGATCTGGAAAAATTTCTGGGTTGTAAAGAAGAAATTATCACACATCTGTTTCCAAGCCATGCAGCTTTTTGCCAGGATCTGGAACGGTGGTATTCTCTTTTTACAGGTCTTGCGGTTGCGAAACGGATCCAGGCGCCTCCTATACTGAGCCTGAGCAAACGGGCTTTTGGGAATGATTACAGGGAAGCCCAGATGACGACCTATTTTTCTTTGGCATATAAAGAAATGAAAGAGAAACTTTTGCGGCAGGAACGTTTATTTTAACATCGGAGTATTATATGAATTCTTTTTACCGATTTGTTTCATTATCTGCAATATTCTGGACGACTGTGTCCATGTCGGCATATACGCCCCATGAAACCGGTTCCCGTACTACGGCCAGCGGCGCCAGGGCAAAAGAAGGATACACCTGTGCGGCAAACTTTGTACCCATTGGAAGCGTAATCATTTATGACGGTCATAAATATTACGTGGAGGACCGCATGCATGCCAGCAGAGACAGGCATGTGGACATTTTTATGGAATCCCACAAAAAAGCTCTTCAATTCGGACGAAAAGAGGCAAAGGTACAGGTCATCACACCGGATGACGAACATCTGCAGCTTCCGTCGAAAAAGGAAACCAAAAAACAAAAACATGAACCGCCAAAGAAAAAAGAGCAGATCCGGAGTGATGAACCCGTACAGAAGGATGAATCCGTACAGCAAGCGGAACCGCACCGATCCGCTGCCCATTTTCCTGCGGCTGCTCCGGTTCTGAAGCCACAGGTAAGGCCCTGATAAAAAATATATAAATGTAAAAAACCGGTCACTCATTCTTATGTTTACCGTTTGAATCGAGTGCCGGTTTTTCTTTTGTTTAAGGAAACGCTGATTAATTCGTCTGCACGCTTGTCGGTCATTTTTGTGAATGGCTTCGTCACTGCCTCTCGACGCAGCCCCGCTGCGCCTTCGAGTCACTTCCTTGCCATTCGCAAAAATGCCTCGGCAATCGCACAAACTCATTTAATCAGCGTTTCCTTATAATTTTATTACAGCTGCATTTGCAAGAGCCGTATTGGCATCTGCAATGATCTTTTCAATAATATCCTTGCAGGGAAGGATTTCGTTTAACACATTTAAGCTTTCCCCTGCCATGACGCTTCCGTTTTCTGTATCCCCTTCCTTCATTCCCATCCGTGCAGTACCGGTTCCCAGTTCCATCAGCGTTTCATTGGAGGCGCCGCTTATTTCGGCAGCCAGATATTTTCGGGTAAAAGCATTCTCGAGGCAGCGTACGCCCATATTTCTCGAAAAACCCGTAACGACACAATCGGTATCTGTCGCATTCAGGATCATTTCTTTTGTCTTCTCATGGACAGGGCACTCGGTGGTCAGAAGGAAGCGGGTCCCCATTTGTACACCGTCCGCCCCCATTAAAAGGGCTGCAGCCATAGCACGCCCGTCAGAAATTCCTCCTGCTGCAAGTACGGGAATCGGACAAGGTTCATTCAATACGTTGGACAGCAGCGCCATACAGGTCATCTTTCCGATATGCCCACCGCCTTCCATACCTTCAATGACCATGGCGTCAGCGCCCGAAGCGGCTATCCGTTTTGCCAGTTTCACATTTGGGACCACCGGGATCACCTTAACTCCGGCTTTATGCATCTTATCGATCCAGGGAATGGGATTTCCCGCTCCTGTAGTAACAAAGGAAACTTTCTCTTCACGAACTGCTTCTGCAATTTCCTTCACATTCGGGGCCATCAGCATAAGATTTACGCCAAAAGGCTTATCCGTCAGGCTTTTCGCTTTTTTGATCTCCTCAATTACCCATTCCGTAGTCCGTCCGCCGCTGCCGATAATACCGGCGCCTCCGGCGTTTGAAACCGCTGCTGCCAGTGTACCGTCGCTGCTCCATGCCATACCGCCCTGAATAATCGGATAACGGATGCCCAACATTTCACATAATCTGTTTTTCATAATAATCTCCATTCCGCCGCCATATGCCGGCAGCACAAACAGTAATGAAAGTAATCTTTCAGACTATAATACTTCGTTTCATTTTATTGGAACAGTCTGGAAAGGAAAATGATGATTGCCACGGCTGCCGCGCCGATTACGCCTACAAAAAGAAAAGCGGGAAGCACAAAGAAAATAATACCAAGAACGATCAGGGCAAAAATTATCCATGTAATCAAACTGCCCCCGAGGCGGTACACTTTGAATCCCGATGGATTTTCACTGCTGCCATAGGGCCGGTCTGCCCTTTGATAATCTCCCCTGTCCTGGTAATCATATTTATCCTGATACTGGCTGTCCCCGGAATGTTGTCTGTTTTCCGGATCGTCTATATCTATCGTAGTACCGGAAAAACTGTCTCTTTCTTCCCTGGTAAGGCTCTTCGGTTCAAAGTCGACCTGTTTGTGGCAATAAGGGCATTCTGTAAGGCTGTCATCAAATTCATGCTGGCAAAACTTACATACCATACCGCTACCTCCTTACGAAAACATCATGTTCATAAAAGAACTTTCACTGCAATAACGCGGATCAAAGTGTTCTAAATTCAGCGCAGTACGAATGATCTGCATCCTGTCATGGATCCGCCAGCCTTCAATTTTTGTTTTTTCCGCATACGAAACAATATCAAGCAGATAAGTCTCCGTCAGCGTCATGTAACTCCCAAGTATTGCCAAAGCCCATACGATATATTCATCTGTACTGAAAAAAGATACCGGATGCTCAGTATAAAAATCACTCCACATCTGAAGCAGGTTTTTCCGGTCTTTCCAGGAAATATGAAGAAGTCTGCTGAACCGGATGATAAACTGATGGACCGGATCATCTTCTTTTATTAAAGACGGTTTATAGTTTCGAATTTTTGTTGACCAACGAAAAGGTTCCAGAATCGTGTCCTGCATACCGGCATACCCTACCATGTGCGTAATAAGGGCCGCGTTATTCTCGCAGAAATTTTCCCAGTCTGCACCGGGCTCTGAAACCCTGTACCATTCCAGAAGACTGGAAAAGCGTTTCAAAAGGGCTTTTCGGGCCAGCGGTTTCACATATACGCTCCAGAGATATTCTGTGATCAGGTTCCCGTCCTCAAAAACATGGGCCAGGCACAACAGATTGCCGGTATCTATATTATCGTCTAACGGAAGAGACAATTCGGAAATGCTTCCGGTAAAGAAATCCCTGCACAGGTACCACCCGTCTTCGTCTTCCCCTTCGATGGTAAAAACCATCAGGCGCACCTTCTGCATGGCTTCCAGCAGCACTGTCAGCGCTTTGTTGCTTTTTTCATAGTCCGGATCCGGATGGGATTTATAGTATTCATAAAATGCTTCTACCGGTCTCTGGTTAGTATCGGACAAATGAAAATCAAAAAGAAAAAATTCCCAGAAAGAGGCTTCAATTTCAGGTCTTTTTTCAAAATCGGGCTCAGAATCGCTTCCAAAATAAGAAAGCCGCGCACGTTTTCTTTCATACCTGAACGAATCATCGTTAAAATAATTTTTCATCAGGTAAAAAAGATCTGTCAGCTTTTTCCCCATCTGCATAAAAATCTTCGTATCCAGATCCGGTTCACGGTTGGTCCGATATTTTTCATACTCATCGGGAAGGGAGCCGTCCGCATTGAAAAGATTTAATTTCTTATCGGCTCCCAAAAGCTTTCTCTTACATCGTAACGCTGCATCATCATCCGTAATGGCTTTTTTATGTTTTAAAAAGACAAGAAGACGGTGGATGACAGATAACAACTGCTCGACACTGTCATAATTCACCTCAAAATCAGCAATGTTCCTCTGACACCAGCTGATGCAGTAGATCAGATCTTCACTGGTCATATCGCCGATTTTGCAGCCGGTATTGCCGCAATAGATCAACAGGTACATGACCTGCCCCCATATGTCCAGCAGATCGTCGTCCGATGCCCCCCTGAACGCTTCGGTTCGAAGAAACTGTTCCGCATATTCGCGTCGGAGCACCTGGTTCCACCCTTCATCGTCAGTATACAGATCATTGATGATATCGTATATATTTATCATTCTTCACCCAAAACCAGAATTTCCGGTGTTAATTCCACATTAAATTTTTCACGTACACTGTTTTGAATGTGGCTGATCAGCTGAAGGACATCGGCAGCAGTGGCATGACCGGCATTGACAATAAATCCGGCATGTTTGACAGAAACTTCCGCGCCTCCGATACGGTAACCTTTCAGGCCGCACTGTTCGATCAGATAACCGGCAAAATGCCCTTCCGGCCGTTTGAAAGTGCTTCCGGCACTGGGCAGTTCCAAAGGCTGTTTACTGATCCTTCTCTGGCTGAAATCGTCCATCTTTTCAAAAATGTCTTTAATATTTCCTTTACCGGCCTGTATGCAGACTTCCAAAACAATATAATCCGTATTCTGCAAGGAAGAGTGCCGGTAGCCAAACTGCAGGTCTTCATTGGTCAGCGTTTTCAGTTTTCCGGACCGGTCCATAACAAGGACATGCCGGACGACATTTTTCATTTCCCCGTCATAGGCGCCTGCATTCATATAAACAGCGCCTCCCAGGCTGCCCGGTATGCCCACAGCGAACTCCATCCCTGTCAGACCGGCTTCGCCGATGATCCGGCAGCATTGGGCCAGAGAGATGCCGCTGCCAAAAATAAAGAGACCCTCATCCTGTTTCTGGTATTTCAAAGCATTGCCCAGTTTCAGAACGATTCCACGGATTCCTTTGTCACGCACAAGCACATTGGAACCGTTCCCCAGAACCGTTAAAGGGAGCCTGTTTTCATCGGCAATTTTCAGTACGCCCCGGATATCGTCTGCGTCTTCCGGAACCACAAGCACATCGGCAGGACCGCCGATGCGGAACGAAGTATGGTTTGACATAGGCTCATTAAAACGAACCTGCCCTTTGATTTGAGATTTAAAAAGATTGGCTAACTTCTGATCATCCATTTTATTCGGCTACTTCTTTCACAACATCTGTAATCGTCTTCGAAACATCCTGAAACATCAGCTGGAATCTCTGGAACGCATTTAAGTAATTAACCGCCAGAGGATTTAATGTCAGCGTACGCATCATGTCATTGAATTCTGCTTCTTTACCTGCAGGAAGCTCTTTTTTCTGGTAACGGGCAATTTCGATTTCCTGTCCCAGCTGCATAAATTTGTTTACAAGGGCTTTCGTGTCCGGCTCTGCAGACAATTTATCTTTTGCTTCTTTCAGAACGGAAAATTCTCTGGTAGAACGCATTTCCCTTGCCAGTTCATTTGCACAATCATATACTGTCATAACTGATTCTCCTTTTGGATAATTTTTTGATTCTTTAAATGTAATACATATTTCCCGATACGTTTGCCGATTTATTTCAGGTTGACGTATCAAACCGTTTCAGAATTTACTTCATAAATGTAACACGAACTGCTTATTTGTCAAGCGCAGATATAAGGAACCACTGATTAATTCGTCTGCACGCTTACTCTGTGTAAGCGATTCGCACGCAAGTAAACTTGCGGCTCTCTGCTTATGCCAGGGATTTTTGTGAATAACTTCGTCATTGTTTCTTGACACAGCCCCGCATATGATGCGTATGCAGGACAAGCTCCTGACAGCAAAGCAACAGTTAATGTATTTGATCGTAGGGTGTATTTAAGTGCTGCCATCCTTCAATGCTGCCGAAGGAAAAATGCCACCATTCATCCTTTCCCTGGATAAAGCCTTCCTTTTTCATAGCATCAGCAAGAAAATCACGTAAACTCCGCTGCTCTTCTGTACCTCCGGCATAGCCGGGATACTGCCTGACGGAAATTTCATCAAAGCCGCTGATCATGTCCGCCTCTTTCCTGCCGGTTAAGTCATACAGGCTTACGTCTACCGTTCGTCCGGTATTCCTGTCTTCTCCTTTTTCCGGTAACGGGAGCATATATTTTTTATCTTTGGGAAGCAGATCGGAAGCAAGTTTTGAAACATGCCAGGGACGGTAACCTTCCCAGATCATAAGTCCGTACCCCTGGACCGCAAGCCTGTCAGAAACTCTTTTCAGTGCGTTCGCAGCGTCTAAATCCATAAAAATTTCCGAAGTATTATACAACGGTAACCCGAAAATATTATTTGTTCCTGCATACGGTAACGAAAATCTGGCATCGGGGATAATTTTTTTCAGGGGAACCAGTTTTGCAGCCTGGCCCTGGGCCAGTTTAGCCGGCAGTACAGCCTGCACGGCAGCAGATTTTAGCTGATCATATTCCAAGTTCTGTTCAAGTTGCAGAACCTTATTTCCCTCTCCCGGATAAAAATTGCGGGCAAACCGCTTTCCGCCGATTTTGCAGACAACGCCGTTTCCATTGGAATCCCGCTCAAAATGGACGCCTGCTTCCGCAGAAAGAAGAGGACCGCCCTCGTTGATGGTATAGGAATCAAAATGATTTTTTTTCAGGGGAAAAATGTTCGCCATGCTGAAATCCGTATCTTCGGAATCCGTCCGATATACGATTTCCAGATTACCGTGATTTTCCCTTACAAGGAATACCGAACCGTTACCGTAATACATCCCCAACAGATACCTTACATCTTTGGGAACCGGTTTGGAGGCGAACACGGCTGAGGAAAGGGAAATCAGCATTGTTGTTAAAAGCAAAGATATAAAAGCAGATTTTTTCATTGTTATATCTCTTTCCGGTTATATAACTACTAAACCAATATTGTTACAGGGACGGTCTGGTAATTCCAAACCGAACATCTTCCAGTGCATTTAAAGTTTTTCGAACTTTCCCGATCATTGCCAAATCAATTTCAGCATAAATAATTTCTTCCGTTTCCCCTCCTTCGGCAACAATGCGGTTTAAAGGATCGATCACCCGGGAGTGCCCGTAAAAGGGATCTCCTTTAAAAGAACCCACACAGTTGACAGCCGCAAGGAAAATATGGTTTTCAAAAGCTCTTGCCCGGGAAAGCAGATCAAATCCGTCACCCCGCCGGGAAGGCCACTCTGCCGGGCAAACGATCAGTTGCGCTCCGTTAAGGGAAAGGTAACGGTAAAGTTCAGGAAAACGAAGGTCGTAACAAATCGTAGAACCGCAACGTACGCCGTCCAAGTCGAAAACTTCAAAGCTGTTTCCGGGGGCAAAAAATTTTTCTTCCTGAAACATGCCGAAAAGATGGGCCTTGCCATATTCATTGACAATCTCGCCTTTTTTATTGATTGCAAGCAGCATGTTGTAGATCTTGCCGTCTTTTTTTACAGGCAAAGACCCGGGAAGAAGGGAACATCCATACTTTCTGGCAATGCCGCATATAGCATTTACCAACGGACCGTCCAGGGTTTCTGCCTCCTCGGCAAGATGCCCCAGTGAATAGCCGGTAGACCAGATTTCCGGTAAAATAACCAGATTGCTCTGGCTGGCCGCTTCTTCCAAAAGGCGAAGACCCCGGGCTGTATTTTCCCTGCGGCTTTTTTCCTTTATTTCCATCTGGACTAATGCGATTTTCATATACAATCCCCGCTTTCATTATCTTCTGCCGGCAGAATGCCAGTCTGTTGCAGATGGCCCGCAACCATTTTCTCCAGGAGACGTAACAGTTTGGTACCGATAAAATCGTTATCGGACAGAGGCCGGATCCATATGGCTGGAAGGCCGTATAAATGGGCGCCCAGCACATCTGTGAACAACTGGTCCCCTATTGTCAGTATCGAATCGGTATCCTTATCTTTATCCGGCGGATCCCATCCCGAATTTCTCAATAAACGGATGGCGCCGGAATAGGCCCGCGGAAAAGGTTTCCCTGCCCACGTAAGGATGGGAACGGACAGACCGCTGTTTTTAAGCTGCCTTGCAATCTCATCCAGCCGTTTCCCGCCGTTATTGGAAGTCAGAGCCATTGAGATTTTGTTTAGTTCCATCTCTTTCATCCATTTTATATGTGCCTCGGGAATGACAGAAGAATTTCTGGGCAACAGAGTATTATCCACGTCAATCAGGAGCGCACTGAAATGATGTTTCCGGATCCAGTCGGGACGGATCTTCACCAAACTGGCATATCTGTACTCAGGGTTGATTTTTTCAAGCATCGGGGTTTCCCTCTTCCTTCACAACGGCTTCTTTCGGGAAGGTTACAACAAACCTGGTACCTGTGCCGACTTCTGAGAACACTTCGATATGCGCCCCATGCATGCGTACGATTTCTTTTGCTATGGCAAGACCCAGTCCGGTACCCTTGGAAGAACTCTGGGCATGGGACTTATCTACCTTATAAAACCTCTCAAAAATAAATGGCTGGTCTTCTTTCGGGATCCCGGGACCGTTATCAACAACGCTCATCTCAAAGGAACCGTTTGCAAGCAGGCTGGTTTCAAAACGGACATAGCTGCCTTCCGGTGAGTATTTGATGGCGTTGTCCCCTAACAACAGAACCAGCTGTACGATTTGATCGCCGTTTCCGTAAATCTCTGTATTTTCTTCCAGATGCAGCTTCAATGTTATGTTTTTGGGCTCCGCTTTAATTTTCAGTTTTTCCGCCACATTGCGGATAATTTCCGCTATGGGCAGCGGTTGGGTATCAGAAACCTTTAACTTGTCAGCTGATTGCAGTCTGCTGATATCCAGCAGCGCCCGTACCAGCCGTTCAAGGCGCTTTGTTTCGCTGCCGATCAGGTTGCAGTAACGCTTGTTAGGGTCATCATTCTCAAGACTGTCGCTGACAATATCATTGTAACCTCTGATTATGGTAATAGGGGTCCGCAGTTCATGGGATACATTAGCCACAAAATCACGACGGATTTTTTCCATCCGGGCCAGTTTTCCCAGATAATTGCTTAATTCAGTGCTCAGATGGTTAATGGCGTTTCCCAGTTCGGCAACCTCGTCTTCACCCTGTACCGAGACCCTGCGGGAATAATTTCCCTTTGCGATTGCGATGGTAGCATCCTTCATGGAAACCAGAGGCTTCACCACCTGCTGGGAAAGCCTGCGCACCATGAAAAGACTGACAAGAAGCGCCAGAATACCGACAATTATCGTAAAAATATAAACGCTACGCAAAAATCCGCCGAATCCGCTGAGGGGTTCTGCCATCAGGATGGCTCCCCGGGGATGTGCCTTGTCACCGTAAGGCACGCCTACCAGAATAACCTGCTGTTTAAAATACGGATGGTATATTTGAGAACGGACGCTGCCGCCCTGATATATGTCCTTTAAAATCTTATTAACATTTTTTGATACCTGACCGCTCTTAATTTCCTCGGCCAGACGTGTGGTAAACTCATATACAGGTATACGATCCGCGGGAATAGAAACGTCAGGCTTGTCCACCCCCACCTTGTCTCCTCCGACGGCAGCCGTTTTTCCGGCCGCATCAACATCTGCGGCAATATTGGAGGCAGCCAGCAGGTTGTATTCGTTGTCGAAAAGCCAAATACGGGCTCCCACCAGACGATCCACGGCAATGAGATAACGCATCAGCATATAGCGGTTGTTGTCCTTGGTGACAAAATATTCAACCGTATCCGCCATTTCATGGCCCTTTTGCGCCAGCTCGTCCTCTTTTATTTTGAAAAAATAATCGGCTATTAAATAGGAAGTACCGGCTGTGATGCCCACTACCACAATAACTATGATAGTCATAAAGCTGTACATCAGCCGGGTACTTAACGACTTATTCACACTGCACCTCAGGAACTTTACTTTTCAGAAGACGTTCTGTTTTTTAATTCAAATTTATAGCCCACGCCCCAAACAGTATCAATATCCCAGGTGGAATCTTTGGGAATCGCCAGTTTCTGACGGATACGTTTGATATGGGTATCTACAGTACGGGTATCGCCGAAATATGTGTAGCCCCAAATGGATTCAAGCAGCTGGTTGCGGGAATACACCTTACCGGGCGTGGAAGCAAGAAAGTACAGCAACTCAAATTCTTTTGTTGTAAAAGTAATTGTTTTTCCGCCGGCAACGACTTCCATCCGCTCCCTGTCAATCGATAATCCGTCAAAATTCAGCTTTCGTTTGTCATTCAGCTTCTGGAATCCGCCGGAACGGCGCAGCACCGCTTTGATCCGGGCAACGACTTCACGGGGATTAAAAGGTTTGGTGATATAATCATCGGCACCTTTTTCAAGACCGAGGATCCGGTCATCATCTTCGTCCTTAGCTGTCAGCATAATAATCGGGATGTCAAATCTGCGGCGGATCTCTTCGCAGGCGGTAATCCCGTCCATTACAGGCATCATAATATCAAGAAGCACGATATTCGGGGATTCCTTTTCTACTTTTAGCAGCGCCTGCTGGCCGTCTTCCGCTTCAATCACTTCAAATCCTTCTTTTATAAAATACACCCGTAAGATCTCTCTGATATGAGCTTCATCGTCTGCGATTAAAATTTTAGACATTTTGATTTCTCCTTTTCATTCTGTCAATGATATTGCATGCATGTGTTGCGCCGGGATCTGGTCCGGTTCCTGTCTGTAAATCTTCTGTTAAACATATTATACAATATAAAACAGTCTGTGGAACAGTACAAACATACATATCACAAAAGATTTACAAAAATGACGCAAATCAGACATACAAAAACAGACAAACCGTTTGGGATTTGTCTGTTTTATAAATTACGAATGTTACAGATACTGATTTGAAAAACGAATATTAGTTATAAACCCTGCCGGCGCCAAGGTATCTGTCTCCCCAATATCCGGTAAAGACTTCCGCAACCGAAATGCCTTTACTGGAAGAAGCATGAATGAATTTACCGTCGCCTACATAGATTCCCACATGGGATGCGCCGGGCGCATAGGTCTGGAAAAATACCAGATCGCCGCTGCGCAGGTTAGAAGTGCTGATCCGGGTTACCGCATCATATTGCAGATCGGCCATTCTGGGAAGAGAAATGCCTGCCTTACCGAAAACATAGCAGACAAAACCGGAACAGTCAAAACCTCCGGGGGAAGTTCCTCCGAACATATAAGGAACGCCAAGCATGCTGTAAGCAGTCCGCAGTATATTTCTGGTCATGGCGTGGTTGCCATAACGGTCAGGAGGCAGTTCCTTGTTCATTAAATCGCGGTATGTACCGTCATTAACGATACCGTCGGCAGTTAACCCTTTTGATTTCTGAAACTCTTTTACTGCCTGTTCGGTAGCGGGACCAAATACACCGTCGATAGTACCCACGTTAAACTGAAGAACCGCCAGCTGTTTTTGAATTTCAACAACTTCTTCGCCCCGGTCGCCTACAGCAAAATCAGCAAAAGCCGTTGAAAATGAAAAACAGGAAAACAGTGCTACTGCCAATGCAGCAAGATTTTTTGATCGCATTAAATAAAACCCTCTCAGATAATTCATTTTAATAATTTCTGAGATACATAAAAAAACATGTAAAAGTAAACAAAACTAATACAGCTAATTTATCTGATCTCTGAACAAACGACAAACGCAACTATTACTATGTAAATAATTATAGCACAAAATCGGAAAGATATTGTGAACTCTTTGACGAAAAATTCATTTCAATGTCGTTTTGATGTCATTTTGCGCATCTGTCAACCATGCGGTTTATAGAGCTTTTGCATCTTATTTTTTCATTTTATAAAAAATTGCGGTCTATTTAATTGTGAACTTTTTTTACTGGGCCACCCGTTCCGTAATGAAATCCTCAAAACATGTTTCATATCAAAACTTACAATTTCCGAATGTGAATCTTTGGAACAAAACAGTGTAAAACTTCGCAAAATAAAAATAAGGGAAACTGTTTTTACACAGTTCCCCTTTGTGTTCGAGGTGAGCGTTCAATAAGCCGAGTTCTGTTCCGACAAGCGGTGGCAATCATTTATCTATTCCTGCGATTACTCGCAAGATACAGCGACACAACCCGGAAGGTTCAGCGGGCCGCTTCATCCCTTCCCTATTTGGTCTTACTCCGAATGGGGTTTACCAAGCCAAGTAATTACTTACTTGCTGGTGCGCTCTTACCGCACCGTTCCACCCTTACCAGATTGCTCTGGCGGTACACTTTTCTGTGGCACTATCCCTAAGGTTTCCCTCGCCGGACGTTATCCGGCATTCCGCCCTATGGAGCTCGGACTTTCCTCACCGCCTTATTTCTTACGAAACAGGCGCCGCGATTGCCTTTCACACTCACGTGTGTATAGTAGCATAGCGGGTCAGGCTTGTCAAGGCAGTTTGCATTTTATTCACAAATACGCCGCCGTGGATTTCCACAGGCAATCGCACAAACTCATTTAATCAGCGCTTCCCTATTTTATCAACAGGTACCGTTTCATCATGTTATTGAATTCCCAGGGAGATTTTGCGTCTTTCACGGCAAACTGGTTCATGACAGCGTCTATTTCATCCGCGTAATGTACGATAAACGCTTCTTTTGTGGCGCATGCTACAGGGGATCCTTTCTCCTGGTCGCCATGATGGGACAAAATCACATGTTCCAGCTGGTTCAGCGACGAAACAGGCAATTTAAGCTCCAGGGCGGCTTCCCGTACCATCAGGGCCGACATGGTTATATGCCCCATAAGGCGTCCTTCCGTAGTATAGGGGAAACCCATCCCGGCTGAAATTTCGCGAACCTTTCCAATATCGTGCAGCAACGCGCCGGCTGTCACCAGATCTTTATCTACGTTGCCGATTGTGTCAGCCATGGAAACAGCCAGTTCCGTCACATCAACAGAATGCTGTAGCAGGCCTCCCAAATAAGCATGGTGGAGTTTCGTTCCTGCAGGGTTTTTGCAGAAATCATCATAAAACTTTCCGCTGAATATTTTCTTCAACAAAGTCCGGAGGGTGGGAGTCTTAACACCGTTTATAAGGTTTTCCAGTTTTTTCCGGTATAGTTCCAGATCGAAAGCTCCGGTAGGAACCAGATTGGAAATGTCGTCTTCCGGCATAATGTTATCCAGTTTCTGGATAACCACCTGAAGGGCAAGTGTGGAAGAATACTTTACAATATCCACCGGACCCGAAACAATAAATGCCTTTGGCGCATCCAGTTCCCGCAGGCGATTGACAATATCCTTTTCAAAGGCGATAAACTGAATTTTTCCGCTGTTGTCTTCCGCGGTTCCCCTGGCAAACACGCCGCCATTGGAAGAATTTCCTACTTTTTGGAGACGAAGAAGAACGGCCTGACAGATCCGTTCCCCCGCTTTAATATTTTCTAACATGGTAACCTCGTATATTTATAATGAATTTAAAACTTAAAAAGTTTTGTTCCCGCATACGCAAGCCGCCGCAAAAATTACAGCGAACGGAACAGCAGCGATTCTTTTGCCACAAGGATTTTTACGGCGTACCCTTCCCTGCTGAACCGTAACGCCAGCCGGTCGGCCAGTTCGTTCATCATGGGAAGCTCCGTGGCCTGATGGGTAGCGTCGATGAGATTGATGCGCTTTCCTAATGCATCCTGGGCGTCGTGGTATTTTATGTCGCCGGTCACGTAGGTATCCGCTCCGGCCTCAACCGCGCTGTCAAGAAAATCCATGCCGCTTCCGCCGCAAACTGCCACCTTACGTACCGGACGGCCTGCGGAAACAACGTTTACCCGTTCCACTTTCAGAATGCGTTTCAACTTTTCCGCAAAGGCGAACAGATCCAACGGCTCTTTCAGGCAACCGACCCGTCCGATCCCTTCCAGGGTGTCTTCACGGTTGGAAAGGCCTTCCACGTTTTCCAGTTCCAAAAGCCCTGCAAGGACGTCGTTCACCCCTCCGGCCGCCTTGTCCAAATTGGTATGGGCGCTGTAGACGGCAATATCATTCCGTATGGCTTCCATCAACAGGGCGTTACGCCAGTCATTGTCCGTAAATTTCGTAATTCCCCGGAAAATGACGGGATGGTGGGTAATTACAAGATCCGCATGGCAGTTTTTGGCCTGTTCCAGCACTTCCGCCGAAAAATCAAGTGCGCACAGGATCACTTTCACATCTTTTTCCGTTTTTCCTGCCAGAAGGCCTACATTATCCCACTCTTCAGCCAGCGGCAGCGGCGCCATTTCATTTAAAATTTTTTCTATGTATTTAACAGAAGGGTTCATAATTCCTCCAAACCAAAATCATAACTTCAAACGGCTTACGGGGAAGAAGACAGCAGCGTTTCTAACCGGGCGAGCATTTTCTCCGCGGTTTTATATTTATCGCTGTTTTGCGCCGCGGGGCTGCCGCGCATCTGGGTAAGCAGTCCCTGCAGGCGCCCTGCTTTTTCCGACACATATTCTTTCCACAGAAATGGCTTATTCGCCAGTACGCAGGGCCCTACTTCCGCCTGAAGATCGGTAAGTTCCTGCTTTTCAGTGGTCTGAACTGCTTTTATTATAACATAAATATGCCCGTTTTCTTTGCAAAGCTGTTCATCAGCAATGCCCAGGCCGTGATCAATTAACCATAGCCGTAACATACCGGCCCCATTCATGGGCTGCAATACAAAGGTTTCCACGGTTTTGGCCAGGGGAAGGCTTTCTTCCAGTATAGCTGCGATGGTAGCACCGCCCATTCCCGCGATTACTACCGTTTCCGCTTCCCCCGGGGACAATCCCTTAAGACCCGGAGCCTTTCGAACCTCCATAACCCTATGAAGATTGTGCCTATCTCTGGTATCCGCTGCGGACCGGCAGGGGCCTTCCGCTATGTCGGAGGCAATGGCATGCCGACACTGCCCGGAAAGCAAAAGGAAAGCCGGAACATATCCGTGATCTGTTCCAATATCCGCTACTGTATTACATTTGGGGACCATCGATACAATGGTTTGCAGACGTTTACTGATGGGAAGCATCCGTTTCTCCAATTACAAACACCAAAACAGAGTTACGTACCGGCGCCGGTATTTCCTCTGGCTGTTGAGCGAGCTATTTAAATAATTATACCCACTACGCATGGGGAACGCAAGTTAATTAGTTACTGCATACCCTTACTGAACATAAAAAAAGCCAAGGCTTTTTGCCTTGGCAGAGATATTCTTCAGGCACTGGCTTTGGCGGCACTTTGCCGGATAGTCATATGCCCTAGAGGCTCAACCTGGTATATTTGATTATGGCCAGAAAAATTGAAGTTTGCGTACCCAACTCAAGGCTCTCCCCTTAATAAGGGTCTCCCCCTAATAAGGTGGGCGTCTTACCAGAGCAATCATCTGTGCAAGTAGCCATATAGCATATGCCGCCTGCCACATTTTTCAGCGCATCCCCGTCAAGCTCGAAGTCTTCCAGCTCCGCCATATACGCCTCGGCTTCTTCTTTGGTCAGTTCGATACCCTCGGATTTTGCCAGCGCCATGAGTTCCTCAGCGGTCTCGCAGGCCATCGCTTTGGCAATTTGTTCTTTCGTCAGTTCATTTTTGTTAACCGGCATTTCAGTACCTCCCTAAGAAAATAATGAAACTATCATTTCAAACAGTCAAATAGTCAAACACTTTCCAGTAAATTATAACATAGTTGCTGCAGAAAAATCTACGGCTGTAAGTAAAATTAAAATTAAGATTAACTTAACGACATTGTCCAATGAGGGAGGCTTCTCTAAGATAAACTGGAATTTATAAGACTTATTGGACAGCATTTCTCTGATCCCGGCCATGACGAAGCACTTTTATTTTTTTACCAGCCCGGCCCCTGCATTCCAGGCCCGGGCAAACTGTTTTCCGGCTTTATAGTAAGACCGTTCGAATTGATCAAACATAACTGCATTCAATTTCCCTGCAACGATAGTTCCTTTTTCATTAAGAATCTTTTCATCGACATTCACATTGACAATCCGTCCGGTAATGATACTGCCTTCTGCCACTTCCCGCTCCTCCAACAGTTCGCATTCCATGGTAAGGGGGAACTCCTGGATAACAGGGGCATCAACATGTGCGCCTTTTATCGCATGAAAACCTGTGCGTTCAAACTTGTCTTTCACCTTGTTTCCCGACACAATTCCGAAATAATCTGCTTCTTTGATGTGGTCCACATCCGCAAGCGCAACAGAAAACGCCTTCTTAAGACGGATGTTGGCCAGCGTCTTGCGGTCCGAACCCATGTTAAGAACAATCTTTTCACCGGTACTGATATTTCCCCAGGCCATGTTCATAACATTAACCTTCCCATTCCCATCATAAGTCCCAATCATAAGGACAGGCATAGGAAAAACAGCCGGAAGCACACCCAAATCTCTGCGCATTTAAAACATCTCCTTTGTGTTTTGATAACTTATTTAACAATATGTGATAGTTTTTAGAAAAAGCTGATTTCTATTAACCGCCGCATTCAGTCATTTCACTCCCGCATAATCAGTCTTCGACGCTACGGTTAGGCAAATCAGCGCAAATTCGGATGGACTGCTGCAACGCAAGAATCAGGAGGTTAAAGGCTTCCATATCCGGGTCCAGATAATAATATGTCATGGTTCCTTCTCTGCGCATCTTTACAATCCCCGCCTCTTTAAGAATTTGCAGATGATGGGAAACTGCCGGTCTGGAAAGATTGGTTTTTTCCGAAATTTCTATGACCCGGGACCCGTTATAATCCATCCGCATCATCTCAAGAATAATATGCTGGCGGGTTTCATCCCCTATCGCAGACAAGGTTTTATGACACGCTTCAAAATTCGCAGCCAGCTCATTAATCTCTTTTTGAATTTCCATGGACGTCTTCCCCCCCTGCTCATCCGTTCAAATAATTAAACAGATTATATCACAAATATTTGTGAACGACGTATTGGTAAAGAAAATCGAGACGAAACAAAACAGCCGCAGAAAAATCTACGGCTGTAAGAAAAACTGCAATTTTTTTGCCTAACATTAGCAGAAAAATCTGCGGCTGTTGAAACAAAAAAAAACAAGGCTTTTATACCTTGGTTTTTTTATTTACGGGTTCACCGCTTCGGCGCTTCACCCCGCAGGGCCGCGATGTTGCAGCTTAGTTCGCTGATTACATCGGTAAGCCCCGCCAGTTTGTTTTCCATGCGGACTAACAGGAACCAGCTTAAGACCACGGGGAATCCGAAGTCTTTAATAAAGCTGAACAGTTCCGTCACTTCCATTGCGCAGCCTCCGTCTACCCTCATGCCACTACCGGGTCGAGATGGAAATGCACTGGTAAAACGCCCCATGCTAAGCGACCTGCGGGAAAGAGGGTCCCTGGAACAGGACGCGGACATCGTACTGTTTTTATGCCGTGACGACTTTTGCCGGGAAACGGAAGAAGATCCCATCCGCCTGATGGAACTGATCGTTGCCAAACACCGGAACGGCCCCGTAGGCAAAGTAGAATTATTCTTCGACCACAAGTGCACAAAGTTTATTGGGATGGAGAAAGCCGGAGTGTGAAGAAAGATTACTATGAACAACCGGACTTTGCCTTGTGCAACTTTGCTTGTACAACAGTTGTCTGAAAGTTTGATTCTTTATTCAGCAACTTTTTGAAACTTCTGCAGATCCTTAACTAAATACATATTATTTGACCTGTCTGGCAGTTTGTCACGAATGTACTCCCGCAGATCCGTATCCGTACAATAAATATAACAGCCTTTCATTCCTCTTGTAATTAAAGTCCGATATGTATTTTTTATAATTTCATCAGCAATCGCCCGAGCCTTCTCAGGATTTTCTTTATTAAGCTTCTTAATTCCTTTTAAAGACTGGTCTGTAGAAGCCCGCTGAGTAAAATCGGTAATGATGCATTTCTTCTTTTTATCATACCTGAGGTCGCCGCCAATAATCACACCGACACAATCAAATTCCAGACCCTGCGTTGTATGAATACAGCCCGCTTCATTAACAGAACTTTCACTAAGAGCAAAAGCCTGACCGTCATCCAGATTCCAGCTTATACCAAAATCACCAATTTGAATATCGTGATAATTCGTATTCCGTCTTTCTTCCTTCGGCCAGTCCCAGCAGTATCCGGCAAGTATCCTTGAGCGGTTGTTAGCCTTATTCTTTTCAACTATTTTTTCCTTTAATTCCTGAGGCGTATTACATAGAAAAACATCATAATCCAAACCTTCAAGAGTATAGTTTGCGGTTTTTCTGATTTCAAGAAGATCATCGACCCATGCTAAATAACCATTGGAACCATTGCATCTGAACTGAGATACCAGTTCCATTTCCGTTACTTCAGAATGTTCTGCATTTGCCCACTTTTTAATTTCTTCAACCGAGCCGATATCAGCAATTGTGACACGCTGACTTTCGTCTATAAAAAATACAGAACATTTGGCAGCATGAATCACTTCTTTTATCTGATTCTCGCCCTGATTATGAAACATTCCTGACTTTTCATTCAGTCGGTGTGCTTCATCCACTATAAGGGTAGGAAACCTGTTTTTAGCAGCATCAGTATAGGCGCCGGAGCCTTTAAACATATTATCAACACTGCTTTTCTTTATTTTACCTTTGAGTTTTGCTGCATAAACCTGACGCGGCGCACTGTTTTTTGAAACATACTGTACTAACTGGCCTCTCTGCGTTAATTCTGCAAGCAATTGTACAGCAATAACACTTTTTCCGGTTCCCGGGCCGCCTTTACATATTACCGTGCGCTTTTTATGGTCTTTCTGGCATTTTGCAGAAATTTTCAATATTTCTTCATACACAACCCGCTGCTCATCGATCATGACAAATTCTTTATTACCCTTTATCATAGCAACAATGGATTCCTGCAAACTTTTAGACGGTCTGATTTTACCATGGTCAATCAGATAAAGAATTTCTTTGTTATCACCTTTTCTGACACATTGTTTTATAAATTCTCGAAGTTTATCGACCTGCCCTTTTGTAAATACAGGTGCTTCCTGCGTATATAACTCATATTGCTTATCATCAACAGGATCATTATGCTTTCTGTAGTAGTTATGTAAATACGCACAGGGAACAAGCTGTATTTTTCTGTCCTGCACAGCAGCATTATAATCTGCAATAAGCTGTGCATACGACCACGCTTGATAAGAAGGATGAACTACTTTGCGCAGGGCTTTGCCGGTGTACGTTTCTACTAAAGCATCGCTTGAAGGAATTTTATTCAGTTCATTCCACTGTTTTAACTCAATAATTACCATTCCCGGTTTATTTTGATTATCATATCCGGAAATCATAAAATCCACTCTTTTGGCAGTTTGTGGAATATTATATTCTATCGCAACCCCTGCATCTGAAGGTATATCTTCGTCTGTCAGCAGTTTGTACATGTAATTCATCGAATTATTCCATGCGTTATCTTCACTTTCAGAGGTGTGCCTTCCCATTTTTTCGAGAATTGTCTCTCGAATTGTTATTGCTATAGTATCGTTTTCTACGTCTTTCAAAAAATCTCGTTTCAGCCCATCGTAAATGATCATGTTTAGTTTACTTCAATCTGACAAGATCGTATCTCGTATTAACGGCACAACATCAAGACCAAAATAATTATAGCAGAATATTGATATAATGACAAAACTGCCTAACAGCATCGACAAGCAGAATAACCTAAAGCTATGTTTGCTAACCGCGTTTCACTATAAATGTTATACATGAAAGTTTATATTCATTTAGAGTTCCCGTTTGCAAAACTTCGATATAAAACTAATGTTATTATTTTATCCCCGCCAGCTTCTTCATCAGCGACCGCCCGGCGTCTTTCATCTCCGATACGGCAAAACATTTTTTCCCTGCGTCCTTCAGCGAGGCACCTATGTGGTACACCGTCTTTCCGTCCAAAATCAGGAAGCGGTCATGAAAAATGTTGGTGTACTTCACTTCTAATTTCGGGTACTGCGCGTTAAATGTTGCCACATCCTGGGCCGTAAGTTTTGTTTTTGTAAATGTATAAATGGTTACCGAAACGCCGGCGTTCTTTTTCGCTAATAAGTTCAGCGTGCTCACATCCACGTATCCGTCTATCAGGATGATCTCCTGCTCTGCTTTCTGTACCAACTCTATAAGCAGGCTGAACGCATCATAAATCTGGCCGTCGTAAAATATTTTTTGCCGTGTTTCCTTCTGGTCGCCTATGTATTTGAAAATTTTATCGAACCGCTCTTCCGTATGCTTTTGAAATTCCAGCTGCGTCAGTTCCACTTTGCTGATCCGGTCAAACAGCGCGGCGTTGTTGGCGATGAAGTGGCGCATTTCACGGAATGCCCGCATGATGAAAATGCTTTGCTTTACCGCAAGTTCTCCGCGAAGAACTGTTGACAGCATGTAAATTCCCTGTTCTGTAAAAGCATATGGTAATTTTTTCAAATTGCTTCCACGCCTATTTCCACTTTCGTTCAAAGTCGCAATTTGCGACTTTAAAGAGTCCGGCACCTCTTCTGCAAGCAGTTGGAACATGAAATCTTCCGGAAACCTTTCCTTATTACGCCGCACCTGTTCATTTAATCGCTTAACCTCATACCCGTACAATTCCGCCAAATCACTGTCCAGCATCACCTGTTTACCCCGGATGGTAAATATCCGGTTTTTGATGTCGCCGGTGTCCAGCGGCATAATTTCTTTACTTTTTTCCATTGCCTCACCTCTTTAATAAATTTTCGAACGAACGTTCACGCTTATTGTAGCACACACAAGAAAAAAAGAAAAGCGAACAAAAGGAAAAACCTCCCCAGGCTGGGGAGGAAAATTAGGTTATGCTTTTATTGTATCAGAGTTCATCATCGTCAGCACCATAACCAAAGAGATATCTCTCAATATGCTTATTCGTGAAATCTGCAGCCTTGTCAGCAATTTTATTCACAATTAAATCTACTGCTTCTTTTAAGTCATAATATTTTTTATTTTCAACGTCTATATTTTCCGCTTCTTCTCTATAAAATGGCAAATTTAGATCTTTAACTGTATCAGGATCATAATCTGCTTCAAAATATTCCGTAATGTCATTATATTTTAACTCAAGCCAAATTGCGTTACGCCGCCATATTGGCAGCTTCTCAAATTCTCCCTTGACCCACAAATATAATTGTTCCAAGTAAGTTTGCCAGTAAAATGAATGTTCCTGCTGTATCTGAACACAATACTCTTCCCAAAAATTGTTAAGGCCTGAATCATCCGACAGCGTGTCTTCGCATTTCATTAATTTGTTTTCAATTACATTATCTGCAAACTCGTCAGACAGTTTGCCAAAATACAAAAACCTGTCAACATTTACACCGATATATTTTTGAAGTTGGAAAGAAAGTTTTTCTAGAATTGCACATTGTTTTTCCTTCTCTTGCAAATATTCCTCTTCACCATCTAAGTATTCCATCAACCTTAGATACCTATAAAAGAGGTCTTCACATAATGACGCAGCCTTTTCTGTTCTGACATAATTTCCATGAACCTGATCAACTGTCTTTTTATAATGGTGATAATAATAAACTTCTTCCATACTACGACAAAGTTCATAGAATGTTGTAGCACTGTGATTATCATCGCCCATTTTACGCCTTGCTTCGATATTCTCTCTACGTTCCGGCTGTCCTGTTTTATGCGGAAACGGATGTCCCTGGTACATAAATTCATCCATAAACTCCCAGCCGTAAACCTGTGGAACCAAATAGCGGAAATGATCTTTGAACTCAAGGACGATCTCGAAATCTTTTTCTATAGAACGTAAAATTTTAGCAGGCGGTAACTCGTCGAACTCCAAGCCATAGATTATTTTTTTAATTGTTTCGCACAATATTTTTTTATCTTCAAACTCAAAAAACTCGCTTGTCATGATTTTTCCCCTTTCAACTAAAATAATACCCTTTCCCAAAACTCCGTTCCCGTTTTGCGATCAGGCCTTCCAGTTTTTTAGTTTTCTCTTTCATCATCTGCTTCCGTTCAGCATATCTTTTCAGATAATTTTTATGTTCCTCTTCGTCATCTTCTTCATAATAATCGTCAGAACAATAAAATTTAACCCATTCTTCAAAATTGGCATTAATATCTGCAAGCAATAATTTGCAAAACGCCCTGAACAGTATCGTGATCTGTCAACGCAAATATTTTGATTCCTGTTTCCTGAATTTTTTGTAACAGCTCCGGAATTAAATCTGTCCCGTCCGAGGATTTTGAATGCATGTGTAAGTCAACATATGAATTCATTCTGATTACCTCCTTCGTGCTAAAATTTATATCGCTTCGCCTGATTTTTGAAATAATTTATATTTATTATAATTATAGCATAGTTAGCGCTAATAGTTGGTGGTCATATTTCTCTTTTCCAGAGTCATCTTGCTCTCCTATCTTTCATCTTTTACTATTATCCAAATATACAATAAAATACGCCAAACAGTAGCAGCAAGGCAATTACTGCCGCTAATACGATACCGCCAGCGGCTGCCGCAAACCCTAGAATCGCTTCAATAATCGTTGCCCATGTTTCGGCAAAATGTGATTCCCGTTTTGTAATTATCCCCTTCACGATGTCCACCAATGCAAGAATAATAAAAATAGCAAAGGCCGCAATAATGGCCAAAAAGAGATAAAATATAATCATAGACTCACCCCTGTTCTTCCACTATCTAAATTTTAAAATTTTTTGCGTCCAAAAGTACTCTCTCATAAAAGAAAAAACGAACCCCTGTCAGCCCGGTCATGAAGCGGGTTGCAGGGGTTTTGGATTTTTACGATGTTAAATTTTCGTTTAAATGAACCGCAAATGGATAACTCCCTGCCGGAATGTTTCATCCTGAACAGGGAGTTGTTTTAATTTTTACAGTACTGCCACGCCCATAGACTCGGCGAGCTTACGAATGGCGGCTTCCGGAAGTTTGCTGTATTTCAAAATTTCTTTCAAAGGCTTTTTGTCCCGTATCATGTCCGTCGCAACGCGCTCATTCACTTTGTTTTCTGTACGTATTTCCGCTTCTTTTGCGGCTTCTTTCCGTTCCTGCGCTAATACTTTTTCTTCGTCGTATTCCGTCAGCAGCATTCTTCTCACCTCCGCCCTGTTCGTAATCAAGAATTCCCGAATTGTAAAATCTTCCGGCATCTCCTGTATCGCAGCTTCCACCGCCGCTTCAAAATTTTGCAGTTCTTTCTGGCGCGTCCTTACCTTGTCAACCAACCACGCGTATTCCCGCAATGGCTGGCAGACTTCCATCAACGCCCGGTTCTTGCCGTAATTGATGTTCAGCATCGTTACCTTTACCTCAATATCCGCTTCACCGCCAAAGGCATCGCTCAGTTTCAGTACTTGCTTCTCCGGCTGTTCCGCTCTGCCATTATAAAAGCAAACGCAATTAGGCTTCGGTAAAGCCTGCAAACTTCTGCTGTAAATATAATACTCGCTGGAGGCAATATATTTTTCGTACAGCTGTGTTCCATACGTAAGGAAACGCATAGGCATGTTGGGGTTGAAACTGCTCTGGTGTTCCCACAGGTTCATTTCGCTCCGGATGATAAAGGACACATCGTTCTTCATCCCCATATACACTGCGTCTTCTATCGTGTTGAACTGGATTTCATCCGGGTTCCGGTACTGGGACCCGTTCACTGCGTTATACAGGGACAAAGTCCATTCCTTGTTTTCGGGGTTCCCGAAAATAAATTTGAATACTCGATCTTTGTATTCACGGTTTACTTCAGTCAAAAAATTGCTCCTTTCTTGTCGTGCTGAATCTGCCGTGAAATAAAAGAAAATCTGGCTACTATAATTGTAAGTCGAAATAGTTTTATTGGCAAGAAATTGGAAACAGCAGATATGAATTTTTTGTGAAATAAAATTGTGGGTAGCCTCACCTCTTTACTAAACTCTTGAACACATCAAAACTTACGTCTCCATAAACCAGCGCCCTTCATCGTTAAACAGCTTTACCGTCCTGCCCTGTATGCGGCAGATGTACCGCATGCCCAGGCCTCCGGCTGTCATGGCCGGCGCCATGTGGGCGTCCAGTATCCGGTCGATCTCAAACACTCTTCCGTCTTCCCACACAATGGATGTCGGCTTTATGCTGCCGTCCAGGTCAAACTGTGCGTTCACTTTCAAATCTATTTTCATGGCAATCACCTGAAATAATTATATGGATGTATGGTATGGTCTTCTTTCGGATTAAAGCCTGTAAGTTTTGAGTCCAACAGCATGGATGCACGCAGAATCGCATCATGCCCGTACCGGTAACGGATGGCGTCCACCGCCTTTTCGATCTGCTCCTGGGTTATAAGCTGTTCCACCGTGTCGTCGAATAAGGAAAGCTGGATGTGTTTGTTGGCGGTTACCAGATAAATGGCGCTGAACCCCAGCCCCCGCAGCGGTTTCTGCCAGCGGTAGTTCTGCCGGAACAGATCCATGGCCGCATCCAGCAGCGGACGGGATGTGCAGCAGGGGTATTCCAGTTTCTTCTGCCGGGAGATGGACATAAGGTCGTTATCCCGCAGATAGATCTGCACCCCCTGGCATTTTACGCCGCAGTCCCGCAACCGTGCCGCCACCGATTCCGCAAGCACCGTAAACACCAGCTTCACATCCTGTTCCGTTTTCAGATCCCGGGGGCAGGTGGTTCCGTTACCGATGCTTTTGATCTGTTCCGCTTCCCCGATCTTCCGGACGGGAGCCGTGTCCATACCGTTGGCGAACAGCCAGAGTATCTCTCCCCACTTCCCCAGCTTACGCTGCAATATGGCCAGATCGAGCCGTGCCAGGTCGCCAATGGTATTGACGGCAATGTCCCGCAGTTTCCGGTTGGTAGCCCTGCCCACATATAACAGTTCATTCACCGGCCGGGGCCACACGATTTCCCGAAACCGGTCGTAGGGAATCACCGTGGTGGCGTCCGGCTTTTTCATGTCGCTGCCCAGCTTGGCAAAAATTTTATTAAAGGAAACGCCGACGCTTACCGTCACACCCAGTTCTTTTTTCACCCGCTGGCGGATGGAGTCAGCGATCGTCACAGGGTCGCTGTGCAGGCACTGGAGGGAATTGGTAATATCGCACCAGTTTTCATCCAGCCCGAAGGCTTCCACCTGGTCCGTGTAATCGTAATAAATCTGCCGCGCCAGCCGGGAAAACCGCAGGTACTTTTTATAATCCGGCGGCACCAGCACCAGACCCGGCGCCTTCAGCTTCGCCTGCCATATGGCCTCCCCTGTGGTGACCCCCAGCTTTTTAGCCAGCATGTTTTTCGCAAGGATGATGCCATGACGGTTCTCCGGGTCACCTGCTACGGCGACGGGAACGTTCCGGATTTCCGGGCGGTACAAACATTCCACCGATGCGTAAAAATTATTCATGTCTACATGGAGGATGGATCGCATAATGGTCACACTTTCACTTATAAAACATTTGTTCGTTATTCATTGTAGCACATACCGGAGAAAAAGAAAAGCGAACAAAAAGAAAAAACCTCCCGTGGCCGGGAGGCAAATTGGGTTAATCATTAGCTTAAATTCTATCAACTATTATTTTATTATTATATCACAAAACCGTTTCCACCTGCCAATTCCACCTGCCAAAACTTTAAGCGTATCAGGATCAAGAAAATAGTATATGGAAGATATGAAATATTTTTGAATTGAATAGTGAAACACAAAAAAAGAACCTGCTCACAAAAAAGCTTGTGAACAGGTTCTGTTAGTTGTGCGTAAAGATTTTGGTGGGCCTAGTAGGATTCGAACCTACGACCAAGCGGTTATGAGCCGCCGGCTCTGGACCAGCTGAGCTATAGGCCCGGTATTGAACAACAATTATTTTAACCTAACTTCCCGGTCGTGTCAAGAAAAACTGCATTATATCAGCTGTTTTTCAAATATGACTGATTCTGGCACTCAGAAAAAAAACACGCAGGCGAAAAAATTGCCTGCGTGATCTGTCAGAAATCAGTCTGCAACAAAATCCCTCAGCTGGTTGCAGCGTTTGCTGCGGAGCCGGCGCAAAGCTTTTGCTTCAATCTGCCGGATCCGTTCACGGGTAACACCAAAATGCTGCCCTACTTCTTCCAGGGTCCTCTGCCTGCCGTCTTTAAGTCCGAAGCGAAGTTCAAGGACTTCCCTTTCCCGGCTGCTCAACGTATTCAGCACTTCATTCAGTTTTTCCCGCAACAGCGCAAAAGAAGCGGCATCAGCAGGAGCCGGAGCGTCATGATCTTCAATAAAGTCACCCAGATGGGAATCTTCTTCTTCACCGATAGGCGTTTCCAAAGAAACCGGTTCCTGAGCAATCTTCATGATTTCACGTACACGGTCCTCTGTTGTTTCCATCATTTCCGCAATTTCCCGCGGGGTAGGTTCCCGTCCCAGTTCCTGCAACAGCTGTCTCGAAACACGAATCAGCTTGTTGATGGTTTCAACCATATGGACCGGTATGCGGATGGTTCTTGCCTGGTCAGCAATGGCGCGGGTAATCGCCTGACGGATCCACCAGGTTGCATACGTACTGAATTTAAACCCTTTATTATAATCAAATTTTTCTACAGCTTTGATCAGACCCAGATTCCCTTCCTGGATCAGGTCGAGGAATAACATGCCGCGCCCTACATAGCGTTTGGCTATACTTACAACAAGACGCAGGTTTGCCTCGGATAAACAGCGTTTTGCTTCTTCACCCTGCTTTTTAATATCAGTGAGCAGTTTTTTAAAATCTGATTCTGCAGCAGCTATCCGGTCTATATCAGCATTTAACGTTTTGATATTCTTGCCTTTCGGGTTCTTTTGTTTGGAAACCCAGGCGTCAAGCTGTTTGATTAAATTCCGGATCGTTTCAAGATTACGGGGCTCCGGTGCGTTATCATCTTCCCTGATAATGCAGTCTTTTTCCCAGTCAGCGCAACTCAGATTTTCTTCCGTTAATAAACCGATCAGGCGCAGTCTCTCGCTTTTTGTAAACTGTACAGTATCCTTTACGAAGTCGGAAGCAGTATAGCTTTCCCCCTGGTTCTTTTTGGTTTCGTACTTGCGAAACGCAACCGGAATGGAGCGCATATCTGTAATGGACCGTTCAGATTCTAACAGTTCATCCAAATGTTTAAATACTTCATTGAAACTTTTTCTGGTTTTAATCTCGGGGATGTCCTGCTTCTGGTCGTTTTGTTTTTTGCGGACAGCTGTCAGCTTATCCACCTGTTTGCCCTTGTCCATCCGTTTTGCCAGTTCAACTTCGTCTTCGCTCTGGAGCAGAGGAACACGGCCGATCTCTTTAAGATACATGCGGACAGGGTCGTCGATGCTGATACCGTCAGGTACTGCCATGGAAGAAGCAAGTTCGGCTTCCGTAATTTCTTCCGATTCTTTTTCTGCTTCTTCATCTTCTGCCGGAGGCAGCAGATTATCTTCCTCATCCTGGGGATAAACGATATTGATGCCTTTCCCCTGCAGATATTCCATCATAAAATCAATCGCTTCGGGAGTATTCACCGAGGCGGGAAGGATATCATTGATTTCCGTATCTAAAAGAATGTTTCCGTTGTTCCTGGCCCGGGTTTCCAGTTCAACCAGCTTTTCAACGGGGAAACCGGCTGGCATGGCGGCCAGTAATTCTTCCCCTGCGTCCAGTTTAAGCTGATCATGGTCTTCAATCTCTTCCTGCTTCTTTTTATTTACACCAGTTTCCTGAACAGCCTTTGCCTTTTTTGCAGAAGTTTTGGAAACGATTTTTGAAGAGACGTTTTCATCAGCTTTCTGTTCCGCTTTTTTTCCATTTTTCACAGCAGGTTTTTTATTTGCTGCACTCTCTTCGCTCTTGTCAGGAACAGATTGCTTCTTCGCTGCTGTTTTTTCCTGCTGCTTTTCCGGGCGCTTCTTTACGTCGTTATCGTCCGAAGCTTTCGCTTTCGACGGTTTCGCAGGCTGAACGGCTTCCTTTTTTACCGGTTTTGCTTTTACTTCAGCTTTTTTGGGGGCTGCTTCCTTGCTCTTCTTTGCAGCCTTCTTGTCCGCTGCGGAATTCGCTTTTGATGCATCCCCGTCCGTTTTTACTGCTGCAGCTTTATCAGATTTCTTAACAGCTTTTTTCGGCAGGTTCTGAATCTTAGATTCCGGTGCGGCGATTTTGGCAGCCGCCTTATTTTTCCTGTCTTTTTTTTCTGCTGTCAGTTCCTCTTCTGCAACAGGTTTTACCTTTTCCATATTCAGTTTTTTGTCAGTTTTTTTCTTGTTAGTTGCCATAAAGATTTGTTATTTTCCCTCTTAACTCATTGCATATCTTTAATTCTTCCAAATATCTGGCATCATTTAAGCTTGCATAAGTTTCCGCAAGACGTGTATGGGTGTCATACGCCTTTTGCAAAAAATTCAGCTGCATCTTCCGGATACAGTCATTTGCAATCTGTATCTGGCTTTCCTGGTCCGGAGGAAAATCCTCGTCTGCAAAAATCCTGGCAGTTTCCGAACTGATTTCTGGGTCCCCTGCGGCAAAGAGATTCTCTCTGATCTCGGAAAAGTCCGATGTTTCCATCTTCGAAATGATTTCGTAGATTCTTTGCCTTACAGGAGATACAAAGCCGATTTTCTGCAAAATATCCTTATATGAGCTTATAATGCCCGGATATCTGAAAAACAATAACAACAACTTGCTCTCAGCCTGCATCAGTATATCGGGAACCGGTTTCCGGACCGGCTGCCCGACGGGTTCGGGAATCTTCTTTTTACGGGAAAGATTTGCCACTGCATTTCTGTACTCTCCCATAATAAGACCTTCATCGATAACCAGTTGTCCCGCCAGGAAATTCACATAGCGGGCAACCTCGATTTCAGTTTTACACTCCAGCAGATATGGGATTATATTCGACACACACTGAACTTTTCCTGCTAATTCCGTAATATTATTTTTGGAAAGTGTGTAGCGAATCTGGAATTCCGTCCCGTCCCATGCATTTTTCACGAGATTTTCAAAAGATTCCCTGCCAAAAACACGGATGTATTCATCAGGGTCCTTACCTTCCGGAACATTTATAACTTTTACCGACAAACCTTCTTTCTTTGCAATACCCACTGCCCTGACAGCATTCCGCCTGCCGGCGTCATCACTGTCATATGCGAAAACGATGTTATCGGCAGCCCGATGCAGCAATTTTGCATGTTGTTCGCTGAAAGCGGTTCCAAGGGATGCTACCGCTCTGTTGACTCCGGCGGCATGTAAACTGATAGCATCCATATAACCTTCTACTACGATCGCTTCTTTTGCTTCCCTTATCGCTTTGATCGCTACATCGAGACCAAACAGGGTCTCCCTTTTTTGAAAAACATCCGTCTCACCGGTATTCAAATATTTCGGTAAGCTGTCATCCATTACACGCCCGCCAAAGGCTATGACTTTCCCTCTGGGGTCTTTGATAGGAATTATGACCCGGTTAATGAACATATCCCTGAAAGAGCCCTTTCTGCCCCTTAGCAGGCCGGCATCAGCCAGCTGCTCTTCCGTACAGCCTTTTTTAACAAGATTCATCTGCAAAGAATGATAGCCGGGAAGTGAATAGCCCAATGAAAAACGCGCTATGATTTCATCGGATATTCCGCGGTTATGGAAATAGGCCAGTGCATTTTTTCCATGATCGGTTTTAAGAAGGCATGCGGAAAAATAGCGGCTGGCAAGTTCATTCACCGTATATATGTCTTTCCGTTTTTGTTCCCTGCGTATATCGGCTGCTGTCCTGTGTTTTTCCGGAACCGGTATATTGGCACGTCCGGCCAGAATCCTGATCGCCTCGGCAAAAGTGCAGTTCTCTTCCTTTTCAATAAAGCTGAAAACATCACCGCCGGCATGGCAGCCATAACAGTAAAAGAACTGCCGTTCTTTGTCTACAGAAAAAGACGGTGTTTTTTCACCGTGAAAAGGGCAGCATGCCCAGTAATACCTGCCTTTTTTCTGAAGGGAAATATATCCGGAAATAACTTCTACTATATCAGAGTTTTCTTTAACCTGTCTTTTAAAATCTTCGTAACTCTGTTCCATCATAACTCCTCTTTTCTGAACTTATTATATATTCTCTGTCCAGAAAAAAATTCCTTTTTTGACTGATATGTAGCGCGCATAAACAGAAGTAACCGTAAGTTCCCGGAGGAGGAAGATTCGTATCAGTTATTACACGGCCTTTCAGTCAGTAACGGTGGGAACAAAATGATAATTAAACAGGTTAACGGCGCTCAGGTCTGTTAACCCGGCCACATAATCCACAATGGACATTAATTTTCCAAAGCGGCTAAAATTCTTTTGGGTTTCTTCAGGGAGAAGATGCGGCCGTTTCTCAAACATATCAAGAAGGCTGAGGACCACGTGTTCTGCCTTTTGGTGTTCCTTTTCCAAAACCGGGCATTCATATACATAGGCAAACATGAATTCCCTGAATTCTTCTACCGCTTCATCGTAATACGGATCAAGAATTATTTCGTTTTTTCCTGCAGAGCTTTCAACTATATTATGAACAAGGATATCCAGAATCTGTGAAGGTTCCGTACCGAGACGCATCGCTACAATTCCCGGCAGCTTATCGGGACCCACCAGGCCTACCCGGATCCCGTCATCAAAGTCGGAGCATAAATAGCTGATCCGGTCACAGCGCCTGACGATCGCCCCTTCCAGCGTTTTAGGCAGCTGATTCCCCGTATGGCATAAGATCGCATCTTTAACTTCTTCCGTAAGGTTCAGGCCGCGACCCTGTCGTCCGTAATATGTTACCACCCGGATGCTTTGCTCGTTATGGGTAAAATGTCCCGTATATTTATTGATAGCCTTTTCTCCCGCATGCCCAAAAGGGGTATGCCCGAGATCGTGTCCCAGGGCGGCAGCTTCTATCATATCTTCGTTTAAACGGAGTGCCCTGCCGATCGTACGGGAGATCTGGGATACTTCCATACTGTGTGTCAGCCGTGTCCGGTAATGGTCACCGGGACACAGATATACCTGTGTTTTATGTTTTAAAGCCCGAAATGCTTTGCTGTGGATGATACGGTCCCTGTCCCTCTGGAAGGAAGTCCGCAGATCATCCAGCGGCTCTTTTGTAACCCGGTGGGCATCAGCGCTTTTACAGGCCCAGGGCATAAGGTTTTCCTGTTCCATCCGTTCAGTATATTCGCGAATATTCATTCCTGTTCAATCTCCGTTTATTACACTATATATTATGAATTACGTTTATTAAGAGAAAAAAACAAGGATGAAAAGAAATTTTTTAGAATATCAGCTTCCTTCATCCTTGAATACAGTATTCGTTTAATGTATTTTGTTCCGGCATTTTGGAAAATCAAATTTTCACTGTCTCCGGGACGAATTGTTTTTGTAAAAATAATCCAGAATAATCCCGGCAGTCTCTTCAATCGCCCGGTTGGACACATTGATAATCATACAGTGAACCCGGCGCATGATCCCCTTTGCGTATTCCAGTTCTTCAGTGATACGGTCTACATCGGCGTATGTCGCATCTTCCGACAGCCCCATGGCTTTGAGCCGGGTCGTCCGGATATCGGTAAGCTTATAGGGGTCAATTAGCAGACCGATGATCTTATTATGAGGTACCTTAAACAGTTCAGGCGGCGGAACGATCTCGGGAACCAGGGGAACATTGGCCACTTTAAGCTGTTTATGGGCCAGATACATGGAAAGCGGTGTTTTGGAAGTCCGGGACACGCCGATAATGACAAGATCCGCCTTCAGCAATCCCATGGGATTTTTCCCGTCGTCGTATTTAACTGCAAATTCAACGGCTTCGACGCGCTTAAAATATTCATGGTCCAGTGCATGAATCAGGCCGGCCTGATTTTTCGGAAGCAGACCGGAATTTTTCTGGATAGCCCGGAGCATGGGTCCCAGTACATCCACTACCTGTATTTGCAGTTCAACGGCCCGGTCAGCCAGATGTTCGCGCAACCTGGGATTAACGATGGTATAGCAGACTACCGCATGATGTCTGGCTGCGTCTTCCAGGGCATCGTCAATTTGTTCCTTGTTGTTGATATAAGGAATACGCACCACTTCAAAATTTGTTTCCGTAAACTGACTTACCGTTGCCTTGATGACAGATTCCGCGGTTCCGCCAATTGAATCGGAAAGCGCATAAATGATCGGTGAATTACTGCTTATGATGACCCACTTCCCTTCCTTCAGCTATATCTACAAAAAGCTTTGTAAAGTTTGTTTTTGTGATACGGCCTACCACTTCATAATATTTGGCATTACTATCCTGAAACCTGTTCTTTACTACCGGAAGGCTGTCGATCTGATTATCGATAACTTTTCTTGCCGCTTCGGAAACAGTAGTTTCCGGAAATGCCACAACCATTTTTGATAAAGGCGTCATGGCCATGATAACGGGTATAGCCTTCATATCCCCATTGTTATTGGTCGCCAGTTTTAGTAGATCCTTTCGGGAAACAACGCCTACCAGTAAATCGTTTTCGTCCACGACGTAGATTGAACCTACATCTTCAACAAACATCCTTATTATGGCTTCGTATGCGCTTTGTGTGTTTTTTATCACAACGGGAGTAGACTGGATATCTTCAACCAGGATATCGGAAACTTCTTCATTAAGAAGCCCTAATGTGCTGCGCCCGGTATAAAAATACCCCACTTTGGGACGGGCGTCGATCATTCCGCTCATTACCAGGATCGCCAGGTCTGAGCGTAAGGCAGCCCTCGTAACACTTAACATTTCAGCTATCTGACGGCCGGTAATTGGCCCCTTTTCTCTGACAATTTCAGCAATCTGTTTTTGTCTTGAAGTTAAGCCCATCATATCCAGTCCTTCCTGATTTAGGGATCAATGTTCTCTAATTCACAGATTAATATATACTAATTATATTTCTTTTTTGCAATTTTGTAAACAAACAATAATGTGGCATACCTGAATCATCAATAGTACATAATTTATTAATATCAGGGTGCCGTTGACCTTACTTTTTCCTGAGTCTTAACAACGATCAAATACCGGCCTGTTCCCGCAGGGCCGCGGCTTTATCCGTATGTTCCCAGGGAACATCAATGTCAGTACGTCCCATGTGGCCATACGCAGCAGTTTGTTTGTAGATCGGGCGGCGAAGATCCAGACTGCGAATGATTCCGGTGGGGCTTAAAGAGAAATTCTTTCTTACCAGCTCGGCAATGCGGTCGTCTTCAATTACGCCTGTTTTAAAAGTATCCACCAGGATCGATACCGGCTGGGCCACACCGATGGCGTAGGCAAGCTGGATCTCACAGCGTTTTGCAAGACCTGCGGCGACAATGTTCTTTGCTACATAGCGGGCAGCATAGGCTGCGGAACGGTCAACTTTGGAAGGATCCTTGCCGCTGAAAGCCCCTCCTCCGTGCCGGGCCATTCCTCCGTAGGTATCAACGATAATTTTACGCCCGGTAAGACCGCTGTCACCCTGGGGACCGCCGATAACAAACCGTCCGGTGGGGTTAATAAAGTATTTCGTCTTTTCATCCAGCATTTCTTTCGGAACAACAGACTTAATTACGCACTCGATCATATCCTTCCGGATCTGTTCCTGGGTTACGTCCGGGTCATGCTGTGTGGAAATTACGATGGTATCAACACGTACCGGCCTGTCATCTTCATATTCAACGGTAACCTGGGTTTTTCCGTCAGGACGCAGATACGTTAACATTTTATTTTTGCGAACTTCCGTAAGCCGGCGGGCCAGCCTGTGGGCCAGTGAAATCGGAAGAGGCATAAGCTCCGGTGTTTCATCACAGGCATAACCGAACATCATGCCCTGGTCACCGGCGCCTGTTTCATCTTCAGAAGCGGCCCCTTCTTTAGCTTCCAGCGATTTATTGACGCCCATTGCAATATCCCCGGACTGCTCGTCGATAGAAATAAGAACACCGCAGGTAGATCCGTCAAACCCGTATTTTGCCCGGTCATAGCCTATTTCAAGCACTGTGTCTCTGGCAATTTTGGGAATATCTACGAAGCAGGTAGTGGAAATTTCCCCGACAATATGGATCTGTCCGGTTGCTACAACGGTTTCGCAGGCAACCCTTCCATTAGGATCTTCTTTTAAAATAGCATCCAGAATCGCATCAGAGATCTGATCGGCAATCTTATCCGGATGTCCTTCCGTAACTGATTCAGAGGTAAATAATTTACGCATATGTATGTTCTCCTTTCAAAATGTCCGAAGAGGCTGGTCTCTCCGAAAAGAATATAAACTGCAGGACTCACTGACGCAATCCGTACGGGTTAATCAATACTTTCTTTTTCCGCAGACAAAAAAAGATGCCCTCGCAAATGTGAGAGCATCTGAGCCTGCAGAATTGATCTCATCTTGCGATTTCTCGTAAGGACTTAGCACCGTTTGACAAAGCAATGGTTGCTGCGGCTTCACTGGGCCAGTTCCCTCCACCGCTCGTGATGAGTTTTTTAAGATTTTCGTTACTATTATAGCAGTTATTTAAAACATTGCAACCGGTTTCACACTTATTTCACAGTATCTGCACTTCTTTTTCTTTTCTCGAGAACCCGATCCAACAGAATTGCAGCTACTGTATCTTTCGAAAGAATTTCCAGCGCTTCCACGGTCCCGTCGGGATAGAGGAATTTCACGATATTTGTGTCGGTGTTAAAACCGGCTCCTTTCAGGGACACATCATTGGCCACGATCATATCAAGGTTTTTCTTTTTAACCTTGTTGGCCGCATTTTCCAGCAGGTTCTGGGTTTCAGCGGCAAATCCCACCAAAAACTGTTGTTTTTTCATACCGCCAAGGGTTTTCAGAATATCCGGGTTCTGATCCATTACAATAGTCATGCCATCTTCCGGATTAATTTTCTTGATTTTCTGGTCAGCTACAGACCGGGGTTTAAAATCAGCGACTGCAGCGGCCTTAATTACAATGTCCGTATCAGGATATTCCGAAAGGCAGGCATCCAGCATCTGTTTCGTTGTTTCAACCGGTATGACTTTTGCATAGGGCGGCGGTGTCAAAGCGGACGGTCCCGTTATCAGGGTAACGTCAGCACCCCGCAGCAAAGCCTGGCGGGCAATGGAATATCCCATTTTTCCACTGCTTCGATTACCAACATAGCGTACAGGGTCAATAGGTTCCCGGGTACCTGCAGCCGTCACCAGCACTTTCAGTCCCCGCATATCCCCTTCCCGCTTTGCCAGAAAACGTTCAAGATAGGATATGATTTCAGGAACTTCCGGAAGCCTGCCGGCTCCCGATGTGCCGCAGGCAAGTTCACCGCTGGCCGGTTCCATTACAAAAATCCCGCGTTTTTCCAAAATCTTCAGGTTTTCCTGGGTTGCCGGATTTTCATACATTCCGGTGTTCATGGCAGGACATACGATCTTCGGGCAGGAAGCGGCCAAAAGTACGGTACTTAACAGGTCATCCGCCAGACCGCAGGCCATTTTTGCAATGATATTGGCCGTTGCGGGAGCCGTCAGGATCAGGTCGCCCCAATTGGCCAGCGCAATATGTTCTACATTAAATTCATCCCTGCCGTCCCACATGGAGACAGAACACTTATTCCCGCTTATTTCAGAAAAAAGTAACGGTGAAATAAATTTTGTTGCATGCTCTGTCATTACGACACGGATTTCCGCACCCCGTTTTCGCAATTTACTGACCAGATCCACTGCTTTAAAAATTGCAATGCCTCCGGTCACCCCAAGAACAATCTTTTTTCCTTTAAGCATAGATTTTCTCCTGTTATTTTTTGCGGGTATAGGTTATCTTTTTTTCTCCCACTTCTTTCAGGGCAATGCTGACTTCCTTTTCCGGAAGAACATGACCGGGTTTTGTCAGTTCCCTTGCCCGTTTTGCTGCCAGAATGGCCAGCGTATATTTGCTGTCAACCATTGTTGCCAGCTTGTCAATTGAAGGGTTTACCATGCTCATATTTTTCTGCCTCCTGTATAAATAAATCATAACAATGAATAATGACTGTTATCATCTTTACGTATCTATCTGTTCATACGCAAACCGGTTGTAGCGGATCTGTAAATGCATATATTTGTTAAACCGGTTATTTTTCCGGCCCATCCAGTATTTTATCAATGATGAAATACGTACGGCCTGCCCGGTACCGTTCTGCCTCCAGCAGTGTAAGCACCCTGCCGGCGGCTTTTTCTGCTATGTCATTCACTATAATGTAGTCATACTTACTTGCATAACGTAATTCGTGAGTAGCTTCCTTCAGCCGCTTTTCAATCACTTCTTCCGTATCTTTCCCGCGGTTATAAATGCGCGCCCTTAATTCCGAAAGGGTCGGAGGTACAACAAACACAAACACTCCGTCCGGGAACACCTTTTTGATTTGCAGGGCCCCCTGAACATCAATTTCAAGAAGCACGTCTCTTCCTTCATTCAGCAGCCCCATTACATACGGTTTAGGCGTACCGTAATAATTACCGTACACCTGGGCATACTCCAGCAATTCACCGCGGAAAATCATGTCCTTGACCTGGCTCACTGTTTTGAAGAAATAATCTTTCCCGTCCACTTCGCCTTCTCTGGGCGCCCTGGTGGTTACAGACACAGAATAAGCAAGATCGGGCAGTGCTTTTCGCAATAACCCGCAGATGGTTCCTTTCCCTGCTCCGCTGGGTCCGGATACCACCAATAATAAACCTTTTGGCTTGTTCACCTTTTCCTCCATGTTACTCCACTTCTTCCAAATCAGTATTGAACCGGTTGGCAATCGTTTCCGGCTGAATCGCAGATAAAATTACATGGCTGCTGTCAGTCACTATGACAGCACGGGTACGCCTTCCATATGTGGCGTCAATCAAAAAGCCTTTTTCCCTGGCTTCTGTAATGATCCTCTTAACAGGAGCCGATTCGGGACTGATAATTGCGATGGTGCGGCCTGCGGCAACCATATTGCCAAAGCCGATATTGATCATATAATTGTTCATGGCTTTCCTCATTCTATATTCTGAATCTGTTCTCTTATTTTTTCGATTTCAGCTTTAATCTCGACAACTGTTTTCGCAAGCTCGAAATCATTGGCTTTCGAGCCAATCGTATTTGCTTCACGGTTAAACTCCTGCACAAGAAAATCGAGTTTGCGCCCAACGGGCTGGGCTGATTCCAATATCAGACGGAACTGCCTGATGTGACTTTTCAGTCTCACGATTTCTTCGGTTATGCTGACTCGGTCTGCAAAAATTGCAACTTCCTGCAGTACCCTGTCAGGGTCTGCAGAAATCTTTTTATCAGCAAGCAAAGCATCAAGGCGTTCTGTCAATTTGGCCTGATACTCAGCCACTGCCAGAGGAGAACGTTTTTCAATCGCAAGAACGTGCTGTTCAATCAAGTCAAGACGTTTATAAAAATCTCCTACAATATTCTTTCCCTCTGCTTCCCGCATGGATACCAGCGCACCCACCGCCTGATCTACAGCCTGTTTTATTTTCGGCCAGTAACCATCACAGTCAAACAGCCCTTCCTTCGCCGTAATAACATCAGGACAACGGGCCAGATAAAGTATCTCAGCCTGGTCACTGATATTGGGAGAAGTAATGCCAATGGCATCTCCAACTTCCAGCAATGCTGTATGGTAAGCCAAGGCAAGGGGTTTGTCCACCGAAACGTTTACCGCGCCCGTAGCCGTATACCGGGCTGTCACGAATACATCCACCCGGCCTCTCGATATGGAAGCCAGAATCGTTTTACGAATCTTATCTTCCAGCGGATTTAAAAAATGCGGAAGCCGGATCGCGATTTCATTATAGCGATGATTCACAGATTTGATTTCTACAGTTACAGAAAAATTTTCCTCTTCAAAACTTCCCCGGCCGAAGCCGGTCATGCTCTTAACCATACAAAAAGCCTCCTGATTTCCCAGCCGGTTACCTTACCGATGCCGGGTCGATATCAAAGCGCCGTTCTCCACAGTATTTATCACTTATTAATATAGAAAAGCCCTGGTTCGGATCAAACTGCGCGCTGTCAAAATAAAACTGATAATCCAGCACGGCAACCTTTTTCATCTTTGACGGCTGTACAGTTTCCGGCCTCATGATATCCCCTGTCTTTTTTACTTCCGCAGGTGCATCCCTGTCAACAACATCGATCATTTCCCAGCTAAGAAAATTAAATGCATAAGGAGATAATTCTGTCTTTCCCTGTACAAGTTTCACAGAATATTCTTGTTCTTTCAACACTACCGGCGCATTGATCCTTGCCCCGATCAGCGTAATTCCCTCGTACTCGCTTACCGCTTTTTTTATATCGGCAAGCTCCGGCACACGGGATTCTTCCACCTTATCCCTGGCATGAATCGCCGCAAGGAGATACGGAGAATATAAAACAACGGTTTCTTTTTCCCGGTACGGATTTTTTAACAGCCGTTCTTCAAGTTTCCAGGGATTCAGGAAGTCTGCCATGGACTTCTTGTCCTGTCTGCTTGCAACACCATAATTAATAGCCTGCATCATATTTTCATCTGTCATGGGGACAAGGGCAAAACACTGGGAAAGGAAACTGCAAAAAAGTAATGTTAGGAAAATTTTCTTCATCTTCCTGCCTCCAAAAGCTATTTTACATGAAATATGATATACTTGGTAAAGAAATGAAACTGTACCGATATTATAAACCATTGCGCCAATGAACGCAACCAAACCACAGGATAAATTGACGAAAAGGAATGGATCATCATGAATCTGGAAGGAATTACCCTGTACAGCCAGACAGAATACTTAAACCGGGAAATAATCGGGAGCCGTATTTATAAGATAGGAATGCCTTCAGACCACAGCATATATTTCTCACTGAAACGAGAATCGGATACCATCCACTTAATTATGGATGTTCATGCCGGCGATCCTGCTGTCTGCCTTTCCAAAAAGGCGCCGGATAACCCCCCTGAACCACCTGCATTCTGTATGCTCCTTCGCAAGCATCTTGAAGAAGGAAAAATCACGAAACTACAACAAAAAGATATGGATCGAGTGCTTGAGATGGAAGTAAGCCTGCTGGGCAGAAGCAGCCGGATCATTACCAAGCAGATCATAATTGAACTGACAGGGAAAAACGCAAACCTGATTTTCGCAGAAAACGGAAAAATCCTGGACAGTATGAAACATGTCAGCCCTCTGATGAGTTCTGTCCGTGTTATCCAGCCCGGTTATGATTATTGCCCGCCCCCGGCACAAAGCGGCTTGAATATACTGTGCGCAAGTCCGGAAAAAATTATCGCTTCCATACCGGATGAAGTTAATAAAGCGCAATGGAAGCAGTTGGTCGCAAACACTGCCGGTATAGGAAAATATACGGCGCAACAGCTGTTTTTCAAGGCAAACATTCCATTTAACGCAACATATCTGATTCCTTCAGACAGAAAAAAACTGGCTGAAGCAATTGCATGCCTTCAGGAAGTTGTGCGGAATTCACCTTCTGCTTTTACCGTTCTTATATCGAAAAGCAACCAATGTACGACGATTTTTCCCTATAACGCAGTCTGCATTCCGAAAGAAAACCGCGTGGAACATTTTAGTTCAATTAACGATGCCATTTGTTTTGCAGTGCAGTTACATCCGGTTTCATTGCCTGAAAAGGAAGAACTGAAGCAAGTTGTTAAAACAGAAATTCATAAGACGGAAAAAAAGATCGATGCCCTGAAGAAAGATTTGGCCGATGCAAATGATGCAGAAAATTATCGAATCATTGCCGACAGCCTCATGGCATCCCTTTACCAGATTCCCAGAGGAAGCGCATCCTGTACCGTCTCCAATATTTACGACGGCAGTACTCTCGCGGTTTCTTTGTCTCCTTCGCTGACACCTGCAGAAAATGCCCAGAAATATTATAAAACTTACAACAAGCTCAAACGGGCCCGGAAAGAAGTTTCAATCCAGCTTTCCCAGGCGGAGCAGCTGTTAATTTACCTGGAAAGCGTCAGTGAAAGTCTTAATTTTGCGGCAACCCGGTTGGAAATCGAAGAAATAAGGGAAGAACTTCAAAAAGAGGGATTAATAAGAAAAACTAAAAAATCCCGTCTTGTAACGGAAAAATCCGCACCGGTCAGAATCATCTTTTCCGACAGCACAACCATTTACATTGGAAGAAATAACAGACAGAACGATGAAGTAACCTTTAAAATCGGGTCCGGGAATGACATATGGATTCACACACAGAAAATCCCGGGAAGCCATGTGCTTATTAAGTCAACGCTTCCGGATCCCGAACCGGAAGCCTTACAAACAGCCGTCCAGCTTGCGGCATTCTTCAGCAAGGCAAGAGGCGGAAGCCAGATCCCCGTGGACTGCACCAGAAGACATAACGTTAAAAAGCCTTCCGGCGCAAAACCCGGATTCGTCATTTTTACAGGACAGGAAACGTATTACACAACACCGGACGAAAAGTATATTCGGGAATTACTGGTCAAAAACGGCATAAAATGAAACCGGAACAAAAAAGCCGCACCTGCCGGAGAATTTTTCTCCGACAGATGCGGTTTATAATTTGCAGTTTCCCACTTCAGTGCTTTGCAACGATCAGCCTGGTCAGTTTCCCATCGGTAAGCTGCAGAAACTGGTTATATGCGTGGGCATGATCCGGAGTCGGGTCGTATTTCATTAAAATAAATTTCGGATCCGTGTGATCATCGATTGAGGAAAGTTTCCCTTTGTACAGGGCCAATACTTCCGCCTTGGTCATACCGATCTGGACTCCGCAGCCTGTCTTATAACCGGTACCGGTCATATAATAAGCATCAGGCCCGTAAGAAGGCGGTAACGGCTTTCCGTCATTTTCTCCCCGATCCCTGATTTCATTAAAAACCAGACCGGAGTATTTAAACTCCTTCAGGACATCCGTCTGCTTTTTCTCGATCGGTTCACCCAGGATCTCCTCAATTTCTTCCCATCTGCACCCGATTCCTACCCCCATGACCGGATCGCCCTTGATCTTGGGAGCTACTGCAGCTTTCATCCATTCAATATGGTCCTGCTTCAGCGTTTTTCGGATGTCCTCTGTCTCTTTTGCAAATTTCCCGTCAGTTTTCCCGTATTTCTCTCCCAGCGCTTTCAGTTTTAAGTCAATTGCCGAAAGGGAATCCTTGTGTTGTTTTCCAAACGTGGAAATTGCCCGGTCCAGTTCATCACCTTTAAGCCCGTCCGGAATCCGAATTACCTGTGCCTGCTTCAATTCCTCCAGTATTGCAGCCTTTTCTTTATTAAATTTTTCTTCTTCCCCACATCCTGCAGTCATCGCTGTTATCAATATGATCAAAGAACATAACAGCGCAGGTACGGGCAGGTAAAATCTGCTTTTATAAGTCAATTCCAAATCACCTTTTAACCGCGTTTCCCCTCTTTAATCTGCATTATATCGATAAAGCGGAAGGTTAAAAATTCAAATAACAGTCAGCGACCATCCTGATTTATACTTCTTCCCCTTCAGGAGCTGCTTTATGAGGCATCAGATTGACCCATTTTACAAATTCATCCTGATCGAGCTGGACCACAAATTTCAGTCCGTTATTGAGCTGGGCTGCCACAACATGCTTTGTCTTGCTGTCACCGCCAAGAATTGCGCCTGCCAATGCGCCTAACGGTCCAAAAATTGCAAGCCCGACAATCCCCCAACCGATACTGAATTTCTTTTCATTTTCCTGGGTAACTTCTTCATAGAAAGTAATATTGTCTTTGATTCCGATCTTTTCAGAGGAAAAAATGCCTGTGGAAACATTCAGCACAAAATCATTGGTGAGAAGGCCCGGCGTAATCAATTCTGCCTTAACATCTTCCTGCTGGGTATCAGTTCCGCCTAAATATTTCGCCATATTAATCTACCCCCATAAAAAACTTAATGCTTAAAACAAAGTTGCGTTTTAAATATTATATCATTATATTCAAAATCATATCTTGAATAATATGTGAAATGAATTTAAACGCTGATATCTTCATTTTTCGTCAGACGGAAGAATATCAGAAGGGAAATAATGGACGTCAGCGTCAGGATGGTGGAATACGCGGCAGCGTTGCCAAAATTACTACGGATAACTTCAGCGTAAATGGCCACTGTCAGCGTGCTGGTGCTGCTGGTGTAAAGAATGATGCTGGAGCTTAATTCGCTGATCAGGGTGATCCAGCTCATGATCGCCCCTGCAAGAACGCCGGGCAGCATCATGGGAACCATAACTTTACGGAAGGATTTAAATTCACTGGCTCCCAGACTGATGGCCGCTTCTTCCACACTGGGGGAAATTTGGGAGATGATCGCCGTACTGGACCGGATCGTGTAAGGCATGCGGCGGATCGTTAAGGAAATAATAATGATCAGCGCCGTACCGGAAAGGACAAGGATACCGGAATTAAATCCCGATAACAGGGCTATACCAAGGACGGAACCCGGGATGATATACGGGAACATGGTCAGCGTATCCAAAATATTCGTCAGCAACGAAGGTTTCCGGGCCGTCAGGTAAGAAATCAGGATGCCCAGCACCACAACGATACCGATGGCGCAAAGTCCAAATGCATAGGTGTTGAAAATGGAAATATTATCCTTAGAGAACAGCGTGTTCTCATAATTCATAAACGAGAATTTCCCCGTATATACAGAACCGCCCACCGTTTCAAGGAAGGATGTGAATATAACCGTAAGCTGGGGCAGCATGGCGATAAAAGCTACTCCGTAAACAAACAGGTATACAAAAAATTTCTGGCTTCCTTCCGCCTTCACCGGCTGCATGGGCTTTAAGGCTGTCATAGCGTAGGAATAATGCTTTGCCATCATCCGCTGCAGGAAGAAAAGGAACAGGGTGATCACCACAACAATGACGCAGAGAGACGCCGCGAAATGATCGTCGGTGCTGACTTCCCCCATGAACTGGGTGTAAATCAAAACCGGGAAGGTTTTAAAGCCTTCGCCGATCAGCATGGGCGTACCGAAATCAGAGAACACACGCATGAACACCAGAAGGGAACCTGCCAGCAGGGAGGGCATAACCAGCGGGAGAATGATCCGCGTAACCCGCTGGAATGCATTGCATCCCAAACTTTCCGCCGCTTCGTTCAGGGAGCTGTCCAGATTTTTCAGGGCGCCGGATACATACATGTATATCAGGGGGAACGACTGAAGGGAAAAGACTAACACAATGCCTGCAAAGCCATAGATTCCCCCAAACTGCACATTGAAAATACTGTTGATGATCTGGGTGATAAAACCGTTCCGGCCTAACAGCTGGATCCAGGCATAGGCGCCGATAAAAGGCGGCGACAGATAGGAAATGACAATAAGGATATTCACATACTTGCTGCAGGGAACTTTAAAACTGCGCAGCACGTAGGCCATGGGAAGGCCGATAATGGCTGCCACCAGTGTAGCGCAGACAGTAACCTTGAAACTGTTCACCAGGGTGATCCAGTAAAACTTCCTGCCAAAGAATTTGGTGAAATAATCAAAGGTCAGGGCATGGGTTTCCGGATCCACAACACTCTGGTACATAATCAAAAACAGGGGATACACCACAAACAGCAAGAAAAAGCATAAAATCACAAGGGTAAAGGCCGTCCAGATTCCGGGTTTCTTCATAGCCCCTCACCGCCTATCCTGTTTCCGTCAATGTCTTCAGTCTGCTTGATCAACGTATGCATACCGTCTTCCGTAAATACGTTGATGCGTTCCGTTTCCACCCGCAGTTTTACAGCGGAACCGTTGGGAATAATTTTTCCCACGTCAGAAGGCCGGATGACTTCAAGCTCCTGCCCCTCTGCGGTCGTAACGAAATAATGGGTGGAAATGCCAAGGAACACGCTGTAGTTTACTACCGCGTCCAGCCCTCCCCCATCCATATGCATGGTAAACTCTTCCGGGCGTACCGCAATGGTGACCGGCATCTTTCCTTTGCCCTGCCCATATTCCCGGACTTTGGCAGCGTCCAGAGTTTTCATGCCGACCTGATACGTCCCAAAATCCAGAATGTACTGGTTTCCATCATTCTGCAGCGTGCCTTTGAAAATATTGGACAGGCCGATAAAGGTTGAAACAAACTGATTGGCCGGCCGCTGGTAAATATACTGGGGAGATCCCACCTGCTGGATCACCCCGTCGTGCATTACGGCGATCCGGTCGGACACTGCCAAGGCTTCTTCCTGGTCGTGGGTTACATACACGGTAGTGATGCCCACCTGCTGCTGAATACTTTTAATTGCATTACGCATTTCCACACGCAGCTTGGCATCCAGATTGGACAGGGGTTCGTCCATCAGAAGTACCTGGGGATGGATGACGATAGCCCGGGCCAGGGCAACGCGCTGCTGCTGTCCGCCGGAAAGCTGGGTGGGCATCCGGTCTTTTAAATGTCCGATTTTTACAACATCCAGAATTTCCGCTACCGCTTTTTTTATTTCCTCTGCCGGCACGTTACGCTGTTTCAGCCCAAAGGCCACATTATCTGCCACAGACATATGGGGAAAGATTGCGTAATTTTGAAATACCATTCCCATGTTCCGTTTGTTGACGGGAATCGTATTGATCACGGTGCCGTCGACCCGGATTTCCCCGCCTTCAATGGAATTGAAGCCGATGATCATGCGCAGCAGCGTAGTCTTTCCGCAACCGGAAGGACCCAGCAGGGTAAAAAATTCTCCCGGATGGATCTTCAGGGACAGTCCGTTAATAACTGTCGTATTTTCATATTTTTTTACAACATTGTCTATATCAATGGAAACGCTCATCAATACTCTCCTTTACCTGCAACACATCAAGATAAAAACGGCGCCAATATAAGCATTGGCGCCATTCATACATGCAGCACAAATCGGTTACGGAATGACCCCGTACTTTTCTTATGCCGGTTCTCTGTTTACATTACATGGATTTTTCCAGATGTTTGGTAAATTCTTTGGTGAATTTATCTTTGTTTTCGGAAACCCATTTTTCATTAAACTTGGGAGCGATCTTGATCTTGCTGGCCGGAGTCATATAGTCTGCCAGCTTGGCGTTTTTACGCAGCGGACGTACCGTCAGCGTTGTGCCTACCAGATTCTGGATCTTTTCGCTCAGCATGTAATCCACAAACTTTTTCGCGTTTTCCGGATGTTTGCAGTTTTTAATGATCTGTACAGACTGGGGAGCATACAAAGCCCCTTCTTTCATGAACACAACTTCAACAGGAGCCCCGCTCTTTACCAGCGTCGCCGCCGGATCTTCCCAGGTCAGGCCAACAATATATTCGCCGCCGGCCACGCCTTTGTAAACCTGGCTGGAGCTGTTCATCATTTTGCCGTTCAGCTGTTTCAGGAATTTATCGCAGTAATCCCAGGCTTCTTTGCTGAAGGGATCGCCGTTACCCATATCGTATAACATAACAACCAGCGACTGGAACGCAGAGGAGGAATTGACAGGATCCCCAAAGGCGATTTTATCTTTCAGGGCCGGGTTCAGCAGATCCCCAAAGCCTTCAATCTTCATATCGCCCTTCATTTTCTTGTTTACGATCATAACCGTAGGATCAGAAAAGGCAGGGGTAAAATATTTTGTGGTATTCCTGAATTCTTCCATCATGTTAGGGTCTTCTTTGGAAACATATTCCTGGAACAACTCTTTCTTGGAAGCAAGCATAGCTTCGCTGCCGGCCCACAGAACATCGCCCAGAGGATTATTCTTTTCGGAAGCGACCCGCTTTACCACTTCGCCGGTCCCGGCTACCACTACATTCACTTTGATCCCGGTATCTTTTTCAAAATTCTTGATGACCGCGTTGTTCAGGCTTTCGCTGCGAGCAGTATAAACCGTCAGTTCCTTGGCAGCATTATCCGCTTTCGGCGCCTCCGCCTTCTTATCGCCGCCTCCGCCGCAGCCGCTGAACAACATAGACAAGGACAACAGCGCTGTTGCTAAAAATGCTACTGTTTTTTTCATTCTCTCTTCCTCCCATTTTTAACAAACAATTTAGCTAACATCATAACGAATGTTTAACTGTAACAATTATAACACTTCGAATTCAATATCTCAAATACAAATACAAATTCAAGTTCAAATAAAAACAGCCCGTACCTCTAAAACGTACAGGCTGTTACTCTGTAATATTTTATTCTTTAAACTCACATTTCAGATGCTGGCGTTCAGGCATCAGCTTATATTTTACACGGGGGTACCCTACCATCATGCAGCCTACCAGTTTCTGCTTCGGAGGAATGCCCAGCAGCTCAACCAGGGGCTTATAGCCGGCAATGGCACAGGCCTGGATGAACCCCGCGATGGTAGTTCCCAGCCCGATGGAAGGGGCAAACAGTTCAGCATAAGCCAGGCACTGCTCGCTGTTGCTGATGCCCGTCACATTCAGGCGGCGGGTAGAAACAAATACCAGCATGGGCGCCTGCCGCTCAATAATATCCACTTTCTTTTCATGGAAGGTATGCAGCACCGCTTTAAAATACCGCTTGTTCTCCGTTCCCTTCTCAACCTCTTCCGCCATCCAGTCGGCGGTGTACTGACGAATCTTCGCCAGCATATCCGGGTTGGAAACTACGGTAAAATACATCCCCTGGCTGTTTCCGGCAGTGGGGGCATATCGGCAGATATCCAACAGCTTCAGCACATCTTCCTGCTTCGGGGCCTGGGGCCTGAACAATCGAACGCTGCGGCGCGAACGCAGAAAGTCATAGGCCTGACTGGCAGAGATACACTCTTTGGGTACAGGAATCATTTCTTCTCTTGGGGTATATTTATTGTCCATAGCCCCGGTGGGACAAATTGCTACGCAATGGCCGCAGCTCATGCAGCCCCGGTCTACATTACACTCCGGCCCATCGTTCCCCATATCCAAAATACATGCCGGACAATCGGCCACACACAGGCCGCATTTCACACATTTACTCCGGTCGACCTTAATCAAATCCAAAACTGGCACTTCCCTGAACCCCCAAATGGTATACGTAAAAATTTATTCTTTTCTAAATAGAAAAACAAATTGCTTTATATTATATCACACTATTCTCAAAAAAGAAATTTAAAAAAGTAAAACAGCCGTTGGAAAGACGGCTGTAATCAAATCATTTCCGGTTTTCTTGCTCGCTGGTCAGTTTGTACATCAACGCGTTGCAGATGGAAGCCGCCACGTTGCTTCCGCCTTTACGTCCAACTGCCACAATATACGGCGCTCCGCTGGCCATGATGATTTCTTTGGACTGAACCACGTTCACAAATCCCACAGGCACGCCGATGACCAACGCCGGTTTAATTTTGCCTTCTTTGATCAGTTCATCCAGCCGCACCAGCGCGGTGGGTGCGTTGCCCACAGCGATGATGACGGGGCCTTGCAGGGTGGCCGCCTTTTCCATGCAAGCCGCCGCCCGGGTGCTTCCCGCTTCTTTGGCCCGGGCCGCCACATCCGGATCACTCATAAAGCATACGGCTTCCCCGTTCAGTTTGGCCAGCGCCGCTTTGTTGATTCCCACGCAGGCCATCTTCGTATCGGTTACGATGGTGAACCCGCCCTGCTTCATAATACGCAGCGTGTCCTCCACCACATTTTCGCTGAACCGCAGCGTCCGCGCGTAATCAAAATCGGCGGCGGTGTGGATGCAGCGTTTGATAATACTTTCCTTGTCCGGATCCAGCTTCAGCTGTCCCAGTTCTTCTGTAATAATTTCAAAACTGCGTTTTTCAATATCCATCGGCAGTACATTTTCCAGATTCATAGTAAAACCTCCTTTGGCAAAATCTCCTGTTCGTTTCCGTCTGCAGTCTGCCCAGACGTCTGCGCCATTTACTTTTCAATTCCTTCTCGCGCCGGTATGCCCCTGTCAAAGGGGTGTTTCCGTTTACAGATTTCCGAAACATAGTCAGCCATTTCCAGCAATGCTTCAGAAGGATTCCGTCCCGTCATCACCACTTCCAGATGCTTCGGTTTATTCTTCAGGAAATCAAGGAGCAGCTTTTCGTCAAGCAGCTTAGTGCTGCAAGCCCCTATCACTTCATCCAGAACCAGAAGATCCGCCTTCGTCTCTGCGCAACGTTGCGCCAGTTCACCGATGAAGTGGTTGTGGCTTTGCAACACTTCTTCCTTTTCCCCATCGCTCATCTGAAAAGAAAATTTGGTCAGAGGTTTGCCGCGAAACACTTCCACTCCCGGCAGCAGCGCCAGCGTTTTCAGTTCCCCGGTCTCCCGGCCTTTTAAGAACTGTCCTACTATTACCTTAAGCCCTCTTCCGCTAGCCCTCAGGACCAGCCCCATGGCCGCCGTGGTCTTTCCTTTTCCATTGCCGGTATAAATATGGATCAGTCCCAGTTTTTCTTTATCCATGTCAGACACTTCTCTTTCTGAACCTTACGGAAACACTGCTTAACCAGCGTTTATGAGCAATCTATCTTTTCTCAGCCGTAAAATCCGCTGTTACTTGTCGTCAAGTCCCTTTTCAACAATTTCATAAATCTTTTTCATGTCCAGATGTTCCCGCACGCTTTGGGCCAGCAAATCATACTGCTGCTGTTTGTATTGCTGGTAATCGATCACTTTCACATCGTCCATGGTAAGTCCTTTTTTCGCCAGCAGCGCCTCCACAATTTTCGCGGCGATGCCTTCCCCGTCAAAAATTCCATGGATGTATGTGCCGTACACGTTCATGCCACCCCGTACGGTTTGGTTTCCTTCCGCAAACGGCTCCGCCTTTTCGTTGATTGGTTCCACTGTAGTAAGGGCTTTAACCTGATCCAGTCTGGTAATGCCGCTGTGGATTTCGTAACCGTAAAAATCCATGCCGCTTAATGCGGAAAAAATTCCTTCCACACGTTTGAATTTGCCTTTCATCTGAATGGTCCGCTTGTTTTCAACAAATTCAGTTTCCGTATTTAACAGAGCCATGCCCGTTGTTACACTGCCCGCATGCCCACTGTCGTACCCAAAAGGATCCGACAGGTTCTGGCCAAGCATCTGATAACCGCCGCAAATACCGAACACGACTGTCCCATTGTTGGCCTTATGCAACACGGAAGTTTCAAGACCGTTCTGCCGCATCCATTTCAGATCGTCAATGGTATTTTTCGTACCCGGCAAAATGATCATGTCCGGATTCCCCAGTTCCTCCGTAGATTTAACATAGCGCAATGATACCCCGTCAATCAGTTCAAACACGTTAAAGTCAGTGAAGTTTGACATGCGCGGCAATTTGATAACAGCAATATCGATCAGTGCCTTTTTACTCTTTACCTGGGTCAGGCGTTCCGATAAACTGTCTTCGTCTTCAATGTCCACGTTCAGCATAGGTAAAACGCCAATTACAGGAATCCCGGTCTTTTCTTCCAGCATGTCAAGTCCCGGTTTTAAAATAGATACGTCGCCGCGGAATTTATTGATGATCACGCCTTTCACCATAGCGCGTTCTTCTGGTTCCAGCAACATCAGCGTTCCGTAAATGGAAGCGAAAACGCCGCCCCGGTCAATATCCGCAACCAGTAAAACAGGAGATTTTGCCATCCGCGCCATGCCCATATTAACAATATCTTGGGCTTTCAGATTGATTTCAGCCGGGCTTCCTGCACCTTCAATGACCATAATATCGCTCTGTTCGGCCAGGGTATTATATGCTTTCATAATGTCAGGAACCAGCTTTGTCTTAAATTTATAATATTCTACAGCCGGCATGGTCCCAACAGCAACACCGTTTACAATGACCTGGGAACCGCTGTCGCTGGTAGGCTTCAGCAAAATCGGGTTCATCAATACACTGGGCTTTATCCCGGCGGCTTCGGCCTGCACGACCTGGGCCCTCCCCATTTCCGCGCCTTCTGCTGTGATAAAGGAGTTAAGGGCCATGTTCTGGGATTTAAAAGGGCTGACCCGTTTCCCGTCCTGATGGAAAACCCGGCATAAGCCTGCAGTTACCAGGCTTTTCCCGGCATTTGACATGGTTCCCTGTATCATAATCGCTTTAGCCATTTACGTCACTCTCTTTCATCAAAAATTTAACTATATCCCGGTATGTATTAATAGCAAAATTTTTCTTGGCCATACATTTTGTTTCTGCGGTAATCACAGGGCCTTTTCCCCGGGTATGTTTTCCGGTCACGCTGCTGGTAACATGGTCGCCGCAGATTACGATACGCATCGGGGATTCCGAATTATCAAGCAACGGTTCCAGAAATTCTTTGTCAATACGTGAGATGAAATCAGCCTTTCCTTCGTAATCATGCCTGTGGGCCGCTTCGTCCGTCCCGTTAAAATGAGTCATGACAAAAGGATATTTTTTCAACATATCATGGGTTACTGCAAGTTTTTCCCGGACATTGGTATCAATATCGGCAGTACAGTATGACAATTCAGGAACTTCCATCTTTAACGCTTTGCCGATGCCCCGGACTATTTCTGTCTGGCAGACCAGTGCCCCCTGTAACCCATTCAGCGTTTCGAACGATGGGATTTCTGTCCTGCAGGATGCGCCCCATGGATATAACCGATAGACCAGGTCATTGCGGTTGTAACGCTGAAGCATTGCATCGGTTTCCTGCATAAAGACCCGCATGGAAAGAGATGCTTCTTTCAACTCGGATAACAGTTCCTCCACAGGAAGTCCCATGCTTTCGTGAGGCGGAGCAGTCTGTACCTGCAGCACTGCTTCACTCCGGTCCATAACCAGAAGATTGCGGTACCCGGACAGATGAATGAATTCTATATCCGGAGACAGAGAACTTACTGCTTTAGCCATTTCCTCCGCTTCCCTTGAGGTAAGCCCCATTCCGTTAAAGGAAACCAGACGCCCGCTGCTGTCCTGGGATATTACATTGCATCTGAGTACCATTTCATATTCCGAAATGTCGCGGTTCTGGGCCAGTAATTCAAGATAAGCCCGGTTACCGGGAAAAAATTCCTTGGGTACGCCCAGCAGACGAAGTATACAGGTAAGGCTTCCGGGAACCACGTCCTTTTCACAAATACTGACGTGATTCAGGTTACCTTCTTTAATCAGCCTGTCCATAGCAGGGTGATAAGACCTGTCAAAGGGGGTCAGACCATTCCAGGCCGGAATAGGATCATCGCCAAGCCCGTCAATTAATATAATTAATGAGGTCATGTTTTACTAATTCCTTCATAATCTTTATCAGTTTACGGTTTTCCCGCCGCGTTTTTACTGCCAGACGGTAATATCCGGAAGACAGCCCTTGATAATTTGAGCAGTCACGTATCAGGATATGGTAATTTTTCAGCTTTTCCGGCCATGGGTAATTGTGCATGGATTTAATCAGAATATAATTGGCCGAGCCTTCAAAAACACGGACGCCGATCAGACGCAACTGGGAGATCAGGTACTCGCGTTCTACGGATATTGTCATGCGGCTTTCATTGAGATATTCAGTTTCTTTTAAAGCGGCAATGCCGGCGGCCTGTGCCAAAACAGAAACGTTCCAGTCCTGTCCGCTAGCATAAAGCCTGTCTATCAGTGAAACATCAGATGTAAGACAAAAGCCAAGTCTTACTCCCGGAATCGCATAAATTTTAGTGAACGCCTTTAAGATAATCAGCCCCGGATGTTCGGATAAAAACGGAGTCAATGAATATTTTTCTTCATCCTGCACAAAATCCATGAAGCATTCATCAACAAGCAGGGGAATCTGTAAGCTTTCACAATGCGTAAGTATATCCAGCAATAATTCCCTGTCAATTAATTTTCCGGTAGGATTATTTGGATTGCAAAGAACCACCATCTGGGTACGTTTGGTAATTGCTTTCAGGATTGCCGGTGTAACGGTAAAATCGTCCTCTTCGTTCAGAAAAAAATGATCTATCCTGCTCCCTACAGTTAATGCGGCTTTTTCATAATCAGAAAACGTAGGAGCCAATACCAAAGTACGCTTTGGCTGCAGTGCGGTCATCAATCGGAACAGTACGTCTGCCGCGCCGTTACCGCAATATATCATTTCGTCCGGAACAGAATAATAATCGCGTAAGCCTTTTCGCAGTTCCCGGCAGAAGGGATCCGGATAATGAATGCAGCCGGATACAGAATTTTTTAACGCATCCCGTACACCCGCCGGGATCCCTATGGGATTGATATTGGCGGAATAATCCATAAATTCTTTATGGTTCGATACCGCGTTATCGCTGTAAATATCACCGCCATGGGCATATTGATACATATAAGAACTCCTTTAACGGTAAATTTATTTATACAGATTGGTATGTTTTTATATTATCATGTATATCTTTTATATTTCAATAACGTAAAAGATTGATTTCCCTGCCATTTTCAAGGAGCACTGATATACTTAAAAAATCCCGGGATTTCTATCCGGCTATAAGTAAATATGTGGTCCTGAAAAGGCTAAACATCAATAGACCGGTAATTGATGTAAAATACATCAGCAGGTTCATCTGTTTTATATGGACAGGGGCTGCTTTTTGGATATCATCCCCTATTGTTTCTTTATGTACCAGCTTACCGAAATAATAATGATCTCCCCCCAGCATCAGGTGCAGCGCTCCTGCAGCTACTGATTCGGTCTGTGCTGAATTGGGGCTCAGATGATGATACCGGTCACGCCAGAAAATCTTCCATGCGCTTTTTGTGTCCAGTCCGATAAAAAAACTGGCGGCCATCATACAGAAAGCGCATACACGGGCCGGAATAAAATTTGCAATATCGTCAAGTTTTGCAGCATAGCGGCCAATATACAGGAATTTTTCATCCCTGTACCCGATCATGCTGTCCATTGTATTAATGCCTTTATATAAAAAAGCTAACGGCGCGCCTCCAATGAACATATACAGCATGGGAGCCAAAATGCCGTCTGCAGTGTTTTCCGCTATGGTTTCCACCGCGCCTTTTACTACTTCTTCTTCCGAAAGTTCTGCCGTATCCCGTCCCACGATCCAGGATAACATTTTTCGCCCTAATGGCAGGTCGTGGGCTTCCAAGGCATCATATACCTTCATGCTCTCGTCCCGCAGGGAACGGGTGCAGAAAATCTGGTAACACATAATGGTTTCCAAAATGAACCGAAGCCAGGGATCTATCATTCCGGCTCCATACAAAATCAAAAATGGAATAAAAAAAGATAATATGCAGACAATGAGGACCAGAACAAAACCGCCGCGAAGCAGTTTCCCGGGATCGGTACCGCTTACTGCCCGAACTTTCTTTTCCAAAGTACTGATCAGATTACCAATCAGAATTATAGGATGCGGCCATCCATGCGGATCACCGATTGCCAGATCCAGCAGAAACCCGCAAACAATGGCCCCTAATGACATCATGAAAAAAACACCTCATTTATGGAAATGGTCCTTCTGATAGCGGACGCATGCCTTAACAAAATTTTTTGCAAAACTGATATTCCCCCATAAATGTAAGTGGGGATAACCTGCATACAATGTATCATTGGCCTGAGCCGCCGGCCAGGAATTACTGCGGCCGGCCTTAGCCGCCGTAAAAGCGGAGCCGTTCTGGTCGCTGTCAGAATAATGAAATTCATGGGCATGGATGGAGTCCCCTGCCTTACACAAAACATTATCGGTTTCGGCTGTCATTGTTACATAGCCGAAGCGTACCAGTTTATCTGTCATCCAGCAGGTACCTTTTACAGCTCCTGTCCAGGGATAGAACCTTTCGTTATCCCTGTATCCCTCCATCAGATACATGAACCCGCCGCATTCCGCATAACAGGGAAGCCCTTCTTCCAGCTTATTACGCAGTTCAGCCCGCAGCGACTCGTTCCCGCTTAACTGTTTCGCATAAAGTTCCGGATAACCTCCCCCGAGAAAAACGCCGTCGCATTCCGGAAGATGGCTGTCGTTCAAAGGACTGAAGGTGACTATCTCTGCCCCAAGCATAGCCAATAAATCAAGTGAATCCTGATAATAAAAACAAAATGCCTTATCGCGGGCAACTGCAATTCTTACTGCGCCTTCCTGTTTAATTTCCAAAGGCATATACTGAAGCGGTTCTGCAGTTCTGGCAAGATTTACCAGCCCATCCAGGTCAACGGACTCCTGTGCCTGTTCAGCCAGTTTTTCCACTATGGATTCCAGGGAACCTATCTCTTCGGCTGTAACAAGGCCCAGATGACGGCTTTCCAGATTGCATTCCGGAAGATGGGGAAAATATCCATATACGCGGATACCGGTTTCCTGTTCTAATACATCCTTATAAAACTGGTATGTCATCTTTTTGACATTGTTTAAAATAACGCCCTGAATATTACTGTCTTGCCGGAATTCTTTAAAACCTTTTACCAAAGCAGCCATGGAAAGAGCAGCGCCCTTCCCATTGATAATAAGTACTACCGGTGCTTTCACGGTACGGGAAAGATCATAGGCGCTGGCTTCCACAGTTTTTCCCATGCCGTCATAAAAGCCCATGGCGCCTTCCAGAATGGCTATATCAATGTTCCTGCTGTTTTTGGCTAACAGGCGTTTCACATTCTCGCTTCCGGTCAAGAACAAGTCAAGATTACGGGATTTTGCCCCGATGACTTTCGAATGGAACATGGGATCAATATAATCCGGCCCGCTTTTAAATGCAGCGACCCGAAGCTTCCTGTTCAGCAGAGCCCGCAAAACAGCACAGACAACCGTTGTCTTCCCGCTGCCGCTCTGGGGAGCAGCAAAAAGAAGCCGGGGAATTTCCAGCGATACCATTCCAGCCATGTTACCATCCTTTCCCTGTCACAGCAAATACTAATTGTTTTTTACTGCTGTAATTATATATATCGGATTCTGTGCCATCATCAGATTGTACCGACCCAACTTTTTATTGTAAGCGGATGATATATTGACAACGTCCAAATTATAATCCGGTTTTTCTTTATAATATTCTACTACAGAACAGAGGGTTTCCAACGCAATCACATTAATAACAACCCGGCATTCAGGATTACGACTGTACAGACTATCCAGCATCTTTTTCATGTTTCCGCTGCTGCCGCCAATGAACACACAGTCGGGAATCGGTGTCTCTTCTATTTTTTCAGAAGCTTCCCCTGCAATAATCTCCATATTTTCGCAGTGGAACCGTTCCTTATTCAGACGGAGCAGTTCCAGCGCATCTTCTTTCATTTCAAATGCATACAGTTTGCCAAAAGGTGCCTGCAAAGCCAGTTCCACAGAACAAGACCCGGTACCCGCGCCAATATCATATATAATATCATCCGGGCGGGGCTGCAGTTTGGAAATGGAAACAGCGCGGATTTCCTGCTTCGTCATCGGCGCCTTTCCCCGAAGGAAAAGTCCGTCGTCCAGTCCATGCACATATTGTTTTGAAAAGTCGCCGGCTTTATCATTTAAGATCATCATAACGGACAAAGAAGGAAAGTTTTCTTTTGCAAGTTCCGCAGCCGTACCGGAAACAATGGTCTCTTCCGGATAGGAAAGATTTGAGCCAACGAAAACCTTAACTTCATTTAAGTCCTGCTCGCAAAGTTTCTTGCACAAAACCTGGGGAGAATTATCGCCGCCGGTAAGGGAAAAAACTTTTTTATGACGGAGTACTGCAGAAACAAGGTTCTGCTGTCGGCCATGCATACTGATAATCTTAGCGTCATCCCAGGACATCTGCAGCCGGGAAGCAAAATAGACTAAACTGCTGATACCGCAATAACGCCTGACATCGCAATTTGGAAGTTTCCCTGCAATCGTTTTGGCAAGGCTGAAAAAGCCAACATCACCTGACACCAATATACCGAGAATATCCTTATCCGGGTCAGCAGAAGCAGCCACTTCCGCCAGTTCAGCCAGTTTAATCGTAGGATAAACCCTTTTTCCAGCACCAAACTGGCTAACCATTCGTTTATCCCCGGCCAGTATCGTACTTTCCCCGATAGCATTTCTTGCAGCGCCTGTCAGGAGATCCGGATTTCCCGGACCGATACCGATCACATTCACTTTCAGCATGGTCGTCTCCTTAATTTATATAACCTTTTAATATTAATATTAATGCGGAAACACTGTTTTGAACAGCAACGCCTTATGTGCCTGTCACATCAGTTGTTTTTTTGCGAAAACTGTTCCTTCAGTTCTTCAAGCACATGGGCCAAATCTTCCCCGGTTTCAGGATTCCTGTCAATTAGGATCAGTTTGGCTCCGACTTCAGCGGCTGCCTCCAGTTTATCCTCAAAGCCACCGGCTTTGCCAGAGTCCTTAGAAACAATGTATTTGGCGCCGCTTCGATGGAACATGGCAACATTCAATTCCTTCGAAAACGGACCCTGCATGCAGATTATCTGCCCCGGTTTATATCCAAGCGCCAGCGCATTATCCAAGGAATCCCGCAACGGCAGTATACGGCAGGTAATCCGTTCCGCATACCGGGGCAGTCTGGTAAAATCTTTCAGGTTTTTACTGCCCGTTGTCAGGAATACGGGACCTTCCGTTCCGCTTAATATTTCAATGGCTTCCTCAAAATCCTTCACAGCAATACATCCCGGATGCTGACTGGCAGGCCGCAGCATGCGTTTGTAGGGAACGCCTGACTTTTTGCAGGCTTCCTGCACAGTTTCCGTAACAATGACAGCATATGGGTGGGTCGAATCAATCACAAGTTCCGGCTGAACCTCTTTCAGAAAGCTGCACATATCATCCAGCGTCATACGTTTTGTCTGTACATGGATATACGGGTTCTGCGGATATAAAGACGCACCGTATGCCGTAGCAACGGAGACATAAACATCTACCTGCATGGCAGCCAATGCGTCAGCAATTTTTCTTCCTTCTATGGTTCCGGCGATAAGCCAGACTTTTCGTTTCATAAATGGTAACCCCGAGGCGTTACGATACGCCCGTTAATAACCTTACTCTGGGAATTACCGATAATAACAGTTGAGAACATATCAACATTTTCGTTATCGCCTAATTCTTTCAGTGTGGTGAGTTCATAAGACTCGCCTTCCCGTCCGATATTATGCACGATTCCGCAGGGAATATCGCCGCTTTGGTTCTTAAGCATGATCTCACAGGCTTTTTTCAGGTAATCCTGTCGTTTATGACTTCTGGGGTTATAAATAGCGATGCAGAAATCAGCCTGGGAAGCGCAATCCAGACGTTTTTCAATTTTTTCCCACGGGGTCAGCAGGTCGCTTAATGAAATCAGGCAGAAGTCACAGATCAGCGGGGCTCCTAATAAGGCCGCACCCGAGCAGGCGGCGGTAACGCCGGGAATCACTTCAATATCTACATCCGGATAATCGGCAGCTACCTCGCACATGATACCGGCCATGCCGTACACGCCGGCATCGCCGCTGCAGATCATGGCCACGTCCTCTCCGGCCGCCGCCCGCTCGATGGCCCAGCGGCACCGCTGGATCTCCTGCTTCATGGGCGTCGTATAGTATTCCTTGTCCGGGTAGAGATCCCGGACCAGGTCCACGTAAACGGTGTATCCGGCGATGACCGGGACTTCCTCCAGTACCCCAAAGGCTTCCCGGGTCATGTATTCCCTTCCGCCGGGACCGATCCCTACGGCGTAGACTTTACTCATCGTACCACTCCCATGTGGGGTGATAATCAGTGATGGCCAGGGCCATGGTGACGCCGCTTCCGTGGGTCTTGCCGTGGATCACTTCTCCGCCGCCGGAATTCTCCACATCATACTGTGTCAGGTTCCACTTCTCAATAATGGCGCAAAGCTTCTCCACATAGGTAAGGCTTGTGGCATAGCCGCCGTCATTGATGATCTGCGCAGCCTTTTTATAATCTGCGCCTCCTTTCAGACCATCGTATCTCAGTTTCTTTCCGTTCATCGCTCCGAGCAGATAAGCGGAATGGTCAG
>OMYP01000010.1 GCA_900315345.1 uncultured Selenomonadales bacterium | reverse complement strand
TAGCCCGACCACAGGAAAATTTACAGGTAAACCACAGACTGGTTACAGGTTCGACCACAATGCTGTAAGAGGGTCAACCACAGGATTATTTATGTTCCCATATTTTTTACGTATCGCTTTTCCGGATCAGAATACGGAATGCAATTTGTTACTCTTCTTTTTATAAAACAACTAACGCAACTTATTGATCAGATTGGATTTTTTACTGTTGCCCCGACCGTAAAAAACTTTTAACTGCTGCCGTGATGTCCTCTGCTCCTAATATACCGCTCACTACAGCAGCACCGTCAGCTCCGGTAGCAAGAACTTCCGGATAATTTTCCGGCGTAACACCGGCAATCCCTACAATGGGAATCGTTACTGCCCTGCGTATAGCCGTTAATCCTTCAAGTCCCAAAGGCACCGTATCTTTTTTGGTATTTGTATAAAACACGGCTCCGCAGCCTAAATAATCCGCGCCGTCTGCCTCTGCCTTCAGGGCTTCCTCCACACTATGGGCCGTAGCGCCTATAATAAAATCCGGTCCGGCAAGCCTTCTCGCCTCGGCAACCGGTATATCATCCTGTCCCAAATGTACACCGTCTGCACCGGAAAGCAGCGCAATATCAAGACGGTCATTTACCAACAGAGGAACGTGATAACGGTGACAAAGTTTTTTCAATGCGCTGGCCTTGCGTAACATTTCCTTTCCCAAACCGTTTTTTTCCCGGTACTGTACCAGAGTCACGCCGGCTTTTAAGGCTTCTTCCACTGCTCCAAAAAGCTTTTTATGTTGCAGGCAAGCTTCATCGGTTACCAGATAAAGTTGCAAATCAAAGGATTTCATTGTTCAATATATTTCCTTTTCGTAACGTTTAACCGCTGTTTTTTGCGATTTTTTGTCGACATCTTATCAATGTCATCTTTGCATCGTTTTGACATCAACAAAACCTTTCAGATTTTAAATTAATTTTATAACAGCAATTTTTATTGTCTTTTAATTTGCCTTTTCCGGATTCAGATTATCCATGATCAGGTTCCACTTAGTCACCACATGGTAGATGCCGTCAATCAGCCGGACCTTGAACATGCCCGGTCCGTCCTTCTTTTCCAGCAGTCCCGCTGCCAGTTCCGCCGCCTGCCCCATGATAATAAGTCCCAGCATGGCGCCGGTCATTTTATCTTCAGCCACAGCGGCACAGGCAGCCACCAATGTGGAAGTCATACATCCGGCTCCGGTAATCCGTTCCATCAAAGGGTTACCCCCATTGATCATTAGGGCCCGTTTTCCGTCGCTGACATAATCCACTGCTCCGGTCATGGCAAATATACATTTATACTGTTTAGCAGCCTCTTTCACGATCCGCAGGGCCTCCCCCTGATCCGGCATAGGCTGGGAATCCACTCCCCGTCCATCAGCTTCCTGCTCCAGCAGGGCACGGCATTCGCTGTAATTGCCGCGCACAATAGTAATGTATCCTGCCTGCAGCAGCTTCAGGGCAAATTCCAGACGCAGGCTGCTGCTCATAACGCCTGCCGGATCCAATATAACCGGAATGTCAGACTCTTTGGCAGTAGCTGCCGCCAATTCCATGGATTCCATCCGCTGTTCATTTAAAGTTCCCAGGTTCAAAACCAGAGCGTCGCATCCTGCCGTTATTTCCGGCACTTCGTCTGCCGCGTCCGCCATTACCGGCGATGCTCCCGCAGCCAGCGCCGCCCCGGCGCAATCTCCTGCAGTCACATAATTGGTAATATGATGCAATAAAGGCTTTGCGCTCTGTAAATCTTCAATAATCTGATTAAAGTCACCTTTCATATTCATAACTCAAAAATGCCTGCCTTCTTATATAAATCGACAAAATGATGTGTCGGTCCATGCCCTTTTCCTAAGGCGATTCCATGTTCAATGGCTGTGGTCACATATTTTTTCCCCGCCTTCACCGCATCTTCCAGCAGCATGCCCTTTGCCAGATTGGATGCCAGCGCGCTGGAAAGGGTACAGCCCGTCCCATGGGTATGTTCCGTACAAATACGCGTACCCGGAAGCCACAGGGCCTTCTTTCCGTCAAACAGGTAATCGTCTGCCCTGTCGCCTTCCAGATGACCGCCTTTTACCAGCACCGCTTTTGCGCCTAAGGACAGGATTTTTTCTGCCGCCCTTTCCATATCCTGTTCCGTATGAATCGGAAAACCGCAAATGGCTTCTGCTTCCGGCAGGTTTGGCGTCAGCAGTGTGGCCAGCGGAAGCAGTTTTTGGATCAATGAATCGCAGGCCTCTGGCTGCAGCAAGGGATACCCGCTCTTGGAAATCATAACTGGATCTACCACAATAACCGGGGGATTCCATTTTCGCAATCCATCCGCAATGGCCCGGATACTTTCACTGCGGGACACCATACCGATTTTTACGCCGTCAACCCGGATATCGTTGAATACCGCATCAATCTGTGCGGTAATCATTTCCGGCGTCATATCCTGCACCATAGTTACGCCACAGGTGTTTTGCGCCGTAACTGCCGTGATCACACTCATGCCGAACACACCGTGGGCCGCAAAGGTCTTCAGGTCTGCCTGGATGCCGGCGCCGCCGCTGCTGTCACTGCCGGCAATAGAGAGAAGATGTTTCATATATTCATATCCATTCCGCCGCCTTCAGGAGTCGGCACAACCAGTAAGCACAACTTGATTTCATTACGCAGGTACCGGTGAAGGTCCCATTCAAATCATCAGAATGCCGCCTTAACCATCGCCGCCACGTTTTTACCGGTAAGCCCATACCGTTCCATGACTACGCCGCCGGGAGCGGATGCACCAAAAGCATCAATGCCCAGCACCCTGTCGGCACGTCCCGTGTAACGGGTCCAGCCCGCAGTGACCCCGGCTTCCACCGCAAATACGGGTACAAATTTTGGCAGCACGCTTTCCTTATAAGCTTCGCTCTGCTGTTCAAACACTTCCATGGAAGGCATGGATACAACGGAAATGTCAATTCCATCCTCTGCCAGCATTTTCTGCGCCTCCAGGGCAATTTTCACTTCCGAACCGGTAGCGATCACAACTGCTTTTGCCATGTCTTTAGCCGGGCTCAGCACATAACCGCCCTTTAAAGCGCCTTCATGGATGGCAGCCGCGCACTCGTGAAGCACCGGCAGGTTCTGCCGGCTCAGGCACAACGAAACGGGGCCGTTCTTATGTTCAATGGCATACTTCCAGGCCGCCGCCGTTTCCAGCGCATCTGCCGGACGGAACACGGTAGAATTAGGAATAAGACGTAAGCTCATCACCTGTTCAATAGGCTGGTGGGTAGGTCCGTCCTCCCCTACGGCTACGCTGTCGTGGGTAAATACGAATACGGACTGTAACCCCATCAGGGCCGCCATACGGATGGTAGGCCGCATAAAATCAGAGAAAACCAGGAATGTAGCCCCAAATGGAACCACACCGCCGTGTGCCGCCATGCCATTTACCACACAGCCCATGGCATGTTCCCGCACACCGAAATGGATATTGCGCCCGCTGCGGTCTTCTTTGCCGTAATAACCGCAGGCTTTCATCACTGTTTTATTGGAAGGCCCCAGGTCAGCGCTGCCCCCTGCCAGTTCAGGAACCAGCTCCGCCAGCTTCTGCAAAATATCACCGGAAGCGGCCCGGGTTGCCACAGAATTTTTCCCTTCAAACAGGCCTTCCAGCACTGCCAGGTCTACCGTACGTTTACCGGACAGAGAAGCCAGCAGTTCTGCTACCAGCTCAGGATACGCTTTGCCGTATTCTTTCAGCAGATCATTCCAGGCTTCTTCCGCTTTAGCGCAAGCCGGCAGTTTTTCCGCGAAATGGGCTTTTACTTCTTCCGGCACTACAAAGCACTGTTCAGGATCCCAGCCGGCTTTTTCCTTCGTGGCCTTCAGGGCTTCTGTCCCCAAAGGTTCCCCATGGGCGGATGGACTGTCCTGTTTCGGGCTGCCGAAGCCGATATGGGTACGGACGATAATAAGACTGGGATGTTCTGTATCTGCCTGGGCATCTTTCACGGCAGCCTCCAGTCCTTCCAGATCTTCGGAACTTTCTACCCGCAATACCTGCCAGCCGTAGGCTTTAAAACGGGTTTCCACATCTTCCGTAAAGGCAATATCCGTATTGCCCTCAATTGTAATTTTATTGTCGTCGTACATGTAGATCAGTTTGCCCAGACCCAAGGTTCCTGCCAGGGAAGCCGCCTCCGAAGCCACCCCTTCCATCAGGTCCCCGTCGGAAACAATACCGTAGGTATAGTGGTCAATAACGGTAAATTCCGGTTTATTGTATTTCGCTGCCAGCATGGTCTCCGCAATGGCAAAACCCACACCCATGGCAAACCCGTGACCCAAAGGGCCGGTAGAAACATCTACGCCGGGAGTCACTCCATATTCCGGATGGCCCGGCGTACGGCTTCCCCACTGGCGGAACTGTTTCAGTTCATCCAGCGACAGACCGTATCCTGCCAGATGCAGCATAGCATACAGCAAAGCGGAACCATGTCCCGGGGATAAAATAAAACGGTCCCTGTTAAACCATTTGGGATCCTGCGGATTATACCGCATGAACTTGTCCCAGAAAGTATACATCAGAGGCGCTGTTCCAAGAGGGAACCCCGGATGCCCCGAATTTGCCTTTTCTACCTGATCTGCTGCTAAAAAACGTAATGTCTGGACGCACTCTTCATGAATCGTTCCCATTTTTTCCTCCCGGATCCTAACTGTAAATTTTTAATCGTTTTGTAAACCGTTTTTACCTTCTTACTATTAATACGTTTTTATTATATCATCTGGCCGACAATAATGCCATAAAAAAATTACCTGCCGTAAAATGATACGACAGGTAATTTTTTGATTATTTATAAAAACTTATTTGTTGATGCAGCTACGTGAAAATGTTACAACCTGATTTATTCCAGCGCAGGCTGCCTGTAACGTTGCCTTATCTGCAACGTACTGCCTGATAGTTACGGCAGATTACGCTTCATCCTTTTTGGCATCGGCAATAATTTTTTCCGCCATCTTGGCCGGCACGTCTTCGTAATGGTCAAATTTCATTTCGAAGGTACCCATGCCCTGAGTAATAGCCCGCAGGTCAACAGCGTATTCCATAATTTCCGCATACGGAACCTGGGCTTCTACCCGGCTGATTCCTTCTTCCACGCTCTGCATGCCCAGAATGCGGCCCCGCTTGGAGTTCAGGTCGCCGATCACATCGCCCATCATGCTTTCCGCGCAGAGGACATACAGGTTGTAATAGGGTTCCATCAGTACCGGTTTTGCCTCTTCCATAGCTTTCTTAAAGGCAAGGCTGGATGCGGTCTTGAATGCCATTTCGGAAGAATCAACAGGATGGTAGGAACCGTCTACCAGCGTAATGCGTACATCTACTACCGGATAGCCGGCCAGAACGCCGTGCTGCATGCATTCCTGCATGCCTTTTTCAACTGCGGGGATGTACTGACGGGGTACGGCGCCGCCGAAGATCTTATCTACAAATTCGAAACCGCTTCCCGGCGGCAGGGGTTCCATATCGATGACCACATCGCCATACTGGCCGTGGCCACCGGACTGTTTCTTATGTTTACCCTGTACATGGGCCTTGCCGCGAATGGTTTCCCGATACTCAACCTGAGGCGCCCGCAGATCGGCTTCCACGCCGAATTTACGTTTCATGCGCTCCATGATGATTTCGATGTGCTGGTCACCCATACCGCTGATCAGCATTTCCTTGGTAACGGCATTCCGGCTTACGATAATAGTGGGATCTTCGTCCATCAGACGGCTGAGGGCGTTGGAAATCTTGTCTTCTTCGCCTTTCTTCTTGGCAAAGATGGCCCGGGTATACATAGGCAGCGGGAATGCGATAGGAGCAAACAATACAGGGTTGTTCTTGTCGCTGAGGGTATCGCCCGTAGCGGTAAACTGGAGCTTGGAGGTAACGCCGATATCGCCGGCGGTGATTTCCTTCATCTGGATCTGGGATTTACCGCGCATGGTGAATACACTGGCGATCCGTTCTTCTTTTTCACGGCTGGCGTTGTAAACTACGCTGTCGGCTTTGATGGAACCTGAGAATACCCGGATAAAGCTTAACCGGCCAACGAAGGGATCGGATGTTGTTTTGAACACCAGGGCTGCCATGGGAGCGCCGGCGTCACGGGTCACTTCTTCGCCGGTGGCAACATCGGTAACTTTATAGTCATTCAGGATGGCCGGATAGGTGTAGTCAATAATGGCGTTCATGGTACGGCCTAACCCGATATTTTTCGTTGCGCTGCAGCAGATCATCGGGAAGATGATGGCCTGGCGGATACCCTGGATCAGGCATTTTTTAATTTCCTCGTCGGAAATGGTCTCCCCTTCCAGATACCGCATCATGCAGTCATCATCCGCTTCCACAGCGGCTTCTACCATCTTTTCATGCATTTCTTCCGCATAGGCTTTCAGGTTTTCCGGAATTTCGATTTCATCGGAGCCGTTACCGTTTTTGCGGTATGCTTTCATTTTTACGCAGTCGATGACGCCTTCGAAATTATCTTCTTTACCTAACGGCAGTTCCAGAGGTAATACTTTTTTGCCGAATTTATGGCGCAGGTTTTCCAGAATGCTGTCGAAGTCCGCATTCTCACGATCCATTTTGTTTACCAGGATAATGCGGGGCAGATGGGCTTCTTCCGCCAGCTTCCAGCACTGTTCGGTACCTACCTGTACACCTGCGGTAGCGTTGATGACAATCAAAGCGCTGTCAACAGCACGGAAAGCGCCTTTCACTTCCGCTACGAAATCCGCAAAGCCCGGCGTGTCAATAAAGTTGATCTTGCTGTCGCGCCACTCTACAGGCGCCAGCGTGGCATTTACAGATACTTTACGTTTGATTTCTTCCGGTTCAAAGTCCGTGGTGGTAGCCCCATCCTCAACCTTGCACATACGATCGATCGCGCCGGAGCGGTACAGCAAAGCTTCCGTTACGGATGTCGTTCCAGCCCCACCATGACCCACAATGGCAACATTTCTGATTTTATCGCCAGTATACGCTTTCATTAAAAAATCCCCCTTTTCGCAAAATCATCTAAATTTCTTATTCGCTATCAACGCAGTTTTTCCTGCTTTTGTACCAAATTTTTTAAAGTTTCTTTTTCATTGCCAGCACGCCCAAAGCGGCAATCGTTTTTCCGTCAAACAACGTGCCGTCTTCAATCATGGGCAGCAGTTTATCCTGCGGTATGGCTTCCACGGAGATGAATTCATCGGGATCCGTATGCTGCTTATGGGGATGCAGCCCGGTGGCGGCATACAGATGAATCACTTCATCCGTAAAACCCGGCGTGGTTGCAATGGCCGCCAGGTATTCCCATTTATCAGCTTCATAACCGGTTTCTTCCGAAAGCTCCCGGACAACGCAGTCCTCAGGGCTTTCCCCCGGATCGATCTTGCCGGCGGGAATCTCATACATAACCGTCTTCATCGGATACCGGAACTGTTTCACAAAGATTACGCTGCCGTCAGGCAGAATAGGAACCACTGCTACTGCTCCCTGATGGTCCGCCATTTCACGGGTGGTAGTCCTTCCGTTAGGAAGGCGGACCGTATCCACATGGACATGGAGAAGCCTTCCGTCAAAAGCAGGCTTGCTGCTCACAAATACCTCATCTAATGCAGGATCAGTTATTTTTTTCATTTACAACCCCCTATTATGCCTCTGGCCTTTTTAAATGCCTCTGCCGCATCCAGTAATACTTCTGCATTTGCAGCAGCTGCCTTTGTCATATGTTCGCCTGCCGTCATACGCACCAGTTCCTGAATTTTCCCATCATGATCCAAAACGGAAAGCCTTGTACTGGTCCTTCCGCCTTCTGTTTCTTTCAATATACGGATATGCCTGTCTGCAAAGGCGGCAATCTGGGCCAGATGGGTAATACAGAGAACCTGTCCCTCCTTAGAAATCAGGGCCAGTTTTTCCGCCATCTTCTGGGCGGTAACACCGCCCACGCCTGTGTCGATTTCATCGAATACCATGGTGTCAACACTGTTGACGCCTGTCAGTACTGTTTTCAGGGCCAGGGCCATACGGCTCAGCTCCCCGCCTGATGCAACTTTGGACAGGGGCTGGGGCGGCTCTCCCGCATTAGCGGAAAACAGGAATTCCATCTGGTCTTTACCCTCTGCCGTAAAATCTTTCGTTTCCGTAAAAACAATGGAAAACGTTCCATCCGGCATAGCCAGGTCACGGATATGTTTTTCTACTTCAGCGCAGAGCTTTTTCCCATTCTTCTTACGCAATGCCGTCAGTGCATCTGCTGCCCTCCCCAGTTCACCTGTTATGGCTGTCAGTTCCTTCTGCGCCGCGTTTATGCGGTTGTCCAGATCCTGCAGCAGGGCGTACTGTTCCTTTGCGTTTTCCAGATACTCCAGAACGGCCTCCTCACCGTTTCCGTATTTACGCTGTAAACGGTAGAGCAGATCCAGACGTTCCTGCACTTCTGTCATGCGCCCCTGGTCATAATTACGGGATTCCACATATTCCTGTATCTGGCTGCAGGCGTCATCCGCCGCGATCCAGGCGCTGTCGATTCCTTCATATGCACTTTGCAGATTGGGATCATACCGCAATGCCTGGCCGATTTGTTCCCTGATTTCGGCTAATCTTGTTAACGCTCCGTTTTCCTCATCCAGCCCGGCATATGCCCGGTTCAGCGCGTCCATGATCTTACCGCTGTTTTGCAACAATTTTGCTTCTTCCTTTAAAGCAGCTTCTTCACCGATCCTGATACCCGCATCGCCAATTTCCTGTACTTCCCAGGACAACCGGTCCATAAGCCGTTCCCGCTGGCTTCCCTGCTCTTCCAGACTGTGCAGTTTTTCCTTTGCAGCCACATACCGGCGAAAAGCATCGCCGTAACGTGCCACCGTATGCTGCCCATCAGCCCCGCCAAAAGCGTCTGTAAAAATACGGGGGGCAGAAGGATGCAGCAACATCTGGTTTTCATGCTGCCCGTGAATATCGGCCAGCAATGAGGCAAACCGTTTCAATACGGATAATGGCACCTGGATCCCGTTGATGCTGCTCTGGCTTTTCCCGGCAGCCGTCACCCTGCGTTTTAAAAACAGGCTGTCTTCATTTTCAATCCCCTGTTCACAAAGCAATTCGGAAATCCTTGTATCGGAAGAAGAAAATACAGCCTGTACCCAGAATGCATCCGTCCCTGACCGGACAAAGTCAGAAGATGCCCGTCCGCCCAGCACAATGCTGAAAGCGTCGATCAGAATGGATTTGCCTGCGCCGGTTTCACCGGTAAAAATATTAAATCCATCTGAAAATTCAACTTCTGCATCTTCAATCAATGCAAAATTATGTACATGCAGGGATTGCAGCATCGTTCCTCATCCTTTTGTGGCAAAAGCCGCATTCAATAGCGTTTTCACAGCTTATCGCAAACATTTAGTTATTTCTTTTCGCATACTATTTGCGGAAATAAGCAGAAAATTCTTCCGCGATTTCCGGTTTCTCCAGCGCCACAAAAATAGTGTCATCGCCGGCAACCGTTCCCATAACGCCTTCCCATTTCATATTGTCCACAGCAAAGGCAACGCCCTGAGCCGTTCCAGGAAGCGTATGAAGCACTACCAGGTTTCCCCCTGACCGGATGCTGATGACCGAATTCCGTACCAGCCGGTCCAGCTGCTCGGAGGACATCACATGGCTTTGTTCCCTGGGAAACGCGTACCGATATCCTCCCCGCATATCAGAAACCTTGATCAGCATCAGTTCTTTTATATCACGGGAAACCGTCGCCTGGGTCACTTTAAATCCCTGTTCCTGTAAAGCAACGGCCAGATCCTCCTGTGTTTCAATATTTCTTGACTCGATCAGCTCCCGGATAATCCGGTGTCTCTCCTGTTTTTTCATAAAAAAACCTCCTATAGTTGCGAATCAGGTTTTTCTTACAGATCCCGGATCAGTTTTTGCTGCCAGGTCTCATAATAACTGCGGTCAATTAGACGAATCAGCCGCATTGATTTCCTGTTTCTCGTAATGGTGACCAGATCCTGCTGTTCAATCTCACAAAGGGGTATCCCGTCAGAAGAAAGGACCATGCTGCACGTATTTGCCGGTAGCAGGCGTATTGAGACTTCCTCCGATGACGGTATTACCAAAGGCCTTGTTGAAAGGGAATGGGCGCAGATCGGCGTAATGATCATTACTTCCATCCCCGGCTGTACCAACGGGCCGCCGGCAGACAGAGAATAGGCCGTGGAACCGGTGGCAGTAGCCACGATCAGCCCGTCAGCCGCATAGCGCCCGGAGGGTTTCCCGTTAATGAGCAGCTCCAGATAGTTGATTGTGGATAGATTGCCCCGTGCCGCCACAAACTCATTGATGGCAAGCTCACCCTTAACCTTATTCTTTCCTTCTGACACCACCTGAGCCTGTAACAGATGCCGTTTTTCCATGGTAAACTGTCTTTTGACCAGTTGTTCCAGAGCCAGTTCCATTCCATCAAACTCAATTTCCGCCAGAAAACCCAGATGTCCGAAATTGATACCGAATACCGGCACGTCAATTTTAACCATCTCCCGGGCCATCCGAAGGAATGAACCATCCCCACCCAATGATACGGCAGCGTCTAACCGGGATGCCTTGCCGGTAAATTTTTCATGTTTCCAGATATCCGCCAGATTGCCTGGCAAAACCACAGTGATGCCGAATTTCCGGCACAGATCCAGAACCATTTCAAAATGGGTCCGCACTTTTTCTATATTCATGTTGGGAAAAATTCCAAGTCGTAAGCCCGTCCCTGTTTCCCTCTTAGTCTCCATTCTTCCACCCCTGGCCTCCGGCACAAACAGTATTGAAACTTTAAACTTTCATACTTTGGCCATCAGTCTAACTCGTTATGGGACCGTTCAACCAACATATCAATGTCGATGCCCACATCATTCGGCGCTTCCGCCGCATCCGCTGTCAGATACAGCAGATACTCAATATTTCCTTCCGGTCCTTTTACCGGTGAAAAATCCAATCCGCCGATTCCGAAACCTGTTTCCCTGGCAAAGTCAGTAACCTTCCTTATGACATCCTTATGGACAGCAGCGTCACGCACTACACCTTTTTTACCAATATTTTCTTTCCCCGCCTCAAACTGAGGTTTTATCAGTGCAATCACAAATCCGCCGGGCGCCAGTATCTTTTTCACCGCCGGCAGTATCTTATCCAGAGAGATGAATGCAACATCAATGGAAACCGCTTCCATCGGTTCGGGAAGACTGGTCTCATCTAATGCCCGGGCATTGGTCCGTTCCATATTGATGACCCGGGGATCATTGCGGAGTTTCCACGCCAACTGGCCGTAACCTACATCAATGGCATATACCCTGACCGCCCCGTTTTGCAACGCGCAGTCCGTAAATCCTCCGGTGGATGCGCCAACATCGGCCATAACCTTTCCGGTTACAGACAGGGGAAACACCTGCAATGCCTTTTCCAGCTTCAGGCCCCCCCGGCTCACATACCGCAGCTGTTCTCCAAGGATACGGATCTTTGTTCCTTCTTTGACGGAGGTTCCCGGTTTGTCTATCTTTTGGTCATCTGCCAGCACCTGCCCGGCCATAATGGCGGCCTGGGCCTTAGAACGGGTCTCAAAGAAGCCCTGATCAACAAGGTATGCATCCAGTCTGACTTTTTTCTTTTTTTCCATCATGCCCTGCCCAGCCATTTCTTTATACGTTCCGCCATCTGTTCCGGCCTAAGGCCGATATCCCGCATCAGCAGCTTCCTGTCTCCCTGGGATATGAATTCATCCGGTATCCCAAAGGGCAGAACGGAAACATTCTTCAAAAGTCCGTAACTGTTCAGCGTCTGCATCACTGCTTCGCCAACGCCTCCTGTAACCACTCCTTCTTCCATGGTGACAATAGCAGGCACGGTTTTCGCTTCCGCCACTAAAAGCGCTTCATCCAGAGGCTTGGCAAAGCGCATGTTTACTACGCCTGCCGAAATTTCGGCATTCTGAAGGAGATCCGCCGTTCTTTCCGCTTCCTGCACCATACTGCCGATAGCCCAGATAGAAACATCGATTCCATTACGCAGCTTTTCGGCTTTTCCCAGAGGCAGCGTATGAAGCGGTTCGCTACAGTCGGCCCCTGTGCCGCTTCCTCTTGGGTACCGGCATGAAATGGGCCCTTCATTATATTCTACGGCCGTGTAAAGCATATGCCGAAGTTCATTTTCATCTTTCGGGGCCATGATTACCATGTTGGGCATAGGAAGAAGGTAAGCATAATCGAAAACCCCGTGGTGGGTATATCCATCGTCACCGACCAGCCCGCCCCGGTCCATACACAGCTTTACCGGGAGCTTCTGCATACACACATCATGAAGGACCTGGTCATAGGCCCGCTGCATAAAGGTTGAATATATGGCAGTTACCGGCTTTATCCCTTCCGCAGCCAGACCTGCCGCAAAAGTTACCGCATGCTGTTCCGCAATACCTACATCGAAAAAACGTTCCGGAAATTTACGGGCAAACGCCGCTACCCCGGTTCCGTCAGGCATGGCAGCTGTAATCGCAACAATCGTTTTATCCTGCTCCGCCAGTTCCACTAATGTTTTTCCGAAAACAGACGTATATGAGGCCGGCGCTCCCGGATTCACGATTTTTTTCCCTGTTGCAATCTCAAAGGGTCCGGTTCCGTGGAATTCGTTAGGCCGCTCCTCGGCGGGAGCGTACCCCTTTCCCTTTTTCGTGACAACATGGATCAGCACAGGCCCTTCTTCCTTTTTTGCCGCTGTCAGCATAGGAATCAGCGCTTCAATATTATGCCCGTCTACAGGCCCGAAATATTTGATACCAAGATGCTCAAACATGGATTCCGGCATCACCAGGTATTTAACGCCAACCTTGACACGGTCAATGGCCTCCAAAAGATCCGCGCCCCTATCCAGCCCGCTGAGCCAGTTTTCCACATTATGTTTCAGCCGGTTGTAGGTTTCCCCTGTACGCAGCTGGTACAGGTACTGGGACATGGCGCCCACATTTTTGGAAATAGACATTTCATTATCGTTCAGAATGATAATGATACGCCGTTTGGTGTCCCCCACATGGTTCAGGGCTTCAAAGGACATGCCTCCGGTCATGGCACCATCCCCGATAATGGCTACTACATGGTAGTCTTCACCCTTCAGGTCACGGGCTGCCGCCATCCCATCTGCTGCAGAAACAGACGTAGAAGAATGACCGACACCGAATGCGTCACACTCACTTTCCTGCCGTTTCGGAAAACCGGACAGACCTTTATATTTCCGAAGCGTAGGAAAATCCTTCTTCCGCCCGGTTAAAATTTTATGAATATATGCCTGATGTCCTACATCAAAAATCAGTTTATCTTTTGGGCAATCAAACACCCTGTGCAATGCAAGGGTCAGCTCCACCACGCCCAGGTTTGGAGCCAGATGGCCTCCGTTCTTTGAAACCACATCTATGATCAGCTCACGGATTTCTGCAGCCAGCTGATTCATTTCTTCCACAGAAAGCAGCTTCAAGTCCAGTGGGCTGTTCACCCGGTCAAGAATTTTTCCTTCAGACATTCCAATCCGCCTTTCAGTTAGTCTTGGAAAGCAGCAACATTCTCCTTCAGTCAGCTTTTGAATCAAATCAAATTCACAATCACATTACCGTATGAGGCAGCATTTCCCTAATTTTTACGATTGCACATCATCTTTGCTATTTCCCGCAAAGGCTCTGCCTTTTCTCCAAACATATCCAGACAGCCCAAAGCTTCCTGTGTAGTTTCCTCAGCCATCTTTTTTGCCGTTTCCAGGCCATATAAGGAAACATATGTGGATTTATGGTTCTTTTCATCGCTTCCTATGGGTTTACCCAATTCTTCTTCCGTGCTGGTCACATCCAGGATATCATCCTGAATTTGGAAAGCCAGCCCCACAAGTTCGGCAAAATGCGTCAGCGCAAGCAGCTGTTCGTCCGTTGCTCCTGCCAGATGGGCACCGCCACGGACTGCCGCAATAAACATGGCGCCCGTCTTTCCTTCATGGAGAGTCTTCAGTTCTTTAGCAGAAATCTGTCGGTTTTCCGCATCCAGATCCAGTGCCTGTCCGCCAACCATACCGAAATTCCCTGCACACATGGCAGTTTCATGAACCACTTCAACCAAAACGGACGGTTTCACATTACGCTGTTCCAGCATTACTTCAAAGGCAAGGGTCAGGAGCCCGTCCCCTGCCAGCAGTGCCATGGCTTCTCCGAAAACCTTGTGGTTTGTCAGACGTCCCCGCCGGTAATCGTCATTATCCATACATGGAAGATCATCATGGATCAGGGAATAAGTGTGGATCATCTCCAGCCCGCAGGCAGCGTGGAGATAATCGTAGCCATTGGCTCCCACTGCTTCTGCTGCCGCCATCAGCAATATGGGCCTCAGCCGCTTTCCGCCGGCCAGAAGGCTGTATTTCATTGCCTCGTCCACGTTGGAAATGCCCTTTTTAAGCATTCTCTTTTCCAGAAAATTATTTACCAGCTTTTTTCTGTTTTCATAGTATTGCTGAAAATCCATTTTTAATCCTCCCGGTCGGAAGCAGTTATATTTTCTTCTTCCAGGTCCGCAAATTCTTCTGCATGATAGTCATCTTCATTATCCGGATCCACAACCAGCTTTTGCACCGCTGCTTTTGCTGCATTCAGCTTTTCCAGACAGATTTTGCTCAGCTCCGTCCCCCGCTGGAACTCTTCTATGGCATTTTCAAGCGGCAGATCTCCGTTCTGCAGTTTATCCACAACGGACTCCAGTTCTGCCAGAGCCTCTTCAAATTTTATATTTTTACTGGTTTTTTTCCCTGCCATATTATTCCGCCTTTCTTTCTGCCGGATCAATTTGCTGGATGACAGAATATATTTCCCCGTCGTTCAACCTTGTACGGATCTCTTCTCCCCAGTGTACCGCGTTTACTGATTTCAGCAGTTTACCGTTTTCATCCATCGTCATGGAATAGCCTCTGCCCAAGACCTTCAGAGGACTTACAGCATCCATACGGGCTGTTAACAGCGCCAGTTCCCGGCTTTTCCTTTCTGTCAGGTCTTTTATTCCCCTGCGCATGTCCTTGGCAAGCCCGGAAAATTTTTTATCATAGTATTCATAAAACCGTTTCTGGTTTTTTAATGCCTTTTCCAAAATCATATATTGCTGTTCTGGCTTCTCCAGATATTTTTCAGGATGCCGCAACACCTTAACAGCCGCCTTCAACCGCCTATCCGGTTCTGTAAGAAGCCGTTCCGGGTTTTTCAATATACGGACAGCCTGCTGCAACCGGAGTTCCCTGTTCTGGAGCCTTACCGGGAGTGTATTCGCCAGTCGCATTATGGCACGGTCCAGCCTTTCTTCGGGCTTTTCAAAAATCTGCAGCGGTCTGCTCATCATCGGGTTATCTGCAGCTCTTTGCCAGGCCTGTGTTTTTTCCCGCAATATATGCTGCATATATGTAATAAGTTTTTCCTGTTCCCCTTCTACCTGCCGAAGGTAATGCTTCACATCCGCTACTGCGATTTCCGCCGCCTGTGAAGGGGTTGCAGCCCGTTTGTCAGCAGCAAAATCGGACAAGGTGAAATCCGTCTCATGCCCCACTGAAGAAACCACCGGGATGTCAGACGCCGCAATGGCGCGAACCACAGCTTCTTCGTTAAAAGCCCACAGGTCTTCCAGGGAGCCGCCTCCGCGTCCTACGATCAGTACTTCAGCCAGATGATGCCGGTTCATGAACCGAATCGCCCGGACAATTTCACCTGCAGCCGCTTTTCCCTGTACCGCCACAGGAAAGAGGAAAAGCTGCACGCCAGGATCCCTGCGGCGGGATACGGTAATTATATCCCGTACTGCAGCGCCGGCCGGGGATGTTATAATTCCGACCCTCCGGGGATACACAGGAAGCTGTTTTTTATTTTCTTCCGCAAATAAACCTTCTCCGGCCAGTTTATTTTTCAGTTTTTCATAGGCCTGCATCAGGGAGCCGATGCCTTCTGCCTTCATTAAATCAACATAAAGCTGATATATGCCGTCCCTTTCATAGACACGGATGCTTCCGATCGCTACCACCGTATCGCCGTTTTCGGGAAATTTTACCAGGTGCATCGCCTGATGACGGAACATAACGCATTTCAGAACGGCTGAATTATCTTTTAATGAGAAGTAACAGTGTCCGGACGGATATCGCTTGAAATTGCTTATTTCCCCCCTGACCTGTATGTTTGCAACGTCCCCGCTGCCTTCAACCAGCCCTTTAACGAGACGGTTCATTTCAGAAACAGTGTAGATTTGTTTTTCAGCCATGCCGTTCTCCCTGCCGATACGCATATGCTGCACAGCCGGCTGCATTATCACCGCTGTAACGGCTTTCAGGTACCCATATACGGATATTTCGTTTTGCCAATTTGGTTTCCATGTGCTTACGGATCCAAAGGTTGGAAGATACGCCACCTGCAAGGATCACCTGCTTCACATTATGTTCCGCAGCGGCATTACGGATCATTCGCAGAAACGTTTCCGCCAGTCCCCACTGTACGGAAGCAGCTATTACTGCAGGCGGAACATCACCTGCTTTTATTCTGCGAATCACCGCGGTACAGGGCCCGGAAAAGCTCACTTGCGTCTTATGTACAGAAACAGGGATTTCCATAACTTTGTCTGCTTCTTCAGCCAGTTTTTCCAAAGCCGGTCCTGCCGGAAAGGGCAATCCCAGCGCAACACCGACGCGATCTACAAACTGTCCGGCATGCAGATCCAGACTGCTTCCAATTTCTGACAGTTTATAGCCTTTTTCCGTTTTCTCTGCAATTAACAGATCCGTTGTCCCGCCGGAGGCATGTAAAAAAAAGAATCGGTCCGAATCCGGGCCTCCTGCAGACCATAGGGCAGCTTCCAAATGGTTTTCCTGATGGCTTATCTGCCACACCGGAATCCTGTTCAGAGCGGCCAGCGAACGGGCAAATCCAAGCCCTGCCAGAAACGCAGGCATATAAGAATCCGTCCGGGGACGGGGACGTGCAGATACACCGATACCCCGCAGGGAAAAACTATGACTCTGCAAAGCCTCTTCCAGTAACTCAGGAAGATTGCGGATATGCTGATACAGCATTTCCGACTGCTGTAACCCGCAGCCACCCGGTTTGACACGCAAGACCCTTCTGGCTTCGGCAATCCCATTGCCTTGCCGGTCCATAAACAAAACCGATGTTGTATAACAGCTTGTATCAACGCCAAGATAAACTTCTTCCGTCATTTTTCTTCCCGCATCAGTTTTCCCAAAACGCCGTTGATGAAACGGGACGACTTTTCCGTTCCAAAAGTCTTGGCCAGTTCAACCGCTTCGTTCACGGCAACGGTAACGGGCAGTTTTTCTTTTGCAAAACGCATCTCATAAATTGCCATACGCAGAATATTCCGGTCAATACCCGGCATCCGCTTTACTTCCCAGTTAATGGCATATTTCCCGATCAGCCCATCTATTTCCGAAAGATTCTCAGAAACTCCTTTTAGTACTTTTTCAGCATATCCGAAGGCTTTTTCCGCTTCTTCACTCTTTTCCTCATCCCTTTGCACCTCAAGGGCAATTTTCAGGGATTCCTCAGGATCTGCCTGGGTAAAATCCATCTGAAACAAACTCTGCAGTACCATTTCCCTTGCAACTCTGCGAATCATATAAGGTCAGCCTCCATTTATTTGTGATACCCGGGTGGGAGCAGCCTGTCCAGCCATTCCACCAGGTCTTCCTTCTTGTCGATTTTATAGCCGATAAAAAAACCGCCTGAAACAAATAGCAGCAGGAACAGCGTCTGCCAGAAACCTGCAATCAAAAACAGGGACGCTATACATAACCCGGACAATGAGCACAGGAAGCGACCGCGATAATTGAGCCAGATGTCGGTTAATATATCTTTAAACATCGCTGTACCTCCCCTTCATTACCCTTTTTCCTTCGTATTGCTTTTAATTTTCTTGAAGTACAGCTCAATATTCCTTACCTCAAGCCCCACGACTTTTTTAATCGTCTCCTTGACATTATCCTTAACCTCTTCCGTAATTTCAAAGACATTTACCCCCGGTTCAAGCGAAGCATGGATCCGGGCATTGATTGTGGTTTTATCTTCCGTTTCCACCGCCACTTTTACACCATATATCCCATACACTTCCTGGGCTATATCACCTATATAATTTTCCAGCGCCCGTTTTGAAACAATCGTTTTTCCGGAGTCCGCATCAGACAGTGTCAGTGTATTTGTATCGCTGAATACACCGATTCCTGCTAAAAGAAGCCGCACACTGATCAGGAACAGAACGACGCCTCCTGCCGCAAACTCCCAGTTTCCTGGAAGGGCAGTAATAATATTCATGAAAGAATTAGACGGAATCATGCCCAATGTAGTTAAAATTAAGACAACAGCAAAGACAGCCATCAGAAAAGTATACAGCGTCAGTATAATTCGATCAGGTATTCCCATATACCTCACACTCCTTAATTAAAAATGCTGTCCGACTTATCCGGTTCCGGACTGTTAAAACTGATTTCCAGCTCACTTTTTTCCCTGCGTTTTACGCCCTCAATATGCACATCCACGAATTCAGCCGTATATTCTGTCATTTCATCCACTGCACTTTTTACTTTTTTCTGGAGTTTCATGGCTACTTCAGGAATATTACATCCATACTCTACGGTAACATAGACGGCAATCCGGCAACTGTGTCCTGTCACTTTTACCCGGACACCCTTTGCCAGGCTCTTCTTCCCCAGAAAATTACTGATCCCTTCCCGGAACCCCGTACTCATCTCCAGTACCCCTGGAACATCCAGTGCTGCAAGGCTGGCAACAATGGCAATTACATCATCAGCCAGTTCAATATATCCAAGCTCTTCCTCTTCAGGAACTGGCGCAGGATTTTTACCGGAACGGGCCGCTTCAACATTACTCATCTCTTCTGCCATCTGTACCTCCTCGGATCCTGTCGGAAGCTGTATCCGAAAACTGCCGGCCGATCCATATTCGCACCTTTGAAAATAAAATATCTCAGTCTCCGGTATTACGTCCCAAAGACATTTATTCTTTAATAAATATCCCAAAATATATGATCTTCAGAAACAGTTTAAAATCTTCGGAACAGGCATTATTCCCCATTATTAAAATTTGTATTATTATACCACATGAACAGGAATAAATAAACGTTTTGTTGACCTATATGCTTTGAATAAAACAAAAAAGGGACTTCTTTTTCAGAAGCCCCCGGTAAAAATTCTTTTATGCCCGCTGGATATAGTCCCCGCTGCGGGTATCGATGAGCAGATGATCCCCTTCGTTGATGAACAGCGGTACTTTTACGACATATCCGGTATCCATGGTAGCAGGTTTGCTGCCGCCGGTTGCGGTATCGCCGCGAATACCGGGTTCAGTCTTCACAACAACCAGTTCCACTGTATTGGGAAGTTCTACTCCCAGCACACGGTTTTCATAAGAGATGACCTTAACGTCCATATTCTCTTTCAGGAAATTGATACCGTTGCCAATCTGTTCTTTGGTCAGTTCAGTCTGTTCATAAGTATCGTTGTCCATGAACACATAATTGCCGTCCCCTTCATACAGGTACTGCATGATCCGGCGGTCAATGTTAGCTTTCGGCAGACGTTCCCCGGCGTTAAAGGTACGCTCTACAACGGCGCCAGTCGCCAGATTACGCATTTTTGCGCGAACAAAGGCTGCGCCCTTGCCCGGCTTTACATGCTGGAACTCCACAACCTGCCAGGGATCATTGTCGATAGTGACGGTCAGGCCAGTCTTAAATTCGTTGGTAGATACCATAGATACATCCTCCTGTGTTCTTTATGAAATCTGCTAAATAATTAATTCAAATCACTTAATATTACCCTTTTATACAATTTCCGTCAAGGTTTTCTTCAATCCGGTCAGGCTGTGGGCGCCTTCAGAGGTCAGAACAACGGTATCTTCGATACGGACTCCGCCCTTTCCCTGAATATAAATGCCCGGTTCGATACTGAAAACCATGCCTTCTTTTAATACCGTATCACCGCGGCTGTTAATATTCGGCAGTTCATGAATCTCCAGACCTACCCCGTGTCCCAGGCCATGATTGAAATATTTTCCATAGCCCCGGGATTCGATGTAGTCCCGAATCATTGCGTCCAGCTCTTTCCCCGTAATACCGGGCCTGGCCCCTTTGATGCCGCGATACTGCGCCTCCTGGACGACGGTATAAATTTCCCGGTGCCATGAATTCGCCATACCCATCACTACGGTTCTTGTCGTATCGGAATGATAACCGTTATATACGGCCCCAAAATCAAAGGTTACAAAATCTCCAACTTCAAGTACCTTATCGGTGGGGGCTCCATGAGGCAGGGCACTTCGATGCCCTGAAGCAACGATCGTATCAAAGGATACCCCTTCGGAGCCAAGGCTTCGCATGTAATACTCAAGCCGGGCAGCCAGTTCCTTTTCTGTCATCCCTGCTTTAATTTCTTTCAGAAGCCTGTCAAAAGCGCCATCTGAAATTTTGAACGCCTGCCACAGACATTCCAGTTCACGCTCGTCCTTGATGATACGCAGTCCGCGAAGACTGACGCTGACCATCTCCGTGTTTTCCGGCAGAGCTTTTTTCAGGGCCCTGGCGTCCTCAAAAGAATAGGCATCTCCGTCAAAACCGACCTTCCGGTATTTGCCTGCCAGCTCCGCAACCGTATTCCATATGCTGTTTCCCTGATCAGCCTTGTATTCCAGCACCCGGCAGTATTTCAACTGGGAACGGGCCTGTTCCGTATATCGCCCGTCCGTAATCAGTACCGCAATCCTGTCGTCCGCATAAAGTATGCTGGAATCCCCTGTAAAGCCGGTAAGATAACGAATCGTACAGACGTCTTTAATAGCAATGCAATCCAAGTCATGTTGCTTCATGAACTTAAATATCCTGCCTATTCTTTCCATAACGCTTCATACCTTCTTTAACCTGCAAAAATTTACTGTTTCATTGTACCATATTCTCAATATTTTCGCCACTACAAATTTACACTATCCGGCGCCGCAAAATTGATGAAGACGGCATTTCCGATTCCGTTCTGCAGGTAAAAACCTGCTGGGCATGGGGAGCGCTGGTAATAGGATTACCGTCCTGATCCCGCATATCCTGCAATGTCAAAGACCGCAGGCTTCCGTCCGGGCAGAAGACCTCCAGTATTTCTCCTTCTTTCATGTGGTTCCTCTGCTCCACAGTCAGCCTGCCGTTTGTCCATCCCCGAACCAGTCCCACAAATTCATGGGTCTGCAAATAAGATGAAGTCGTGTAAACCTGTGCATTGTTGTCAGGTTTTCCCAAAGCAAAACCTGTTGTATACGGTCTGTGGGAAACCTTTTCCAGCTCCTCCAGCCATTCCTGGCAGACCCTGTAATTTTCCGGATCCTGCCAGCAGGCATCAATCGCCCGCCGGTACACACTGACAACGCTGGCTGCATAATGGGCGCTTTTCATCCTTCCTTCAATCTTGAAGCTGCAAACGCCCGTCTGAATCAGATCCGGCAGGCAGGAAAGCAGGCACAGATCTTTTGAGTTCATAATATACGTGCCTCTTTCATCTTCTGCCACATCGAATATTTCACCAGGGCGCTTTTTTTCCGTAAGCCCGAACTCCCACCGGCATACCTGTGCGCAGGCCCCCCGGTTGCCGTCCCGGCCGGTCAGGTAACTGCTGAGCCAGCAGCGGCCGGAATAGGATATACACATAGCCCCGTGAACAAAAGTCTCCAGTTCTACCCGGGTTTTTCGGGAAATATCTTTTATTTCTTCAAGAGAAAGCTCCCTTGCCAGTACCACCCGGCTTGCGCCCAGATTTTCCCACGCCTTCACAGCCGCCCAGTTTGTGGTGTTTGCCTGGGTACTGACATGCAAGGGAATATCCGGGACCACCTCCCGGGCTACAGACCATACCCCTAAATCGGAAATCAGAAGGGCATCCACGTTTATCTCCCTAAGATGCCTGAGGTATTCAGGTAAAACTGTTAAATCTTCGTTATGCGCAAAGATGTTGACTGTTACGTAAACTTTTTTCTGCAAACTGTGGGCGAAAACTACAGCCTGTTCCATTTCCTCAAGTGAAAAATTCCCTGCAAATGCCCGCAGACCCATTACTTTTCCGCCCAGATACACCGCATCTGCGCCATAAAGCAGGGCCATCTTCAGCTTTTCCATATTACCGGCCGGAGCCAGCAGTTCTGGTTTTTTCAATTTTTCCATAGTCACGCCTCTCAAAACCTCTTTATGAAAAAATCGCGGCTAAATTACCCGCGATTTTTTTATTTATTACAACTTGTAAACCGGTATCCGCTCACGGAAGTTATACACCGTAGCGGAATTATACTACCCGGATTTTCCTGCCGTATCAGTCAAACAGGAATGGCATCATCATTCTTTTCCATGAATATCTTCAATTGCCTTAAGGTGTTCCTGATAGGTTTTTGTAAACCGGTGATGCCCGTCTTTTTCCGCCACAAAATACAGATAGTCCGTTACTTCAGGGTACAGCACCGCCTTTATCGCATCCATCCCCGGGGATCCAATCGGGCCGGGCGGAAGTCCCGTATTCTGATACGTATTGTAAGGGCTTCTTATTTTTGTATCTGCTATTGTGACTTCCTCTTTCTGTGCGCCCAAAAGATACTGTATTGTCGTATCAGACTGGATCGGCATATAAATATGAAGACGCTTCAGGAACACCCCGGCAATCCGGGCCTGTTCTTCCGGGAAAACGGCCTCCAGTTCGACCATTGCCGCCAGATTGACAAGGTCCCGCAAATTCATTTTCTTCTCTTTTGCAAGGGCAGGAATATTTTCCCGGTTCATTTCCGAATTAAAGGTACGGACCATCATTGCCAGGATCTCTTTTTCCGACATATCCGGATCCAGTTGGTACGTAGTCGGGAAGATAAACCCCTCAGCTTTAAATATCACATGGGGATTATCGGTCTCCATGTAGGGATACGGTGTGTAATTACGGGCAGCCTCTTCAAACTTCCGGGCGTCACCTAACCCTTCCGCTTCCAGCTTCCGTCCGGTTTTTACCACATTAAATCCTTCCGGAACTGTAAACTTCACATTATAAGTCTGCCCTTTGGAAAGGATATCTACGATCTCACTGTTTGACATACCCCCGATGATCTCGTATCGCCCGGCTTCCAGCTTCCCGGCCAGACCCCGTATACGGGCCTCCATTCGGAATGCCTCGGGAGTCTTAACGAGATGCTTTTTGTGGAGCAGGTCCGCTATATCAGCGGTTGTCATCCCAGGTTTAATAGTCACAAGATAGCGATGGCCCCTGGCATATTCCGTATTGTTCCCGGTATAATACAGCAGCCAGTATGCACCCAGTCCCAGCATCAGGGTAAATGCGAGCAATAATGGTATCACCCGTTTAAACAAAACTATTACCTCCGGTCGTCAAAAGTCACTCATGGAAGCACCAATCCATGAATCTTCATACCCGACGTCAATTCATATACACGTTACGGCAGAACCGAAGCGCCACACCCGTGCTCATTTCATGCATCCAAAGTTTCGTAAACACTTTTCGCTTTTTCAAATTCTTCATCGGTAGGAACCTGAATATCTACTTCTCCGTTTTCATCTTCCGTGATTTTAGCAAGGATAATATTCGGCTCTTCAACTTCTTCCCCATCATCGTGACCGCAGCCGCACTCATCCGACGAAGACAAATCATGTGCGTGACCATGTTCATGGTCACAACCGCAATCGCAGGTTTCACTTTCCTCAAAGATGGCAGGATCTACTTCCAGCAGTGCCACATAGTCATCCTGTCCCACTTTAAAGCGGCTTTCCACTACAAAACAATGATCCAGTCCTTCATCATCGGTAAATTCAAAAGTTTCCACCGATTCTTCTTCCATTAATTCCTTCATATCTTTTTCCATCGTGTTTTACTCCTTTATAAAAATTTAAATCAAAACAGGGAAGACGCAAGCTTCTCTCCGATTTTAATTTCCGCAGCCTCTTTATCTCCCTCAGTTACAGATATCTTATATTTATTTCTTCCAAGTTTCATCGCAGCATCCTTTGTTCCAAACTTTCCGTTCTCAATCAGGATTTCCCCTTCCATATAACGAATCTCATCGCTGCGAAGATGTCCCTCTGTGTGATAGTATCTTCCTTTCTGCATAGCAAACTGTCCGCTTCCCACGGCGGAATCCGCCCTGTCTTTCCCGGTGACCTGCGCTTTCATCCAGAGAACACCGGTAACCCGGTTGTCCGTAAGCAATGCGGCATCCAGATTCTGCCCGGACACGGATAAATCATACTCTCCTCCGGCAAGGGACAAAAAACCGTTTACGGCAATTTTTTCACCTGCCCCCATTGCCCCGGTATTTTTCAGCACAAGCTTTCCTGCGTCCCACACAAACTGTCCCTGCAGACCGGTAAGCTTAAGTGGCGCAGCATATAAGTAATTACTTGTAAACGTCCCTTCCAGTTTAGGTTCAACCGCGTTCCCCGTTACTTTTCCGGAAATATTGACCGCGCCGTCATCCAGATACAGTCCTTTGCTTAAAGCCTGGGTCTTAAACTGGTCAGCGGAAAAAGCCAGATCAAATACAGGGGGCAGCGGAGTTCCTCTTCCGCTTTTTATTTTCCCATTAACCACAACCGGCATGCCGTTAACATTTGCACGGATATCCTGGAGCAAAGCTTCATCCCGGTCTGCTGTAAAGTTTCCTTCTCCCTCTGAAAAATGCATTCCGAAAAATTCCCCGGCCATATTGCGGGGCTTTCCGTCCAGACGTATATGCCAGCCTCCCTTATCTTTTGAAGCATCCACCTTTACCGTAGGCACTTTTCCGGCAGTTACCGTGATATGCTTTAAATCCGGATACATGGCCATCACATCTGCCACTTCGGCGCTTTTTGCCTCTCCCGTCACCTGGGCCGCCCCGTTTTCATAGACCATGTTCAGGACCAGGTCGCAACTTCCTTTGCTGGCTGTTGCGCTTGCCCGAAGCAACGGATACTGTTTAAAAGCCATTTGGGAATTCAATTTATCCAACTTAACTTTTTTTCCGTTTGAAATCAGTTCAACGGCGCCATCTTTTACTTCAATAAGGCCACGAAAACCGGTAGGCTTCACCGGTTCATTGTTTTTTCCCAGAGCTTCCTTTGAATCCTGGCCGGCAAGTTTTAAAAGGTTGAGCAGGTCCAATCCCTGACCTTCTTCATATACTCCGTAAAATTTCGGTCTGTTAAAAACAATGTTGGAAACAGATCCAATTCCGCCTCCCTGACGCAACGCGTCAAAGAAATTTACGGAAGCCGTGGCCAGCGGCATTTCCATTTTTACGTCCCCGTTAGGAGCTTTCCATATAAGGTTCCGGATCTCTACATCACCTGCAAAACCGGCAGTGACTTTTTCATAGGTTACAGTTCCAGAAACCACATTTTGCGCAGCCAACATCTGTTCTGCCAGTTTCGCGGCGGCGCCGCCGCCTAATTTAATAATAAGGGCAATGGCAACTAAAACTGCCAGCGCCCCTCCCATAATGATTCTGTTTTTTGAAGAAGTTTCTTCCACTCTTATCCACCTAATCAACTCAGGAAATATACACAGATTCTAACAACAGGATATTCCGTCTGCTACATCAGGACAAACCGCAAACAATCCGCCGCGTTTTCGAATAAACGGGCAGTAAATTTCAGGACCTACGCAGGTATCTGCTGTCCAGATAGTTTTGCAGGATCACGACAGCAGCCATCATATCAATTACCTTCCGGCGTTTTTTACGTTGCAGATCTGCATCGATCAGGACACGTTCCGCAGCTATAGTAGACAGCCTTTCATCCCATAACACAACGGAAATTCCGGGAAACCGTTCCTTCAGTTCTTCTGCAAACTGTTCAGACACCTTGGCCCGTTCCCCGATTGTCCCATTCATGTTTTTCGGATATCCCAATACAATTTCGCCGATTTCCCACTGGGCAACAAGCTGTTCCAGTCTGGAGAAATCCCGTTCAGGCGATGTCCTCCGTATGGTTTCTATACCATTGGCAATCAGCCCGGTCACATCGCTGACAGCTACGCCTATGGTGCGAGTACCTAAATCAAGAGCCATTATCCTCATCAGGGTACCCGATCCTATTTTTGAATTACAGCCAGGTAGTTTTCCAGCAATGCTTCTACCAGTTCGTATCTTTCATACTGACGCAGCTTGTTGCGGGCATCTTTATAGCTCGTAATATATGTTGGATCACCGGAGAGCAGATAGCCGACCAGCTGATCCTTCGGGCTATAGCCTTTTTCCTTCAATGCTTCGCAAACCTCTTTTATGGTCTGCTCCACAGGAGCCTTTTCCCGGTTCCTTTTAAACATCATGGTTTCCTGTGATACGTTTGCCATGTTCCTCACTCCTTTTCAAGCGTAATATACATTAATATTATTCTGTCCAATAATCTGTCAGGAATGCTATACAATTTACGACACTATCATTTTACGACACTATCATTTTACCACACTTTGCACTGTTAGTGGTGTTTTCTCCTGAAAATTAAAAGAATTCACCAAAATTTTCCATTTTCACCGGAACCGCCCTTCACCTTCTACACATGTATGAAAAGGGACAGTCAGTACAATGGGACATATTCGGTCCAAAATCTTCTTCCGTCTTTTTCCCGGCAATTTCACCGCAAATTTGCATGATTTCCGTCTTATAATCCCGGTCTGGCAAAATCCACTCACTGCAGTTCCGGATAAAATGCAGCGAAGCTTTTCCTACATTTTTCCCCAGTAATGATTCCACCGCCAGCTTATACAGTGTAAGCTGCCAGGCATATCCGTCGGCCACGTGTTTTTCCCCCGGAACCTGTCCGGACTTATAATCCACGATCTGAAGGGAACCGTCCGGTGCTTCGGCTATACCATCTATAAAACCGGTAATAATGTAAGTATGTTTTTCATCCTTCAGCAAGGGAAGTTGAAAGCTGTATTCCGCAAATTTCTGCCGGGAGGAATAGTCTTTATACAGAGAAGACTGCAGATAGTTTCGAAGCATCTCTTCCGCCCCGACAGCAAGATTTATCCGGCCTTCCGCTAATTTTTCCATGCTCTCCAGATAGAAACCGCGCCATACTGCATCATCCTCTGCAAACCGGTTAGCCATACGCCATTTCCCGTATTTTTCCAGCACTTCATGGACCAGGGTTCCCAGTACCGCTGCAGGAAGCGTACTTCCGTGCGTTTCCTCCTCATCAGCCACAGGAATCTGTTCAATGAACCGATAATAGTAACTGCGGGGGCACCATGCATACTCCTGCAATGAAGAAGCGGAAAAGCGCGTCATAGCACTTTCCCCGAAGTATTTTAACGGTTCCGAATTCCTGACTGCATGAGAAAATGCGTCTGAAGTAATTTCCCGGTTCTGTACAGAAACGTCTGTTGCTTTCTCTTCTTCCGCCTTTTCACTTACGTCAATATCTGTCCTGACAATTCTTTCACTGTCCTCTTGCAGATTTTGCAGAAGAACCTTCATCCAGTCAACAGTTTTTGAATCTGCCTTCGTTTCTTTAAAACCGCCTGATAAAACCAGTCTGTCCCGGGCCCGGGTCATGGCCACATATAACAGCCGTACTTTTTCTTCCTGTTCTTTTTCTCCATCAGACTGCTTGATTTCCCGCAATACAGGGCTGGACACCAGCTGTCCGCCCGAATCACGGACAGATATCCCCAGCCCCAGTTCCCGGCTATATCCTACCTGTTCCGTATCCCTTTTCCCTGCAGCATCCATGAAGGGAACTGAAACTACCTGAAATTCCAGCCCTTTGGATTTATGCACTGTCATAAGCTGAACCGCATCCTCTGCGGCCACATCGGCAGCTGCTTCCCTAACTCCCTCTTCCTGCATCCGCAGCAAATGCAGTATAAAATCCTGTACCGTTCCCTGCTGGTCTGCAGCAAATTCATCTGCCATTCGGAAAAATTTCCGGATATTGGCAAGCTGCTCTTCCCCGTTGTACTGCATGGCTGCCACCGTTTCCGGGTGGAGATATGCCTGCAGTTCCCGGCAGAAATCAGGCAGATTCAGCACGGTTCCCGCAGTCAGGATTTGCTTCAATACAGCAACGCTCCGACATACCAACTGCGTTCTTTCTGCTTCTTTTACAGGCAATTCCTGTAAAAAATCCCATAAAGAATGGTTTTTTCCTGTCTCTTTATTATGCTTTGCCAAGTCAAGCAGCAACCTGGTTAGGATTTCATCATCCAGCCCGAAATAAACAGACCGCAATACTCCTGCCAGATTCAGGTTATCGTGGGGATTCAGTATAAATGAAAACAGATTCATCATATCCTGAATCTCGATCCGGTCATAAAATCCCCTTCCGTCAACAACAGTGCAGGGAACCTGCTGTTCCCGAAAGGCACTCGTCAAAACGGAAATATAGGTCATCTTCTGCATCAAGACCGCCATGTCCTTAAAGGCGATCCCTTCCCGATGAAATGACTTCAACCGTTTTGCCAGCCATTTCGCTTCTATTTCCCTTACAATATCGGAAGAAAAATCGCTGTTATAATGATACACTTGCAGCTCAGGTTTTTTGTCACTCTTTCTGTGAGACTGCAGCGCTTCATAATAAACATCACAGGACCGCTCTGTTCCCATCATTCCGGGGAAAATATCATTACAAAAATCCAGCACAGGAGCTACCGTCCGGAAATTATCATCCAGCAGGATATCCTCCCCTCCCGTTTTTTGGATTTCGTTCCGGACTCTTGCAAAAACGCTTACATCTGCCCCGCGGAAACGGTAAATGGACTGCTTTGGATCACCTACTACGAAGAGTCTTTTATCCTTAAGCACATCAGCGTCCCCGCCGCAGAGCAGATAAATCAGCTGTCGCTGCCGCTCGTTGGTATCCTGGAATTCATCTACCATAATGAATTTGAACCGGCTCCTGCAGCCTGCCAGCACTTCAGGATGATTATTCAGCAGATCCAGAGCCATTGTTTCCAGATCGTCGAACCCCAGCCTTCCAAGTTTTCGCTTCTTTTTATCCAGATATGCCTGAACGGTAAGAAGGTATTCTTCCCATAATGGCAACAGTGTCAGTGACCTGGCGACTAATGGATAGGCCAATACACTCTGAAGTCGGTCTCTCAAAGCGCCAATAACTTCCTTGTTCTTTCCTTGCTTTTTCAGCTGCCGGCAGACGTCCTCTAAAAAAGCAATATGTCCGGGCAACTCCGGTTCAGCCAGAGCCTCGTGAATTTTATCCAGATTTTTTTCCAACACCGCCCGGTTCACCGGAGCACTGGAAGCCACCAGTTCCGGCGAAAACTCTTCTCCCAGTAATACAGCTTCCTGCCGCAATGACTCCTTCCACTCCTGATAATTCCGGGAAAATATCCCCTTCTGAAACAAAACGCCCTTCTGCAACAGAAATATCGTCTGGGTCAACAGGCTGCGGCTTCCGTATTCCGTGCAGAGTGCCACAGCGGAAGATTCCCCTTTATGGAGAAGGCTGCGAAGCAGGTCCCTCGTTTCCTCCTGCAAGAACTCTTTATAATCGGATTCCTCCATTACGGAGAACTCCGGATCCAGTCCGCACTCCACGGGATGCGACCGTAACAGGCTGCTGCAGAAGCTGTGAATAGTCCCGATCTGGGAACCTGCCAGTCCTTTGCGCTGATCCTGCCAGTACGCCTTATCCGTACCGCTATTGATCTTTTTATCCATTTCGTTTCGGATTCGTTCCCGCATCTCCGCCGCAGCCTTACGTGTAAACGTGACCGCCAGCACCTCCCGGGGCAGGATTCGTTTTTCAGACTTCCATAAGCCCAGCGACAAAATATATAAAAAACGATTCACCAGCACCCGTGTCTTCCCGCTCCCGGCGCCGGCGGATACAGAAACATTCCTGTCAATGCACTGAATAGCCTTTTTCTGGGCAGGCGTAAACTCAAATTCAGCCATTGTTCTCCTCCTCATTGCATCCGGGTGTCACTACTGTGTAACGGCATATTCCGGCTGCCGGGCAAAACTTTGCGCACTCTTTATAAGGCGTAGGCACGTAACTGCCAGCCTTTATGCGCTCCATCATCCCATCCAGCATTTCATGAAACTCCTTTCGCAGAGCTTCTGCATCTGTAAAAACATGTCTGGTCCCGTCTTTATCTTTCTTCTCCGACCAAGTCCGCCAAGGAATCTGCTTCGCTCTGTTATGGGCATCGGAAAACAGGAAACTGTTTTTTCGCGCCCCTTCCTTTAATGAATAATACCCGCCGCCAATGACAGTTGCTTCATCCGGCTTTGCAATGATCTCTTCCGCAGCCAGGATATACAGGGGCATCTGCAGGTCGCTGTCCAGAAATCCACTTTGTCCCGGTGCATCTCCGCTTTTGTAATCCGTTATATAATAGACGTTCCCGGCCTTATCGATCCGGTCTATCTTCCCGTTCAGAAAGATTTGTTCCCCGCTGTTAAGACCAACCGAAACCCCCACGGCATTTTTCCTGCCAAATTCCTTTTCGGTATATACAGGGACAAAGCTTCCTTTTGCGCTGTATTCTATCTCCTGTTTCAGCCAGCGCTGCAGCATCAGGCGCAGCTGTTCCCGGTCAAGCCTCCAGAAATCTCCGGCATAAAGGATTCCCTTTTCCTCCATTTCCCTGCAAACTGCCGAGAAAACCATTTCCAGTTCATCCTGCAGCACATCCCACCGGCATGCGGCAAGTTGCTCATTCAAATGCAGATTGATAAACCGTTCCAGAACCACATGCAGAATATCGCCCCGTTGCATTGGACTGATATCCTCTTCCGTATTTTCCGCCTCCTGCTGCCGCCAGCCGTACCGCACCAGAAATCGGAAAGGACATTTGCGAAAATCTTCCAGTCCGGATGCGCTGAAGCGGTTGCCTATATTCTTGCTTACGTCCTCAATAAGAGAAGGTTCTTTCAGTTTGCCGTTCCATGTTTCTTCATTCCGGATTCGCTTCCTGTCACTCTCACCTGCTTCAACCAGAAGCAGGTCCGTAATCTCGCCAAGCCGATCCTCCGCCCCGTTCCGGACAAGCCCCAGCTCCAGTTCTTGCTTTGAAAGGCTTTCTTCTAGTTTAGGGACCGCTGTCTTTTGCTGTATTTTCAGTTCCGTAAACAGGGATTTAATCTCATTGATATAAGGTGACGCAATTTGATCGTCCTCTGTTGAAAATGTCAGAACCAGCCTTTCCTGCGCTGCCGCGCACGCATTGGCAAAGAAATGAATATCTTCCTTATACCCGTCAGCAGAACAGGGAAGCGCAATTCCCAGGGATGCGAGCTCATTTCTTTCCCTGTCATCGTATATCCAGTTTTCATTTTTCAGAAAGGGGAACCGGTTTTCCTGCAATCCCATGATATAAACCTGACGGAAGGTTACGTCCTCCAGATTAACAGCTGAAAGCACAGCGATTCCCTCCCCGTTTTCCGGACTGAGGGAAATCGTTTTCCCTTCCGCTGTTTCTGCCATAATTTCGGAAAAATCTGTGCACGAAACGGTTTTTTCCGCAAATCCCCCCGCGGAATAATCCTGGGGCAGCATTTTCAGTATTTCATTGATGAGTTCTAATGCGCAGGCAATATTTTTAAATTCTTTCAGCGTTATCGCACCACAACGATACTGCGATCCCATTTTACGCAGTAAAGAAAGAGAGGCCAGAATGTCAGTAAGCCGTTTGCAATATTCGTCCACCGTAGCCTCATGCGGAATCTGCTCAATTTCCTGCCACAGACTGTGCAGCTCAACTGGGATATCTTCCGCAGTTTCAAACAGGCATTTCATAAATGCTTCATAATCTGTATAGTAACGCTTCCCCGCAACCTGCAGAACGGTTTCTATACGCAGTCCCACAGCGAACCGCTGCAAGGGCAGGGACAAAAAGCGTATGCAGGCTTCTGCCTTTTCCCTTCCGTGCAGCGATACCAATTGCAACAGGGACAAAACGTACCGGAATAAGGGATTGGAAGAAAGCGAAGCACCGGCATCCATCTGAACCGGAATGCCATATTCATCACACAGGGCCCTGATCCCGCTGTATTCATCCATACGGCGCAAGACCACCGCAATTTCATCGGGACGAACTGCATGATCCCGGATCTGCCCTTTTATCTCGCGTAAAACGGATCGCACTTCCGATCTCTTGTCCGCCATCTGCCATATTTCCACCCCGTCGTCAGCAGGTACATTCATCCTGCCCGGGTTTCGCAGATTTTGTACAATATGGCAAAGGGAAGCTGTCCGTCGAATCGGAACAGGCAATGACGGATGCTCCTCCACTGCATATTCCATTAATGCGCCATAAGTATATTCCGTGGCGCCATAAAGCTCAGGCCGCCCCGCCTCATAGGGCAACGCCACCCACACGTCCAGAAAGCGGCTGAGTTGGCGTATGATTTCCAGCTGCAGCGCATCAAATTGATAGAAACCGGTAAAATACAAAGTCTTACAAAAAAAAGAGCAGGGCCTGTTCTTTATTGCAGAAAGTCCTTCTGCAGCGATCCTGTACAGCCCCTGTACATCAAACAGATCGTTCTTAATCAGGTACGAAAGATATTCCCTGTATATGACCGACACTTCTGCATCTTTTCTGCGACAGAAAAGAGACCTTCCATCCCAGTGGGAAAAAGCAGTTTCCAGTTCTTCCGGCGTCACTCCGCAACTTCCGATCTGATCCATCAGGACGGTGACGGCATGAAGGAAACCTTTTTTCGAAACCAGCTCTGCAAAATAAGTCAGCGTTCCTCTACGCAACAGCCTGTCCAGGATATCCCCAAGAATCAGTTCCTGAGTCCTGCGGCTGATCTTTCTTGCACGATGCAGGCCGCAGAACCTTAAGACCTCGTTAGCAAGATAGTCAAAATTCGCTGCGTTAATCCCCCGCAGCCTGGCATTTTGTACCAGACTGCGGGAAGAAGCAATCAGCATAGCCCCATTATTATTATGAGTAAAATCCTTGTCAAAAAACGGACCGGCCGCGCTGTAACCGGCCGGAATACAGATTAAATGCAGCATACTCACACCTTATCTCTATTATTTTAGTGTTTGAGCAGTTTTTTGATAGTGATAGCCTTCCCGGTTTCCGGATCTGTAAAGACTACTGGTTCCAATGTCAGTTTTCCGTTAACAACACTGAATGCATCAGTACTAACCGTACCAAAAGCCGTTACTATTTTGGCATCGTAGATATGAAGTTCTTTGAATCTATTGCTAAACCTTCCTTCCAGACGCTCAAAGGGCAGAAAACTGTAATGGCCTTTTCCTGATTCAAAATTTCCATATGCAAGAATATTACGGGGATTGCCGTCACAGTGCAACGATAAATTCATATTTATCAGACAGGAGAAGTTTAAATCCTTCAATGCCAGCTTACTGTCCAGGCCTGTACCTTTTCCGTAAATACTATATTTACGGGAGTCCAAATGGTAATCTCCTCTCGCTTTTAAATGCCCGCCAAAAACCCTGGCATTAACGTCCGAGAACCGGAATACCGAATCCGAATAATTTACATCACCGATTACATCCTTGAATTGCAAGGCCGGAATCGTTAATTCTTTCATGCGTACGGTGCCTCTTCCGGTGGGACTGGTCACCGGCCCGGTCAGTTTGGTAACCACTGTCATCAGGTCATGGATCTTCATCCCAAAGCCCAGTGATGCCGGATCAACTTCCCTGATAGAAAGATCTAGATCAAGTTCCGGATTTTTCGGTTTGAAATTTACCGTTCCCTCAACGGATACTCCTCCCCCAACCATGGTTCCGCCAAATTTTCCGGTAGACAGGTCAATATAAGAAGTATCTGATGTGTCCAGCTTCATCGTCATATTCACATTATTCATCAGGTAATGACGATTCCTATAGTGGGCGCCCAATTTGCAGTTATGCAATATAATTTCTGCTTTCAGTTTTCTTCCGTCCCGGTTAAAATTAGCCTCCTCATGTTCCGGTGAATTCGCGATCCATTCCGAGACAGGACTTCTCGAATGCGGTCTTCCGGTTCTTCCTCTTTTCTTACGGGCCAGAAAATCCACCTGCATGTTTTCATCAAAGCCTACAGAAATAAGCGCATCGTGCAGTTCCAATTTCTGGATCGTGGTAGATTTGAAATGACCGGTAATTACGTCCCAGGGACGGGCATGAAAGGATCCTTCCGGAACCTTCAGTATCACAGTTCCGTCGGGTTTCGTCCATAACAGGTTTTCAAAAACAACGTCTCCCTTAATGTTAGCTGAAATGGCTTCTACAGTAATTTTTCCCCGCAGCATATCCTGCTTTTCCATTTCACGGTTAAAAATTTTTGCCACGCGTACACTGGCAATTTCAGCTAACACCAGCACGGTAATTATAAATAAAACGCAAATGACCCCGAAACCTTTCTCTGTTTTTTTTGCTTTTTCTGTATACATCAAGTCCGGAAGTTTCATATCCACCCTCACAAGGCTACTTATATAAAAAAACAATTACAATTCAGACCTTATCATAATTTATTTTATTCCTTATTATTTCAGAACGCAACTGTCCTGCCCGGTCATTTCCGTCAGGAAATCCCAGTACCGTTTCGGCATGTGGGTACGGCGGCAGGTCTCATTGTGCCGGGGTTTAATCTCAATGGCATCATAATAGTTTTTCCAGAGGACACGATACTGTTTTTCTTCTTCGCTGAGTTCCGGAAGAGTAAAATCTTCCACGGGAACAATAGCTCTTTCCCCTCTGCGGTACAGCAATGCCATGTTATGGTTTTTGTCAAAAATCATAAATTTTTCATTACGGTACCGGTCGCAAAAATGGGAAGCCATAAAAGGAAGAACGTTATTTTTCGCGCCAATTACCGCCACCAATATGCCCTTCACGTCGCTGAACCGCACAAAGCCGTACCATTTATCAATTTCCCGCCCCAGCTCATGCAAACCTTTCAGGACATTTTTAACCACAGGATCCTGCCGCAGGCACAGGATCCCCCTTCCATAGCGGAATCCTTTATGGGTAAACAGCAGCATCTGTTCTTCTTTGTGGGGTATGCAGGAACAAAACACCTGCTGCAGAATCCGAAGAAACCCATGACCAATCTTATCGGCGATTCCAATGCAGACACGATTTGACTTTTCCATGTCATGTTTAATTACTTTTGAATAAAAAAGGTTTTCTTCTGCTGTTTTCGTTCCTGTCCCATCGGCAAGTACGTCACCGGGAATCTCCCTGGCCATATAACTTTCATAAACGCAACAGAGCCAGCCCTCCCAGGTACCGTCGTAATAATAAACAAGGTCCGGTGTAACCGGAGGAATAACGGCGCGAAAATTCCGAGAGATGGCAGCCTGATTCTGTGCTGCTGAATCCATTATCCAAACACCGGTATCCTGACGCATAGCAACGCCTCTTTCTGTCTGTCACTGAGAACAGGTACCGACAGCCAGGGATTCCCATCCTTTTTCAGGTCAATCATTTCTGCCCTTCCTGCTGAATCCGCAAAGTCATCGAAAAGAGTGGGTTGAAACCAGTTTCGTTCCTGTCTGTGAAACAGGGCACGTTCCCGGGGCGACATCATGGCCAGCAGGAACTCGTTCCGGTTTCGGGATAAAAATGGATAAGACCTGCCCTTGCACAAAAGAAAGTACCGGGCCCGTTTCAGAACGACGCCGATATTTTTTACCCCATCCCATGTTAAAGAACACATTTTTCTTGCCCGCACAATACGGTACGCGCTTTCCGTGCCGATACCGGGTACCCGCAGCAGTTCATCAAAGGAAGCCCGGTTTACCTCTACCGGAAACAGCTCCGGATGCCGCAGAGCCCAATGGCATTTAGGGTCCAAATAAGGATGAAGCTGCTGATTTTTTTCATCCAGCAATTCCGATGCAGTAAACCCGTAAAAGCGCAGCAGCCAGTCTGCCTGATACAACCGGTGCTCCCGCCACAGGGGCGGAACCATTTCCCGGGAAGGCAGCCTGTTGTCTTCCATTACTGGAATATATGCCGAATAAAACACCCGCTTCATCTGGTAACGGTGGTACAGTCCTTCCGTCAACTGGAGGATCTGCCTGTCGCTTTCCGGGGAAGCGCCGACGATCATCTGGGTGCTCTGGCCAGCCGGGGCAAAAGTCCTTCCTCCCTTTTTCCACGGCTTTTGAAACAGTTTGGTGTCTACAGGCTGTGAGGCATAAGTATTTGAGCTTTCAAGGCAACGTTGCGGACTTACAAAACTTTCACCGAAAAGAACTTTGCCTTCCGTTACAGCCTTGCCTGCGTTTGACTGGAGCGGATCCTCTTTCAAAAGAAAACCATTTCTTGAGCCGGCTGCACCATCCACCAGGTTTTTCTGTTTTCCCACCGGCTGTATGCCGCCAAAACGTCCCCGTCCCTGCCGGTTCTCTTTAATTTTATATTGAATCTGCTTCATGGGCAACAGTATATTTTCTTTTGATTTATCCGGCGCCAGCTTCTGCAGGCTGCCGGAAGAAGGCAGTTCGATGTTCACGCTGATGCGGTCCGCAAGAGTTCCCAGCCTTTCTACCAGTACCGGATCCGTCCCGGGAATCACTTTCACGTGGATGTACCCCCCAAACCGATACTCATAACGAAGCAGCTCTAATACCTTCAGCATCTGTTCGCTGGTATAATCCGGCGATTTCCACACAGCAGAGCTCAGGAAAAGTCCTTCTATGTAATTCCGCCGGTAAAACTGCCAAGTCAGGTCTGCCAGCTCCCGGGGCGTAAAGGCTGTCCGCCGCGTCAGGTTGCTACGGCGGTTCACGCAATAGGCGCAATCGAAGCTGCAATAGTTGGTCATCAACACCTTCAGCAAACTGATGCAGCGACCGTCACCGGCAAAACTGTGGCAGATGCCGAAATCCCGGGAAGATCCCATGGCAAAACCTTCGCCTTTCCGTTCCAGCCCGCTGGATGTGCAGGCCGCGTCATATTTTGCCGCGTCTGCCAAAATTTTCAGTTTTTCCAACACATCCATATTCAGGCTCCCTTACGCAGAACGCTCTGTTGCCGGCAATCGCGTCTACGTTTTCTTAAAAAGTCTTATACTTAACAAAAGCGGCAAAACATGTTTAAGCACAGAAACAATTATTACAAACTTTTCCACTATAACCGCTTTACGTTTTCGCCCCGTGCTGCCGTTTCCATTCCTTGATCTGCCGCAGACGTTCCTTATAACGGGATTCAAAACCCTCATCCGTAGGCTGGTAATAACATTTACCCAACAGTGAATCGGGAAGGCACTGCATATTGGTCAGCTTGTCTTCTGTATCGTGGGCATACTGATAACCTTTTCCGTAATTCAGTTCCTTCATCAGTTTTGTAGGAGCGTTGCGGATCACCAGAGGCACCGGCTCCGCAATCATATTCAGGGCATCTACCCTTGCCGCATTGTAAGCGACCTCCATGGCATTTGATTTAGGCGCCAAAGACATATAAACCACTGCTTCGGTCAGATGCACAGTGCACTCCGGCATACCGATAAAGTGACAGGCCTGGTAGGCGGCCACCGCTATCTCCAATGCTTTCGGATCCGCCATGCCCACATCCTCGCTGGCAAACCGGGTGACCCGGCGTGCCACATACAGGGGATCCTCCCCTGCTTCCAGCATCCGGGCCAGCCAGTATACCGCCGCGTCCGGGTCGGAATTACGCATGCTTTTGTGCAGGGCGGAAATCAGGTTATAATGTTCTTCGCCATTTTTATCATACAGCAGGGATTTTTTGGATATGCACTGCTCTAAAATATCCCGGTTTACAATAACCGTATCCCCGTCCATATCCCCGTTCAGTACCACCATTTCCAGGGTGGACAGGGCCGACCGGGCATCCCCGTTGGCAAAATTAGCGATCAGGTCAAGCAGGTCGTCTGCAATTTCAATCTTCTGTCCACCAAGACCTTTTGGGCTTTGCAATGCATGGCACAGCATCTTTTTCAGATCATCCGCTGCCAAAGGCTGCAGCACGAATACCCGGCAGCGGGAAAGCAATGCCCCGTTTACCTCAAAGGAAGGATTCTCTGTAGTGGCGCCAATTAAAATGATGCTGCCCTTTTCCACAAACGGCAAAAAAGCGTCCTGCTGGGCTTTGTTAAAGCGGTGGATTTCATCTACAAACACAATGGTGCGCTGACCGATCTGCCGGTTACGCTCCGCTTTTTCCATCACGTTACGGATCTCTTTGATGCCGCTGGTAACTGCAGAAAAATTGATGAAAACAGATTGGGTCATGTGGGCGATGATCTGGGCCAGGGTAGTCTTCCCCACACCGGGAGGCCCCCAGAAGATCATGGACGAGATCCGGTCCTGCTCGATCATACGGCGCAGCACCCTTCCATGCCCCAGTAAATGCTCCTGTCCCACATATTCATCTAACGATTCAGGCCGCAGCCGTGCTGCCAGCGGCTGACTTACCAGATCGTCGAAAATACCAGCCTGTTCCATAGTCTGTACCTCGAAAAATGTTTATAATAAACTCATTGTAATCAAAACAATTGTTCGCGTTTATTGTAACACAATTCTGAGAAAAAGAAAAGTTCCGGAAAAAATAAATTTCCTAAAATAAAAACTGCAAGGGGAAGGCGCCGAAAAACCGTTAAGGATTGCCATTTCATGGATTCATTCGTCTGTGGCTTCGAAACTCGGGACTTCGTCCCTCAAACAGTTTCGCCACGACGACGAATTTCATCTCATGAAATATCGCAATCCTTTCCGAAGTTTTTCTTGCGCCTTCCCCTTTGCAGTTTTTATGAATTACACAAATTATTTATTTTTCAGAGTCTAGTTTTTAGCTCAGAACGCCGGAACAACAGCGCCTTTATATTTGTCTTCAATAAATTTCTTTACTTCCGGAGTCTTTAACGCTTTGGCAACTTTTACCAGTTCAGGCCGTTTTTCGTCACCGGCGCGAACGGCGATCACGTTAGCATATGGAGAATCCTTTTCAATGAACAGGGAATCCTTAACCGGGTTCAGCTTGGCTTCCATGGCAAAGTTGGAATTGATTACCGCCAGGTCCGTATCATCCAAAGCACGTGGCAGCGTAGCGCTTTCCACTTCAATGATCTTCAGGTTCTTGGGGTTCGCCGCCAGGTCGTTAGGCGTTGCAGTAATGCCTTTGCCATCTTTCAGCTTCAGCAGACCGGCCGCTTCCAGCAGCATCAGGCTGCGGCCGCCGTTAGTGGGATCGTTGGGGATGGCAACTTTGGCACCATCAGGCAATTCTTTCAGGCTCTTAAACTTTTTGGAATAGCAGCCCATGGGCTCAATGTGGATCTTATCCAGCACCACTAACTTCAGGTTACGCTCCTGGCAGGTCTTTTCCAGGAAGGGAATATGCTGGAAGAAGTTGGCATCCAGTTCCTTATCCGACAGAGACAGGTTCGGTTTTACGTAATCGGTAAATTCCATTACCTGCAGGTCTACTCCTTCTTTGGCCAACTGAGGTTTCACAAAATTCAACAGTTCCGCATGGGGCACAGGGGTAGCACCAATTTTAACTACCACTTTTTTGGCTTCACCGCCAGCCGGGGCCGCTTTTTTCTCCGCGCCGCCGCCACAGCCAAACAACAGCAGGGATGCCATGGCTACAGAAACTATTCCACAAATAAATTTTTTCATTTTCCACCTCTCCTATCTTAAAAGAAAATCCTGTCGGACGTATAGCAAAGTATACTCGTCCGATAGGATTATCTTAAATAGCATTTTAAATTTTGTCAACCAGTTTCGTTCTATAACAGAAACATCAGAAATTTTTCTGCCAAACCTGTAAAGAATGAAACGCCCTGCTAACACTGAGTTAGTGAAAACCTTTTTACAAAATGTCAGAGATAGTATTCCATTGCTATAAATAAAATCCCTATCTTTGCATTCCTGTCAGTTCCAGCCCATGATTGACTGAACCCGGTTCCGCAGATGCCGGGCAATTTTCTCATGACCGCTTCCCAGAGGATGGACCCCGTCCAGAAAGTCGGAGGAATCCAGCAATGGACCGTTGGCATTCAGATCAATAAAATATACCCTGGTATCCCCTTCCGCACGAAGTTCTGCCACCGCACCCCCCATGCCGGGCACACACTGCCGGCTGGTAACGGTATTGGCAGGAGTCATGCAGAATATGACTGAATCCGGCCGAAACTGGCGTAATTTTAAAATCAGTTTTTTATACTGTGTTTTAAAATATTCATCGGACGGCCGGTTGGCCGCATCATTGAAATCGTTTTCACCATAAGCCAGGATCACAAGGTCCGGATCATCCATATCGCTGTTCCAGCGAGGCTCCTGCTGGGTATAAAATGCCCGTTCAATCTGCTCTTCCGCATGCTTGGCAGTATAGGGTGCTTTTTCTTCATTGTTACGAACAGCACCTTCCCCGGAGGAAGCCACACAGCTCCAGTCTGCGTCCAGCATCCGGGCCAGCCTGGGTCCAAAGGCAAGATAACCGCTTTCCCGCTGGAAATAATCGCCCTCAGGATAAATAAAGGCTCCTGCTGCCACAGAATCGCCGATGATTTCAATACTCCGGCGTTTTGGCTGTTCCTGGGGCAATGGTTCCTTTCCGTCTTTATTTCCGGAAACGATTCCCGGACCGACAGCATCCTTTCGTTCCGGATTGCCGGACGTCGGGGTAGCTGCAGACGTCAGGTCAACGGATCCTTTTTCCCCTACAAAGAAAAATCCCCGCAGGATCGTTACCCCCTGCATCCCTTCTGTTTCACGGATAATAGTCAGCTGGTGCTTTCCCGGCGGCAGGTTCTGGTACAGCACATTGGTCCCCATATGGGACTTAAACCGTTCAAAGGGACCGTCATCCAGTTTTTTCAGCCACCACACGTCCCTCTGGGAATCACTGTACATCTGGGCCCACACCCCGGTCCCCTCAAACTCGGCAGAAGCAATGACAGCGCCTCTTCCTGCATTCAGGCTGCCGTTATCCGTGGGTATCCACCGTCCCATGGTCTTGATACGGGGGCTGTTTGCAGGAACAAAACCGGCAGCAGCCGTACCACAAAAAACCAGCCCTGCTGCAAGCAGGGCCAGCATCATTATCGCGCGTATCTTGTTTCGCACCGGATTAATTATAGACACTTGCATTGAATAGAATTTAGACACTCATTCCACCTGTAACCAAATTTTTTCTGAATAACTCATCAGTCCAGCTGGCTGGTGCAGTGAGGGCAACGGGTGGCGTCGTCCGCAATTTCGCCTTTGCAGTAGGGGCAGGTACGGGCCGGAGCCGGTTCTTCCGCCGGTTTACGCATGCGGTTGATCTGTTTGATAACGACAAACACGGCAAAAGCAACCAGCAGGAAGTCAATGACCGTATTGATAAAGGAACCGTAAGCGATGACTGCCGCGCCGGCTTTTTTTGCGTCAGCCAGAGTGGCATAGTTTTTATCGGTCAGGTTAATGTACAGGTTGGAAAAATCTACGTCGCCTACCAGTTTTCCTAAAGGAGGCATCACGATATCATTTACAAAAGAAGTAACGATTTTTCCGAAAGCGCCGCCGATTACAACGCCTACAGCCATATCTACCACATTACCGCGAACCGCAAATTCTTTAAATTCACTGAAAAAGCTCATTCTAATTCCTCCTTAAAAAGTACAGAACCCGGCAGGTTTCTGCTGTGCCGGATCTTCCCTGCCGCAGCTTTTGCAACAGCATACTATTCTATAAAATATTAAACCACAACAAAGTTTATTAGTCAATAAAATCATTATTCGTTTATTGCACATACCTGTAGCAATTTACTTCACAAATTGTTATAATATGAATATAAAGTTTACAGAATTTTTCATTCAAGACAACGGAGGTGTTTTCATGGAGCGGGGAAGTTTTTCAACGCGTCTGGGTTTTATACTTGTATCGGCAGGCTGTGCCATCGGTTTAGGAAACGTCTGGCGTTTCCCTTATATTACCGGAAAATACGGAGGCGCGTCTTTTGTACTGATTTATCTTTTCTTCCTGGCCATCCTGGGCCTTCCCATCATGGTAGCGGAATTTTCCGTAGGCCGGGCCAGCCAGCGCAGCGCGGCAAAATCCTTTGACATTCTGGAGCCCAAAGGTACCAAATGGCACCTGTACAAATACGGGTGCATTTTAGGCAACGTCATGCTGATGATGTACTACACCACCATTACCGGCTGGATGTTTTATTATTTATACAAAATGGCCACCGGCGCTTTCACCGGCCTTGCCGCCAAGGATATCGGCGGCGTATTAGGTGGTCTTGTCACCGACCCGGTTACTATGATCGGCTATATGGTTTTAGCCGTCGTCCTGGGTTTTGGGGTCTGCTATCTGGGCGTAGAAGCCGGCGTAGAACGGATCACAAAATTTATGATGACATGCCTGCTGTTCTTAATGATCGCCCTGGCAATCCATTCCGTCATGCTCCCAGGCGGGGAAAGCGGCCTGGCCTACTTCCTGCAGCCAGACCTCAGCCGCCTGGCTAAATACGGAGTCAATGAAGTGATCTTCGCCGCCATGGGCCAGGCCTTCTTCACCCTGAGTCTGGGCATCGGAGCCCTGGCCATCTTCGGCAGCTACATCGGCAAGGAAAAACGGCTGACAGGGGAAGCTATCTGCGTCATCCTGCTTGACACCTTCGTGGCTATTATGAGCGGGCTTATCATCTTCCCCGCCTGCTCTGCCTATAACGTAGACCCGGGGGCAGGTCCTAACCTGCTTTTCGTGACCCTGCCCAACGTATTCAACCACATGGCCGGCGGACAGTTTTGGGGTACCCTGTTTTTCCTGTTCATGACCTTCGCCGCCATGTCCACGGTCATCGCCGTATTTGAAAACATCATCGCCTGCATCTGCGATCTCACCGGCTGGGAACGGAAAAACGTCATCAAGCTGGGTACTGTTGCCATCATTGTGCTGTCCCTGCCCTGCATCTTCGGCTTTAACATCTGGAGCAGCTTCCAGCCTCTGGGTAAAGGCACAGGTGTGCTGGATCTGGAAGACTTTGTGGTCAGCAACAACCTGCTGCCTTTGGGCAGCCTGGTCTATCTGGCCTTCTGTACCAGCCGTTACGGATGGGGCTGGGATAACTTTGTCAAAGAGGCTGACACCGGCAACGGCATCGCCTTCCCCAAATGGCTGCGGTTCTATTTAACCTACATCCTGCCCCTGGTGGTTCTGTACATCTTCGTCAACGGTTATATCGCCATTTTCGGGCATTGATAAACTGACACAAAAAAAGCGACGTCCTTTAGGGCGTCGCTTTTTTCTATTTCAAATTATTGAAAAAGTGCGGCGAGTCGCCCCACTGTCCCCAGCCCACCTTATCGCCTACGGAAGCCACCCTTGCGCTGAGGCAGTTGCGGCACTGCTCCTGGCCGTCTTCCAGACAGGGCTTGTTGTCGTACAGCTGGTACTGGCTGCGGAACTTCGGCAATGTAACCAGGGGCATTAAAATATTGGCCCCGGCCTTCAGTGCCATTTCCCGTCCCAAAGGATGGAGGGTCTGCATGGCTGTGGTGGCCGCAATGTTCACATCCTTCAGGAAAAGCCGCGTCACCGCAACCATATTCACACTTAACCGCAGACGGTCTGCCCGGGCTTCCGGTGTATCAAGTCCTGCTTCGCAGACCTTTTGCCCCAGAGGCGTGTTGTGATGCACTACGTAGGGTCCCATGCCGATCATGGCAATATTCTGCTCTTTATAAAATAAAATATCGTTGGCTAAATCTTCCAGGGTCTGCCCGGGCAGGCCGATCATGACCCCGGTACCCACCTGGTATCCGATTTCCGCCAAAGCATCCAGACAGGCTTTACGCACTTCCCACCGGTGATGCCCGTCCTGAGGGTGCAGCGTCTTATACAAGGCCGGATTGCTGCTTTCGATCCGCAGCAGATATCGGTGTGCCCCTGCATTGTACCAGCGGCGGTAGGTCTCTTTTGTCTGTTCCCCTACACAGAGGGTAATGCCCAAGGCACCGTTACCGATGGATTTGATTTCCCGAACCACGTCTTCCACGAAATCAATAAAGCCATCGTCCTGCCGTTCCCCCGACTGCAGTGTCACCGAACCGTACTGCTGTTCATAACACCAGCGGGCCATAGCGATAATATCTTCCTTCGCCGTGTCAAAGCGCTCCACTTCTTCGTTGCCCCGGCGGATACCGCAGTAACAGCAGTTTTTAATACAGCGGTTGGAAAATTCCAGCAGGCCCCGGTAATAATCCACATTGCCTACCCATTCCTTTTTTACCGCATAAGCCGCGGCGTAAAGCTGGTCCAGTTCGTCGGGCGCGGTGCGGCCCAGAAGGGAAATAAGGTCGTCTTTATTCAGTTCTTTTTTGTTTAGAACAGCAGAAATATTCATAAAATAATCAAGCGCTAAAGTAGAGTTTATTTTCCGGTAAACTTAGCTTTCCGTTTTTCCAGGAACGCAGTGATGCCTTCCTTAAAGTCCGCGCTGTTGGCGCATTCGTTCTGCAGCGCAACTTCCGCCTTGATAAATTCTTCAAACCCCTGGTACATGCTGACGAACATCATCTTCTTCATGTTAGCATAAGCCAGAGTGGGACCGGCAGCCAGCTTTTTCGCAAAAGCGGTGGCTTTCGGCAGCAAATCTTCCGCCGTGGTGACTTCCTTCACCAGACCCAGTTCAAAGCATTCCTGCGCGCTTACCGGACGGCCCGTTACGAACATATCCATGGCGCGGTGGGTCCCAATGGCCCGGGGCAGCATATAACCGCCGCTGGTATCCGGGATCAGGGCAATGCCTACAAAAGCCTGCAGGAATTTAGCGTTGTCTGCAGCGAAAACAAAATCACAGCCCAGGGCCAAATTGCAGCCGCCGCCGGCAGCAGCCCCTGCAACAGCGCAGACCACCAGCTTCGTCATCTTCTTAATATACAAAACGATTTCAGACAGTTTTCCTGCCAGCGGTCCCATGGAAGTATCCGCAAAATCCGGTTCTTCGCAATGGGCTTTCATAAAACGGATGTCACCGCCGCCGCAGAACGCACGGCCGGCGCCGGTAAGTACCACCGCCTTCACCGCCGCATCTTCTTCCGCCTGTTTCAGGGCAGCTTCCAATTCCAGGGCCAGGTTCATGTCCAGCGCATTTAAGGTCGGCGCATAATCCAGCGTAATCGTAGCTACTGCATCTTCCACAACATAGTGCAACATTTTAAATTCCATGGCAATGCCTCCTGTAATTTATATTGTGAGAGTGAAATTAACCTGATATGTAATTATATCACATTATTATTTTGGTTTCTGTCGCTCCGAAACATTCGTTCCCCTAAGGGCTTTTACGGATTCCCAGGTTCAGCGGCCTTTCCGTCACGCCAGCTGCCGCTTCACCATGGAAGTAAATATTCCATTCATTGCCACCAGTTCGTCAAAGGTCCCGCTTTCCGCAACGCGGCCCTTATCCAGCACAATGATGCGGTCTGCGTTGCGTATGGTGGAAAGACGGTGGGCTACCACAATGCGGGTTGCTTTCATCTTGTCCAGGCTGTTTGTGACAATGGCCTGGCTCCGGTTATCCAGGGCGCTGGTAGCTTCGTCGCAGATGATGATGGGCGGCTTCATGGCCAGGGCCCGGGCAAGGAGGATGCGCTGGCGTTGTCCGCCGGAAATATTGGTGCTGCCTTCACTGATGATGGTCTGCATCTGCATGGGCATCTCCCGGATATCCTGCGCAATTCCCACTGCTTCAGCCGCTGCCCAGGCATCGTCCATGGTCAGGTCATTGACCCCCACAATATTATGAAAAATATCCCCGGTCATCAGCTGTCCGTTCTGCATGACAACGCCCAGCTGGGAACGGACGGAAGCAGCATTGATTTCCGCCAGGTCCTGACCATCATAGTACACCGCACCCCCGAGAGGTTTTTCAAAGCCCAGCAGCAGGCGGATCAGCGTAGATTTACCGCAGCCGGACTTGCCCACAATAGCTACATGTTCCCCGGCGGCGATACGGAAGCTGACTCCCTTTAATACTTCCGGCAGTCCCGGCTCGTAAGCAAAACGGAGATCGCGAACTTCCACAGCGCCCGAAAGAACTTCCGCGTCCGGTCTTTCATCCGAGCTTTCCGGCTCCGTTTCCAGCACAGGCTTCAGGTTTTCCAGCAGGGGCCGTACGATGGAAAGCTGTTCAATTACAGGAATGACGGCATTCATGGACGTATTGAAGGACGAATAAGCCGCCTGGAAAGCAATAAATCCAGCAACGGTCAGCGCAGTGCTCTCACCCAGGGCCGTATTGATCGGATTCGCCTGGGCCGCTGCGTCAGCCGCCGCATTTGCCAGCTCGCGGATCCCAAAATAGTACAGCAGCAGGGACAGCAGCACAGGCTGCACTGCCGCAATAATGGTATTGTAATTTTTCAGCCAACGGACCGCATAATCCCATTTCCATTCAGCGGCAAATTTTTCACCCCAAAGATGATAGGCCTGCTCTTCCGCGCCCCGCACGCGGAATTTGACCAGACCGGTAAAGATCTGCTGCAAAATTCCCTGGGTTGCATTCTTCGCCTGGGTCATCTGCCGCTGGGCAATGACAAGACGGCGCAGAATAAAACCGACTACCGCAAGATAAAGCAGCCATATCCCGATGGCCACCGCTGTCAGTTTCACGCTGTAATAGCACATCAGCGCCAGGCTCCAGAAAGAAAAGACAAAACTGAATATGACGCCCAGGGTTTCTTCAGAGATCAGCTGGATCATCGTTTCCATGCCCATCATGCGGCTGGCCAGTTCCCCCGACTGGAAGGAGCGGAAGAATTTTACCGGCAGGTTCAGCAGACGGCTCACAAGGGCGGGCTTAACCTTCGTATCCGCCGAAGCAGAAAGGCGCAGCAGCGCAACAGACCGCACTGTCGTTAGCGCTACCGTGGTAAAGCCTGCCACCATCGCCACCTGGGTCACCGTGGCAAGACCTTTTCGATCCAGTATGGGAATCATATCTTTAAACATGGTTTCCGTAATGACCGGTGTGATCAGGGGGATCAGCCCGGCCACGAAGCTGACCAGAAGAATGCTCTGCCAGTCCGGTTTCCAGCAATGACGCAGCAGGAAGCGGAAAAACTCTTTCACGGAAAGTTTATGGGCCGGCATGCCCGGATAACACATAAACGCATTCACGTTCAGCAGGGCCGCCGTTTCTGCCGTAACAGGCGCCCCCTCGGGATTTGTGCCTGTAATCATGCGATAGCTCACCGGAGTGTCCGGTACAAGGGCTGCAAGTTCCTGCTTTTCCCCATAATACCCCAGCATCACGCCGCTGTCGCCGGTGAACCAGTCCTTTTCCAGACGGATGGGCCGCATCTGCATACCGCCCTTTTTCACAAGATGACGCAACAGTCCCTGCCGGTCCAGTTTTCGCGCCAGCACCGGCGAAACGCTGACATCATCAACGGGCATCTTCAGTTTTTGGGCAATACAACGGACGATGAACACAGCGTCCCCCAGCGCGTCACTGCCTGTAGAGAATTCTCCCACAGGTGCTGCATTCCCACCCAGCAACAATGATATCGTTTCATCCATCAGGCGGTATTTCTGCTTCGCCCGGTTTGCCATCTGCTGGGAAAGCTGTTCGTCCTGCGAGGTAAAACGAAGGCCCAGCAACATGGAAAAAATGCCTTCGTTATCGATAAAGTCCTCAATCAGTTCGGAATGGGAACCCGCAGTTTTTGAAAGCACAGAACCGTTTTCCCATTTTTGCAGCACCTCATCGCCCCGGTCAGCCAGCAACCGCAGCCAGGACTGGTCCAGCAGCATCCGGAACCAGTTACGCATCAGCGGCAAAAGCGTCCGGTCATCTGTATCCCCAAAAGACACTTCTTCCAGCTCGCTGTCATCTACCGCATAGACTTGTATATCGATCTGTTCGAATTCGTCCATGGACGGAAAGGCAGCCTCCCCCGCCTTCAGTTCCATCAGGAAAATCTGGCGGAAAGAAACTTTTTTGCGCGTAACAGCATAGACCTCCAGCCTTCCGGAGACCATTCGTATATATTTATTTTCATCCGACAAGCGGAAACGCTCACCCGAAACCAGCTTCATCAGCGTTTCTCCTCTCAAATCCGGCATCAGTCAAGTCCCTGCCCGTCTTTTTCCTTCTGTTCGCGTTCTTCAATCAACCGGCGATAAGGCCCATCTTGCTCCATGAGCTGGCGATGGGTCCCACGCTCTGCTACTTTACCCTTTTCCAGCACAATGATCTCATCCGCATCACGTATTGTAGAAAGACGGTGGGCCACGATGAAACAGGAACAGCCCCGCCGCCTGATATTGTCCAGACACTTCAGTTCTGTCATAGGGTCAATGGCGCTGGTGGCTTCATCCAGAATCAGCAGCGATGGATTCATGGCAAGAGCCCGGGCAATTTCCAGCCGCTGCCGCTGGCCGCCGCTGAAATTCATACCGCCTTCCGCTACTTCCGCTTCATACCCGCCCCGCAGCTTCAGGATATCCTCATGGATGCAGGCATCCTGCGCCGCCTGGACCACATCGGCAAAGGGTATGGATTTATCAAACAACGTAATATTTTCCCGCACGGTTCCCGTGATCTGGAATACATCCTGATCCACCATGGAAACCGAATTGACAATCACGGAACGGGGGATCTCCCGGCGCTTTACCCCGTCAAACAGCACTTCGCCGGACCACTCTTCATACAACCCCGCCACAATTTTAGCCATGGTACTTTTACCGCTGCCCGAGGCGCCCACAACGGCAACCCAGCGACCCGGCTCAAGGTGCAGGTCAAAATGTTCCAGCAGCGGCGGATCCAGCGGGCTGTAACCAAAGCTTACATCTTTCATGGTGACCTCGCCCGAAAGCCGCTTTCCCGTAAAGCTGACCGTCTGGCTATCGTCCGGATAATTCAGGCTGTCGATTTTATAACGCCGCACATCATCCAGCCTCTGCATCTGCATTTCCGTATTTTGCAGCATAGCCCCCAGTTGCAGAAGCTTCTGCACAGGTTCCTGGAATTTTCCGATCAAATTGTTAAAGGCCATGTAAATACCGGCGGTCATTACGCCTTCCATGATGGAAAAGCCGCCTACCGTCATGATCAGGGCGCTGTTTATCCCGGCCAGCAGAAGGGGCAGCAGCTTTACTTTCATAGCCCATAACTTCATTTCCTGCTTGGCGACGGTGGCCTTGGCCTCATAGCCTGCCCATTTTGCAAACAAATCCCCTTCGTTGCCGTCGGCCTTGATGCTCTCGATCATCATCAGCCCGCTCATCAGCACCCCATAAGCCTTGGACGCATCCTGCTGGATGCGTTTGATCAGGTCGGCCTGACGGCGGCGCATATAAAGAAATACCAAAATGTTGACAACACTGACCGAAATGCCAATCAGTGTAAGAGGTACACTGTACTGGAACAGCAATGCCAGATAAAACAGCGCGATCAGAAGATCCAGGATTGCCGTAGCAGCCTGATTGGACAGTACTTCCGCATTATCTTCGTTGTACTGGATGCGGGAAGCCACATCTGCCGCATAACGCTGCTGGAAAAAAGCCACCGGCAGACGCAAGACATGCCAGAAGAAGCCGGAAGAATCCGCAATGGTCAGCTTTTTCTGCCAGTATGTCAGGACCGCCGCCCGCATGGCCGTCATCAAGCCCAACAGTACCATGACCCCAAGCATGGAGTAAAGCAGCTTCAAGATCCACTCCGGATGCTTCAGGGAAAAAATATCATCAATAAAAATCTGCCCCATGACCGGGACGGCCAGTCCCGGAATGATCATGCAGAGCCCCAGCACCATCAGGAAGGTAAGAGCCCACTTGTCCTCCCTGAGCTTGGCTGCCACCGTTTTGACAATACTGTAAGGTTCCCCTTCAGGTTTGAAGTTTTCACCCGGCGTAATTTTCATATATACACCGGTATAAGATTCCAAAAACTCATTCCAGGGCACCGTCCTGCGACCCATAGCCGGATCGTTCAGGTACACCGTATCTCCCTGGAACCCTTCCAGAACCAGGAAATGATTGAATTCCCAGAACAGAATCAACGGGAATTCTTTTTTGCGCAGCACCTGGCTGCGGCCTGCGAAGGCCTTGGCTACGCAGCCCTGACGCCGGGCTGCTTTCAGCAGGTTATCCGCATTGCTGCCGTCCCGGGTCACGCCGCATTCCTGCCGCAACACTTCCAACGGAAGCCAGCGCCCGTAATAGGCCAGGATCATTCCCAGTGAAGCAGCGCCGCATTCCGTAGCTTCCATCTGCAGGATCGTGGGAACCTGGACACGTTCCTTTCCGGCAAAAAACTGCCGGATCCGTTCTCTTATATCCATAAACTCACCGGCTTCTCAGCAACTGGCTGATCTTGTAAAAGACTTTCTCAATTGGCGGCTGCCGCTCAATGACAATAGAACCGGTACAGTAACTGCCCGGAGTAATCGGCTTATGACGCCCTACAACGGATGTCCACAGATAACCCGATTCAGATTCCGGATCCTTTACCAGTTCGAATTTGATTTCTGCCGCAGCGCCCCCCACCTTGGACAGGATATACTGGGCCAGCTGGGCATTGCCCACGGCCTTGTTCACGCCCTCCGCGGAAATCGGGAACTGGGAAACACTTTTCACGATGCCGATCAGGCTGCCTGTCTTGCTAACATCCGTCCCATTTGGGGCCAGCTGGATCGTCATGCCGGGTTCCACCCGTTTCCCCTGGTCCACAGGAATATAGAATACGCCTACCATATCCTCCCGGTCCTGGGTCAGCCGCACAGCACATATGGAAGACCCGGCAGAAATGATCTGGCCTTCCCTAACCATTACCTCGCTTACAATACCGTCATAATCACAGTAAATATTTTCCCGGGCCGTCTGCTGATGCCGCATTGCGTCATACTGATACACACGGCTCTGGAGATCCCTGTCGTCCGTGGCAAGTCCCGTCCCGTACTCGGCCATACGCATGTCCGCCGACGCTTCCGGCTGTTCCACCCGTCCGATCAGGTCGCCCTTTTTCACAAGGTTGCCGGGTACTACATAAACATCCGTAACTTTTCCCGCCGATGCATGGGTCACGGTCACCATGCCTGCCGAATCCAGAATCAGTCCCTGGCCATCCGCCTTTTCCGTAAAGGAACCGTACACAGACCACAGAACGATAGCAAAGCATAGGACAGCTACTGCAACCAGCCCCATCCAGCCTACCGGACCGGTAATACGGATCATGCTGTCCAGTTTATCCGGTGAACGAAGCTTGTCCAGTGCCTTCTGGTTAAAGATCTGGTCATTTGTCACTTCCCGTCACCTCCTTGTACCGACACTGTTACCCGCATTCCGCTCTTCAGACCTTCGGCGCCGGAAGTTACCACTACATCACCTGTCGATAATCCTTCCAGCACCTCAATATAAGTTCCGTCGTTACTACCGGTCTTCACGTCACGTTTTTCAAGGGTATTATCACTTTTCACAACATACAGACTGTTATTACTGCTGTCGATCATAGCGGCCAGAGGTACGGTCAGCGCTTCATAGGCCTGTCGGGCCTGCAGGCTTACATCACCGTAGGTCTGGGGCTCCAGCAGCCCCGCCCCATTGTCAGCCTGCCATATCACATTTCGCATGACTGCCGGCTGGGAAAGAGGCGGCGTAATTTCCGCTATGGATGCGATAAAAGTCTGTCTGTCTCCCAGATTTCCCGCCGCAAAATTAGCGTCATACACTTTTTTGAAGTCCTTATTGCTGAAAATCATTTCCACTTCCTGCCCTACTGTAATATGCTGGGCCAGCGTATCGTTTAAGGCCGTGGAAAAATACAGTTTTCTGAAATCGCCTACAAGAGCCAGGGACATACCGCCCTGCACATAGGCGCCCTGCTGCCTGTACAGCATCAGTACCTTACCGTCCAGCGGCGCAATAACCTTCTGGCGTTCTTCCTGAATGCGCAGGTTTCCCAGTTGGGCTTCCGCCACCTCAAGCTGCCCCACCGCCGCATGGTACGCCGCTTCCGCATCGTCAAACTGCTGGGCGGAGATAGCATCCTTATCCTTCAGCAAGAGAAACCGTTTATACTGGTTTTCCCTACTATGCTTTTCCGCCCGGGCGCTTAGGATATTGGACTCCGCCTGCTTGATTTTCAACGGCAGCTCTTCATTTTTAATAATAAAGATCGTATCGCCTTTTTTTACAAGACTTCCCTTAGGGGCTACGCATTCGATAATACGCCCCTCAGACAAAGCCACGGCATCCGTCATATCTTTTGAGAAAAAGTTGACTGTCTGCAGCCTGAAGCGCGGGCGGATCATCCGCACAGAAGCTTTGGTTCCCTGCAGTTCCATGCTCCGTTCGCTCATGCGTTTGGCAATTTGGAATTCGCCACGGTCATTGAGCCACGCGCCGTATAATATTATGGTCAGCGACAGGGCCAATACAATACCCAGCCCTATCATAAAATACTTTTTCATAACAGACCTCTCTTATACCCTTTATAACCAGATCTCTACATCCTGCTTTGCCGCAACATGCGTGACCCGTTGAATAAATCCGCATATTTCCATATTGATTTATTATAGCACAATGAACAAGTTAAGTAAAAAAGGCTTTACGCAAAACTGTACGTAAAGCCTTTTGGTTCTCTTTATTTTTATTGTTCAAAACAGGCTGGAGAAGCTGTAATTTATTTGCAAAATATTTATAAAAAAACAAGACTGTTAATCAGTTCCTGAAAAGCGGAGTGTTCTTCATCCGTCAATCCCTGTGCAACGGGCAACGGTAAGCGCTGTCTTTCAAAGACTGGCATGGCAGGCAGCGCCGTTCATAACAGCAGCCTGCGCAGCTCGGACGGTCCTCCTCCGTTTCACGCAACACCTGCAGCTCCGGGGACTGTTCCCAATAGTCCGTCAGTTCCTTTAACACCTTGCTCCCCTCATCGCTGCCGGAATTTTCCCACGGCCAATACAGGCAGGGCGCAAAACTGCCGTCTGCCCGCAATGCCATAAAGGAACGTCCTGCCTCGCAGCCCCGTTCGATCCCCCGGTTGCCATTGCGTTTCGGATCTTCGCCTTCCATGTAAGCCCGCAATGGGGAAAAACAGGATTCTACAACGATTTGCATTCCGACTTGTTGCGGAATACTTTCTGAAGTCTGATCCGAATCAACTTCCCGGTTTCCGTTTTCCCGTGTACTTTCAGTTCTATCATTAAGCTTGCAGTAGTCCTTAATGAATTCAGCAGCGGCGGCTATCTGCTCACGGCTCGGGAAGTTTTCATTGGCTTTTCGGGAAGACTTCATGCCGGTTACGATCAGTTCCGTGGCGCCGCATGCTTCCGCGGCATTTACTACCGCCGCCAGTTTTCCGGCGTTGGCGCTGTGCATAAACCAGCGCGCCTGCACATTGGCGGCCCCCAACTCCCTTAATACAGTCAGCACAGCCAGAGCCGTTTTATCTGTATCGTTTTCCATGTCAATCAGGAAACTGTCCGCCCCCGTTTCCACCATGGCAGCCAAACGGCTACGGTCAGGCTGTGGTTTTTCTTTCTGCCCATGAGCAGCGCCTGTATTTTCCTGTGCTTTCTGCCGGAAAGAAAGCACGATTTCCGCCCGAATGTCTGCTGCCTTACAGGCCTGCAGAATCCGTTCCAACGGCTCATAGTTCTCACCACCATAAAAGCGGATTGCGGGCACCCGGTTTTCTTTGCACTCCCGAATCCGGGCCAGCGCCGTTTCTTCCGGCAGCACCGTTTTTCCGTCTGTCAGTTCCATGTCCATACGGACAGGCCCCTCGTAATGGGAAAAATAGTGATGGTGAATGTAGGGCGACTGCTCCAGATACGCCTTGGCCTCTGTTACGCGTCCTTTGGCATAATTCAGTTTAAAATAGGAAATCAGCGTCTGGATGAAGGGTTCGCCGTCCGGCAGGATCCGGATCCACCGCCGCAACGCCGCCCCTTTGGAAGGAAGGCAGAGCCCCGACTCTTCCAGACGGTTGATAAATTTATCTACAATCAAAGGATGGCGCCAGCGGCCGAACACTTCCATTCCCGTCTTTTCCAACAGGCCCTGTTCGCCCAAATCAACGTTTACGGCATAACCCTGGGATTCCTTCCAGGGAAGCAGCGCCTGCTCCATAGCCTGTGTATCCCCCGGCCAGCCCGCCTCCCGCAGCCACACAAAGAGGTTGTCCCACTGGCGGAAAATGACTACAAGCCGGAGGATGTCCAGCTCGCCCCGGGGCGACATGGTACCAATCTGCTTGACCGTCGCATCCGGCGGCAGCAGGGCTATGACCCTGTCCAGCTGGTCCCGGAGCCGGGCCGCCCGTTTTTCCCCGGCAAAGGGAGGCAGTACCTTGTCCCAGAATTCTTTTGCCTTAGCATCGGCCTGAGACGTATCCCGCCGTTGCGTGCCGTTTTCTTCCGCTACGCCCTTATCCTGTATATCCGTTTCTTCCTGCTTATAATCAGATGTATTGATGAAAAGGCAGGGCGCAATTTCCCCACCCCGGAGAAAATCCGCATAGTCTATCTCGTACCAGATACATTGGATGGAAGGGATCCTGTCCTGATCCACGCACATAACGTAATCCACGAACCGTGCCGGATTGCCCAGCCGCACTTCCAGCCCCGCACCGTGGGTAATGGTATCGCCAAACTGTGCCTCCACGTTGGCCAGCGCCGCTACACACTCCTCATCCATAAGTTCCGGTACCGGGTGACGGCGCAAGTGCGCAAGGTAGGCCCGAGCCGGCAGTTCCTGCAGCTTCATAGTGGTTTCACTCCTGACTTTGATGCTAAATACAGGTCAATACAAAAATTTGGAAAGCTTCACATAAAACTACAATGTTATGGTTTTTCCCGCAACACCCGCATCACCAGTTCACGGAATAGCTTCACCGCTCCTTCCAGTGCGTACCGGTCATAGGTCATGGCCGGATCGTGGAGACACGGGATCAGGTTGCACCCAACCCCCATGTCCACAGTTTTCAAATGAGGCCGTTCCTGTTTGAAGAAATTAAAGTCTTCGCCTACGGTAATCGCTTTTACCGGAAGCAGAGCCTTTTGTCCCAGCACGTCAACGATTACTTCCTGCACCAGCGGCAGCAGAGCTGCATCCGCATCCGCTGCCGGACATGTGCCCACAATGTGGCTGTCCGCTTCTGCCCCGTACACCTTCGCTGTATTGGTTATGATATCCCGCACCTTCTGCCGCAGTCTCAGCATTTCGTCGTTAGAGGTGCTGCGCAGGTCAAAACCCAAATTTACCTTGTCGCAAATAGCGTTCAGGGAACCGCTGCCCCCCTGGAAACGGGTGGCCTTCACGCTGCCGCCTAAAAGCGGATCCGAATGCAGCGCGTTCACTGCATTTACAATAGCTGCACCCGCATCAATGGCATTGATTCCCAAGTGGGGCTGGGAGCCGTGAGCCGCCTTGCCCCGCACTTCTGCTTCGATCAGGGTGCAGGCCGTCCAGCTGATCTGGGGGATGATTTCCCCTGCCCGGGCCATGTCCACGGGCATGACGTGAAGTCCGAACAGGTAATCAATATCGTCTGCAACGCCTGCGTCGATCATGGCAAGGGCACCTTTGCCGATCTCTTCCGCAGGCTGGAACAAAATTTTCAGTTTCCCACAGGGAATCCCTTCTTCTGCCAGCCATTCCGCCGCGGCCAGCACCGTGGTCATGTGACCGTCATGGCCGCAGGCGTGGATGGCTTTTTCCGTACCGTCTTCCTGTTTGAACAAAAGGCAGTCCATGTCACTGCGAAGGGCAGCTACCGGTCCGGGTTTCCCGCTGTCCAGGATGCCAACTACCGCCGTGGTGCCACCAACCTTTTCCTCCACAGTATACCCTGCCTTACGCAAAACCTCCGCAACAAAGGCGGAGGTTTTTACTTCGCGGAAAGCAGGTTCGGGAATCGCATGCAGGTAAGGCCAGAGCACATCGATTCGTTTCCTGATATCCATTATATTCGCTTATCCTTTCACCACCGGGCACTGTTGCCCGGCAACTGATAAATCAACTATGAAGACCGCAATTTATTCCTTCCATCCCAAATATACGGACCCAGGGAACTTTGTCTTGATGAAGTCGCCGTTTTCTTTGGACTGGTAGGCTTCCTGGAACACCTTCAGCCGGGGATCCTTCAAGTCTTTTTCCTGTACAGCTACAATGTTTACATACAGGGAATCCGCCGTTTCCTTAACAATAGGATCCGTTGCCGGGTTCAGTCCCGCGTTCAGCGCATAGGTAGTATTGATAGCCGCACAGGTCAAGTCGTCGAGGCTGCGGGGAATGGCCGCCGCTTCCAGTTCTATGATTTCAAATTTGTGGGGATTGTCCGTAATATCCTGTACTGTGGTGGTAATATCCTTGGGATCCTTTACCTTGATCAGGTTGTTGGCCGCCAGCAGCAACAGGCTGCGGCCTCCGTTAGTCGGATCGTTAGGAATGCCTATCTTGGCCCCATCGGGAATTTTATCCCCGGGTTTCAGTTTTTTAGAATAGATATTAATGGGGAACAGGGCCGTATTAAAGGCCTTGGCCAGCTTGAACTTGGGTTCCTTTTTCATAGTAGCCTTCAGGAACGGTTCATGCTGATAGCTGTTGGCCCAGATTTCTCCGGCTGCAAGGGCCGCGTTCGGTGTCACAAAATCGCTGAACTCTTTGATTTCAATCTTCAGGCCCTTTTTCTCCGCAATCTTCTTCACGTTTTCCATGATTACTGCGTGAGGTCCCGGATTCACCCCCACGATTACCGGTTTATTGGCATCCGGTTTGGCATTGTCCGCCTTTTTATCTCCACCGCCGCAGCCGGCCAGCGCCAGTGTCAGAACGCCCAATGCTCCGGCCACAACAAATTTTTTCAGATTTTTCATTACAGAGCCCCTCTTTCACATTTTTTGTATTAATAATTATTTGACATGCCTTACAATTCCATTACTTTTATTCCACAACGCCGTCGATCCGGGCGTAAGCGCCGAATACCCAGCCCACGGTACCGTCTTCCATAATGATATAGATCCAGGAATCCGTTCCGTTCTTGTCATCCACTTTGTTCATAAATTTGCAAACGGTACCCTTGTCCAGTTTTTTAATGATATACCCGTCCAGGTCCGGATGGGTCCGCACCCGCAGCTGGTCTCCCGTAATCACCACATTGGCAATGGTAGTGTCCGCAAAAATATCCTTGGTAGTGCGCTCTTCCGCAGCAAAGCAGGATGAAGCAACACACAGAAGCATGGTAAGCAGTAATAAAAACTTCTTCATATAAAACCCTCCCCGGTATCAAATAAAATTTCATATCTACACTATATATAGGATATTATAGCACAGATATGCAGCAATATAAAGATTTTCTGCAAAACAAATTGCGGTTTCATCAGCATATTCGAAATTACCGGCACAAATTTTCCAAAGATATTCTTTTCATTTTGCTGCAAAAAATTTATAATAAATTGTGATGAAGAACTGACCTGCGCCGGGCAGGTTACCTGCGCAACGGTCGCATTTTTATACAATCAGGAAGAATTCCATGAAAAGCAATGTCTGTTCCATACATATGAAAATCCTGTGCCTGACCGCATTCGTATCATTTTTCGCCATACAGACTGCCTGCCAGGTCATGGCCAAAAATGTGGAAGTGCAGGCCGAATATTTGCAGCACCGCATGTTTGACGACCGTTTTATCAACAACTATAATCTGCACCTTTTCCAAAAAGCCCACGAACACGCAGGCCTCACATTCCACCGGGGCTTAACTGTTACCCGTGCCCATGGCTACACTACGGAAAAAGGAATCCATCGGGACAGTAACGCCGTAGGGCTGGGGCCTGCCGCCATGATTCGCTGGGAGCGGCCCTTAAGCGGGAAACTGTACGGCGATCTGGAACTGTCCGGTTCCTTCCTTATTTACAATAAAGCGTTTCCTGCCCAGGGCCGCCCCTGGGGCTTCATGTGGCGTGTGGGCCCCCGTCTGACCTGGAAGTACACAAAAAATAATTCCTTCAGCCTGGGTTATATACTCAGCCACAGCTCCAACGGCATGAAAAACAAAAACCCGGGACATCATGCTGTCGGATTTTCGCTGGGTTTCAATCACAATTTTTAATCATAATATTATTACATAAACTGTTCGCAGAACTGTTTTTCTCTGAAGCTGCACTGATACAAATTATAATCTATATACAAAAAAAGGCGCAACCGGTTGACGGCTGCGCCTTACTTGTTTCTCAATCGTTTTCCATTATCTCTTTAAATCTTTGCTATACACCTATTATCTTCTAAAATATCAAAGACTAAAATATATCCGGCAGAATCAGAACTCACTGAACACCACCGAACCATCCATACCACTTTCGCTAACGGCATAATACCTGATCTTTCCGTACCCATCGGTGTAAGAAAACCCGTTGTTGGGAATGGAACCAAACAGCGCGGTTTTCACCAGAAGGGGCCGTTCCGGACGCAACACGTCCTTCGTATACAGTTCTTTGATATTGAATATCGGTTTACCTGCCTGACTCATCTCTTTAAGTTCCAGCGCAAGAACTTTAAAATTCCGGATTGGCGCATTCACGAAATACACGATGCCCACCTGGTACTCCGACGTATTGGCAACGAACACGTCCCGGGGGCCTGGCTGCATGTCCTTCTCCCACTTGGCCTCTACGTCCGGTACTGCATTGTTATAGGGATTGGCATTTGCCGCCATTCTGGTCTGTTCCCCACTTCCGGCAACGGCAGGCGTCAGTTCGCAGACGCCGTCGCGGCATATCAGACCCGGGCCGCCGGTTACATCCGGTTGTACCGCGCTGCAAACAGAAACGCCTAACGCCAGGGTAAACGCTGTCAGTAATGTAGCAACTTTTTTCATTTTTGCGCCTCCATCCCATCCTCAGAAAATGCAATACAACGATTCCTGCAGTCATGCAATTTCAAGTTCAACTCATGAAATCGCCGATCAGACAACGATTTTTTTTATTATATCATATGGGCGGTTGAAACACAAAATTCACCGGTTATGCTCTATAAACCAACTTATTTCTTACAAACGATGCAGAGCCTAAAAAGCGCCAGCCTTATTCCGGCATTCCTAAATCCAACCGGGCCGTGACGCCCACCCCCTGTACCCGATGGACCTGATCCAGGCTGACGGGATGGTTCACATCTATGGGAATCAGATACTGGATACGCACAGCTCCTGACGCCAGCTTGCCTTCCACAGTAAGAGCCGCTTTGCACTTTTCCACCTGTTCCTTGGGCCCGCTGACCTGGGCCGCGCCGATGTATCCCTTGCTGCCGATGGTCACCACCGGCACGATTTTTGTTTCGTAGCCTGCTTCCACTTTCAAAGGCGCCTGTTCATTCACATAATCGTTAACCGTACCGGCAAAATGATCCAGCACCAGTTCGGTCCCTTTTTCCTTTAACTGACTGCCCCACTGATCCAGCTGATTCAAGCCCATGCCAGCCAGTTCACGCAGACGTTCCACAAATTCTGCCCCTTCCAGCAGCGCGCTTTTTCCTTTGCCTTCTTCCTGCAACGCGGCAAGTGACGGGAAGTTCTTATTCAGGAAATCCTCTGCCAAACCGGCAGATGCCACAGGCATGGCCATTACATTAACCAGCAGGCAGATGGAAAGCACGGTCCCTGTAAGCCATTTTTTCAGTTTCATCATTAACCTCCTGATCCGTTTCAAATAAAACAAAACATATTCTAAACCTATTATTTTATATTTTGCCTTTTTACCGTTAAAAGTATGGCAGGAAAAAACGTTTTTTTTAAGTCAGTTTTATGACGAAACTGTGTTTTTACGTGTCCGAAATATTATGGTAATTAAATAATTTGGGAAATTACACAATGAAAGGGCTGCAACAAAATGCCCTTTCCATTGCATTCCGTGCAGCCCTCTATTACTTTTTATAACATAATGATGTGAGTTTTATGCTACGCTTTCCAGCCGTTCCAGATAAATATAGGAACTTCCGTCCGCTGCTTTCTGTACGGTACCGTACACGGTGCAGCGCTGTCCCAAGGGCGCATAGGCCCCGTTCATCTGTACTTTTACCTTTGCCTTGTGATCCCAGAAGTTCACAACCTTGTCCGGCACCACCGTCTCCAGCGCACTGGCTTTGCACTGCACCCTCGTGCCTGCCTTCATGGCATCCAGGTCCAGAAAACCTGCCGGTGTATAAGCTTCTTTCGGCTGCGCTCCCGTTACCTGGTTTTCATAGAAATTGGCATTGGAGCTGTTAATTCTTTCGTGGAAATATGCCGCATCACGATCCCCGCTGCTCTTTTTACCCAGACGCGTCTGCATCTGTTTTGACAACGGGTTGCTTCTGTTTACCTGAATCGCTGCCACCGGGTCTTTATATTCCACATGTTTAACCTTCAGGTATTCCCCTTTTTCGTCCGTCTCCATGGTACCGGTCGCCGTAAAGGGTACCTTGTTCAGCATCTTGCCGCCATGTTTCCCTAAATCTGCACGGATGATTTTCCCTTCCGCATCCGTCAGCTTATAGATCGTACCGGCCTCATGTCCTGTGATGCCTGCGCGAACCGTGGCCTCCTTCCACTCCGTTGCTGCGGCCGGTTCTGCCTTTTCCACGGCCGCATCCGCTGCAGGTTCTGCAGCGAATGCAACCAGACTCATCATCGTCAATGCCCCGCCAAGGAGGACTGCCATAATGTTTTTCTTGTTCATAATAACTTTTCTCCTTTCAAGACATTATTCGCGGCCTTTAATGACACGTACACGCTGGATCGAAGGTGTGCCGTCACTGTGGCTGGTCAGCGTATCTACCTTCACACGGGCCAGTTCAGGAGCAAATTCTTCCTTCATCCGTTCATCTACATCCACGCCCCTCATCATCGCGCGGTAGATGATAGCCGCCATCTCATACCGGGTCAGGGTACGGTCGCCCTTGAAGAAACCGTCCTGATAGCCTTCCAGTACGCCGTTGCCGGCCAGTACGGATACATAGTCATAAGCCCAGTGATTTTCCGGAGTATCCGGGAACTCTTCAGACTTGGTCAGATCCAGTCCCGGCATCCTGCCATTGGCCATGCTGTAAACCATAGCTTTCAGTTCAGCAACTTCCGCACGCAGTTCCACGATCTCCTTGGCCATAGCCTTCTTGGACCGGGACTGATGGTTCTTCTGACCGAAGCGGAATGTTACACCGCCGTTCACCAGGTTTTCTCCGTTACCTACCGTTGCACCCAGGCTGAAGATGGTATCGTCGTTGGGATGATAGAATGCACCGATAGCAGCAGCCGTCTCACCGCGATAGTTACCTACGCCTGCGGAGAATTCCCACTTGTCATCCGGGTCAAAGTCCAGCGGATGCAGGGCTGCCAAAGCTGCCGCACCGGCAATGCCTTTTCTCGTAGAATTGTCCAGACGGTTCATCGAGTTGTAAATATCCTGATTAGCTTCTCTCAGTTGGTTTACATTGACCGCGTCAGTCCCGTCCGTACCGGGTGCTACATTGGTAATCTTCTTACCTCCGACATCTATACCGTTCTTGGTAATGGACGGACCGTTCTTGATTGTAAAGCCGTCATTGTTGATGGTAGTGTCACCTGCTTTGACGGTCTTCGTCGTAATCTGGTCACCTTCAATATCTTATCACCTTCAATAGTGGTTTTGTCTCCCACTTTGACAGTCTTGTTTACGGTTACGCTGTCAACGCCTTTGATGTCCTTGGCCAGGTTGATGCGCAGCTTATCTCCATCATTGTAGGTGTAAATGTTGTATTCGCTGGCCTTATCCGCTGCGCCGCCTACTATATCCAGCTGTTCTGCCAGATTCTTATGGATGGCTTTTCCGTCATCGCCGGCATAGTCCATGCCGTCTTCCACCGTAGCAATGTTATAGGTGTTTCCGCCTTTCTTGTAGGTACCCAGGTTGATGGTCTTGGTATTAATCGTATCACCGTTGACAGTCTTCGTCGTAATCTGGTCGCCTTCAATAACCGTATCGCCTACCGTGATCTTATCGCCTTCAATAGTAGTTTTATCGCCCACTTTGACGCTGTTATCAACTGTGACATTGGTTACATGAATATCTTTGGCCAGATCAATCGTATAGTGATGTGTTTTATCGTCTCCACCGGGATTCGAATCTTCAACGGTCAGATTATCCGAGGGGCCAGCTTCAGCGGTTGTCGTATTGGCCGTTACAATGTAGGTCGTGGTCCTGGTCGGTTCGATTTCGGCGCTATCGCCACCAGCCGTTGCACCGGTGTTGCCGCCGGTAGTTGTTGTATCGTTGCCGCCAGTTGTCGAACCAGACTCTGTGTTACCCGCATCTGTGTTGCCGCCAGTTGTTGTACCGGATCCTGTGGTTCCTGCACCTGCTGCATCTTCCGGTTCTACTTTGCTATCTACGTTAACGCTGCTGTCTCCGGATTCTACCACCACTTTCTCATTCAGTGCCTGGATTGCGAAATACAGCTGGCTACCGTTGATGGCATCCGTGCTGGTCGCGGAAATCCGGCCTGCCGCCACGTTAGTAATTGTACGCTCGGCTCCTTCAGCGCCTACGCTTACCGTTCCAACCGGTTCAGCTCCAGCAAAATCGTACTGAGTTCCGTTGATTGTAATGGACGGCATACCGCCGATTTCCTTCATATAAGAATTGGCGCCAAGTGCCACGCTGTTTTCAAGATAAGTATGGGTGTTGCCTTCATCGTGATGCCCAACCACAACCAGATTGCTTACACCACCGTCGTTCACGTTATTGGCATGGATGATATTATTATCACCGCTGATTTCGTTCGGATCACCGATAACACTAGAGCTCTTTCCTCGCACTGTGTTACCGTAACCAATGGCTATTGATTTCTCACCAAACACATTGGACTCATTACCAATAACAATGCCATTACTGATATCTGCAGCGTTATCACCATCTTTGCCTACATATACAGTATTACCGATAGCAATACTGTTTGTTGCAGCAACTTTAGCGTCAGTGCCGAAAGCTATGCCCTTGGTCCTCCAAACCTTGGCATCATTTCCAATTGCAATGTCATCTGTATCGGTTACCTCTGCAGAACGACCAATTGCATAGGTATAATCCTGCATTGCTACGGCACCCTGACCAACCGCAACAGACGCAGTGCCGCCCCACGTGCCAAACTGTGAAGAATCGCCTTCCTGCTCCGGATCACCCCAGGTTCCACCGGTCTTTCCGCCTAATGCAGCTAATGAGTTAGCCCCGTCTGCTTCCGAATTCGTTCCAAAAGCAGTAGACGTTGCGCCCCGGGCAACAGAATTCTGACCAAAAGCAGTTGTCGCAAATGCTTTAGCTTTTGTGTTTTCCCCAAAAGCGGTGGACATATCACCCGACGCTTCTGTCGCCTTGCCAAAAGCGGTTGCCGCAAACTTTGTTGCCTTGCTGTCTTTACCAAAAGCAGTGGACATGTCACCCGATGCCATTGTCTGCTGCCCGAAGGCTGTCGACGCCGACCCGGAAGCATTCGTCAGCTGCCCGAAGGCTGTTCCGGCAAAAACCTCTTGAAAATCTACACCTGCCTTGGTTAACTCATAGAAATCCCCATTTTTAACTTCTACTTCTTTTAGTATTTCTTTGGTAATTGGATCTTGAATAACAAATTTATTGGTAATCGTTTCACCACTTCGAGTAGCAGTTCCCCATTGACCCCAGCTTGTAGGTTGATGAACAAGTACCTCTTTCCCGTTATAAATTGCTTTGCCGGCAAGAGTAAATTCACCCCAGCTGGTTGATGCTGCTCCCTTGGCAACGGTTCCTTTACCAAACGAGGTTGCAAAAGCTCCATCTGCTGTTGTTTCGTCACCCCAGGCGGTAGCAAAAGATTTATTTGCTATGGTATCCCTGCCAAAAGATGTTGCATGAGAACTGTTTGCCTGTGTCATCTCGCCCCAGGATGTTGTAGCAAATGCCCTTGATATGCTGTCCCTACCCCATGCTGTTGAATGTGAGTCAATTGCCAAAGATTTTTCGCCCCAAGCTGTGGCAACATAGCCGTTGGCTTTTGTGCTCTTGCCCCATGCTGTTGCATGGGAATACGTTGCTTGTGTGTCTTCACCCCAGGCTGTTGTTGCATACTGACTGGCTGTTGTTTTATTACCCCAGGCCGTGGAATGCGAATAACTTGCAAGGGTGTTTTCTCCCCAAGCTGTCGCAACCCATCCCGATGCTTCCGTTTTATTACCAAAAGCCGTAGCATTTGAGTAATTTGCCAAAGTGCCATTACCCCAGGCAGTCGCTGTTGATTGTTTGGCTGTTGTATTTTCACCCCAGGCGGTAGCAAAAGGACCGTCCGCCAAAGTATTCTTACCCCAAGCAGTAGCGCCTGATTGTAGGGCCTTTGTTCCATCCATGCCCCACGCTGTTGCATAGGGACCATTTGCAGTTGTCATCTTACCCCAGGCTGTAGTGCCAGCAGAATCGTCAGCTACTGTATTATATCCCCAGGCAGTGGAATGCTCACCTACGGCTTTTGTGTTATTACCGAACGCAAGGGACGAGGACTTTACAGCCCTTGTGTCATTACCGAACGCGGTTGCCATGGGGCCAATCGCCGCTGTATATCTTCCCCAAGCTGTAGACTCGGCACCATATGCTAATGTATCTGTGCCAAACGCAGTAGCTAAATCCCCTATTGCCTGTGACCTTGTTCCAAATGCAGTGGAGTTTGCGCCGACAGCAATCGTTTTATCACCAAATGCTGTAGAACTAGCTCCGATTGCCATTGTTCCCAATCCAAATGCGGTTGAATTCGGTTTCGTCGAAGACGATACAAAATCATAACCTTCATATGTCTGTAATTCGTGGCCGGTAGCTTTTGTTCCTTGTTTCATTACGCCACTTCTTGCATTATCGACGAAATAAAGGACCCCGCCTATTTTTACAACCGGGCTTCCCTGCTTACTCAAATAGACAGGAAACAACATTCCCGATCCCCAATCTATCGCAGCTGCCGTACCTCTTCCCATATAAAGGGCTGTTTTAGTACCGTCAACAGCTATCTGACGACCATTAACATTTACATAGGCTTGAAAACCCTTTGAGCCATGAAGGTAAGTATGAGGAGCGGTAGCTGCATTGCTGTAAACCCTAAACGAACCAGTTAAAAGCCCGTTAGAATATGTTCCCTCTCCAAACGCTGTCGCACCAGGTCCAAGGGCTCTTGCGCCGCCCCGGCCAAACGCAGTTGAATAATCACCGGCAGCAGTTGTGCCTAAGCCAAACGCTGTCGCACCGGTTCCACTGGCTACAGTGTTTCCGCCACCAAACGCAGTCGAATTTGCGCCTGTTGCTTTCGAACCTGTACCAAACGCTGTTGAATTCCCGCCTATCGCTGTCGTACCATTACCAAACACTGTATCGTTATAGGTTGTTTTAGTTACCGCTCCGGTTTCTTCATTTACTTCTCTTATGCCTGCCGTCGTTCCCGATCCAAACGCCATTGAGCCATTCCCTTTAGCCAAAGCGCCATTACTCCCCAAAGCAATAGCACCCTGACCCTCTGCTGTCACACCAGTACCGATAGCAATGCTGTTTGGACCTTTGGCTGATACACCGGTACCGATAGCAATACTACTGTCCTTCTCCGCGTTCGCACTTGTACCAATCGCTACGCTTTGATTTCCCGTAGCAGTAACACTTGTACCCACTGCCAATGCAGTACCACCAATAGCATGTGCATTATAACCTACAGCTGTGGAGACGATGCCTTCAGCTTTTGCACTCACGCCTGCAGCCAGAGCGTTATCACCAGTTGCGCCCTTGTTTTCATAGTTTGTGTCCGTATCAGGATCTATTGAGTTAACACCGTAGTCGTGAATGCCCCCCGAACTGGCCATTGCTGCTTTCAGCTGGGCTACGTTCACTGCGTCAGTAGGATCGCTGCCTGCTGCCACGTTGGTGATCTGACGGGTAACTTTCTTACCGTCTGCACTGCTTCCACCGCCTACAGATACTGCTGATGCTGTAGATACCCAGGTTCCAGTTGTATCATCCTTATGATCCTTACCTGACGGATCATAACCTGAAGTTTTTGTAGTTGTACCAGCCGGAGTGGAAGCAATGGAATCTTTGCCTAACGCAACGCCGCCGTCCACTTCTGCATTTGCATCCTGACCAATAATAACCGCATTTTCAGCTGTAGTAGTTGTTTTGCCGGAACCAAGTACAACCGTATTCTTTGCCCCTGTAACAGTTCTGTTATTGCCAATCAGCAGAATATTATCATATTTTTCTTCTTTCGCTGACGGTATCCCGCTTCCTGTCACACTATTGTTATCACCGGTGACAATCGCGCCGGTAGTATTTTTAATTGTATTGGCAGCTCCTGCTACGGTAACGTGCCGTACATCTGTACCCTGGTTCGCATAACCGCTCAGTTGGTTGTAAGCGCTGATATAGTCTTCAGCTTTTGGCGCTTCTGCAACAGGATATGTATCTTCATCAGTGTCACTGGCTTTTTGGGTATTCACCACGGTTGTTGCGCTTAATGTATTACCAACGCCGTTTAACTGTGAAAAGATGGTAGAATCGGCTGTATTTCCTGTTCCAATGGCGATGACAGAACCACCCTTATCTTCCTGCAGATGTTTCATCATTTTGTTCTGCAGGTCTAATGCGTTTTGTGCATATCCAGCGACTAAAGCTTTCCCGTTCTCATCTTTGCCCGGACGCTGATAAAACGAGGGGGTAACATCCACAATGGAGTTGGAAATTTGGTTGCCTGCGCCAAAAATCATAGCCGTATTCGCATTGTTGGTCCGATTTGCTACACCGACAACACTATTGGCAATGCCACTTCTTCTGCTTGCCGGATCTCCTTGCAGCGTCTTTTTAGATTCAATACTGTTCAACGACCCATAAACTACGGCGCCAACATTACGTTCCGATGATTTATTACCTTCATAAAAATCCGAAATTACAGAGTAGCTGCCTGTTAACGTAGCCAGATTGCCCATATTGCTGCTTGCATAACCGATCGTTGTGGCAGCTACAGACAAATTGGTTTTATTGTTCTTGGCAGCTTCAACTGTAGTATCACCCATGGGACCGGTATAGTCATGCTGACCAAGCATGATGCTGCCATTTCGTGCATAAGAGTTTGTTCCGATAGCAATACCCTCAGGTAATTCTGCAAGGCTTTTGCCAAAGAATAGTGCCATGTCAGCGTCGCCGCCAACGTAATGGGACCATGCCTTAGTTCCAATAGCTATGCCGTTGGAACCGTTGTATACAATTCGTCCACCATCAGAATGATAGCCTCGATCACCATATAAATAATCATACCGAGAGCCATTAAGACTCGTCAAATCCGTACTATTTTTCGCCCCATCACCGATAACAACAATGGAACTTCCGTGCGTAGCTCCGGTTTTTCCTATAATGACAGCGTTATCGCCCCCACTATTCGTTACGTTGGGGGCACTGTTTCCATTTCCTTTGATCGTTACTGTGTTATTGCCAGCCCACGCACTTCCTGTTACCGACAGCACAGTGCCCGCTGCAAGGAACGTAGCAATCAGTTTTTTATTCAAACTTGAGCTGCTTTTTCCGCTGCGTTTGGCGATTTCAGAAACAACCACATAGCAGTTTCTCGCCTTACTCCAGATGATTCTGTAGATTTTGTTCATAGATTTTCCCCTTCCTTGTTTAATTTTCCGTTACTCTTGTCCGGAAATAAAAATCATAAAATTTACTTGGCAATATTTAAACGGGGTTTTATGCCCCGGTCTTTCTCTTCCCAAACCGCCAGGTTCCGAGCCGCGTTATAATCCACGCTAATGAAACCGCCGGCAGTTTTCTTTTCTTCTTTTCCATAGCCGCAATCGTTGCAGATGAACCACCGGTTCCCTTCTGCAGGTTCCTGTTCCGCGCCGCACCGGCTGCATCGGGATTGGATTTTGTCAGCCGCGTATTCCTGTACTTCTATCCCATACACTTCCGCCTTATCCCGGATCTTCTTTCGCAGCGCCGCCCGAGGCCAGCGTGCCAAAACAATATTCGGTTTCCCCAAATGTTTAAGATTGGCTGCCTCCAGACGAATTACACCGCAACGGTTCTTTTTCGCAATTTCCACGATCCACTTTGCATACCGCTCGTTGGTCAGGCTGCGATAATTTCGCTCTTTCTCATACAAAAGCTGCAACGGCTTCAAGGCATTTTCCCTGCCGTGGCCCTTCCGTCCGGACCAGTTGTATTGCTGCCGGATTTGCATTTTTCGCACCTGCAACGTCTTCTGATGGGACAATACTTCTTCCCCGCCAAGCTCTCCCCGTTTTGGTGAATGATTGAAAGCATAGGCAAGGGCGCATCTGCTCCCAAAGGCCACCCCCATCACCAGCCCCGGTTCAAAGGCTTCTTCCATTGAAATCGGTTCTGCTTCATAGGGAATGCTGATATACCAGTCCCTTTTGGCACGAAACAGGGATGCCACTCCCCGCTTTAACGTACCCTCCGCAAGCCGACGCAAAACACTGCCGGCTTTTTTATCCCGCCAGTTGTTGGCCAGCACAAATTGAATACGCCCAGGCAGTTTCCCGGTTTTTGCCGCTTTTCGGGAAAGGAGCTGGATGTTTGCCACATAGGTATCCGTCTCCGTCTTCAGCAGGCTGTACCCGGCTACGGGTATGGGGATGCTGCAGTCTTTCCGGAACGTAGGCAATGCTGTTTCCGAGAACAAGACGCTTCTGGCCTTTTGCTGAAACACCTTTCTGGCCCTTCCTTCCGCCGCGCAGATAATCCCTGTCGGCACATCCGGATACTCTTTTGCCAGGCGGGGATAACAGTACAGATTTCCCTGAGGATTCAGGTTCTCTGTTTCCATACCCAAGGCACGCAGCAGGTGATGGGTCATACAGTAATTGGACATTTTACAGATTTGATAAGAAATCCCCCGCAGCAGGTACCCTATTTCTTCCCATGTTATGGATTCGTCATAGGGACGAACGATTTTCAGTTTTAAACTTCGCTGCATAATTTACTCCAAATAACCTTATTTCAGCGTTTCCGCTGTCAGGACTTACGGTTCTGCCTGAGCTTTTAGTGAGAGACATCGGTCAGATTTCGCCATGCCTTCTCCCCTTTGGGGAAGCAAACGAACCCACAGGCTTTTGGCCTTTTTATTTAGAAAGAATTAACAGAACAAATCTGTAAATCCCCTTTCTGACATCCAATCATTTTGTACATCATTTCCAAGTCTGTTATTTTTCAACTTATTGAGAATGATAATGTACAAAAACGTAGACCTTTATAAACACCGGCCCTTGACTACAAATTAATATAGAGGTATTATATATATGTAGAGTTATCACTAAAATTTTAATAATAGAAGAACATAAAATTTTAAAATCAGCAAAACATTGATAAATACATAAAGAAAAAGCGAGCGTTTATAAACGTCTAATTTTATAAGCGCTCGTTTTTTATACTTTTTTAAGCATTTTTTATGTTTTTATTACAGAAATAACAATTGTTAGGTGTAAAATTTAGCTGTTGCCTGTAACTGTTTCATCACAGACAAACAGCTCAGAAAGGAGAAATTGTTACATGACAAAAAACGTGTACGGCTATATCAGGGTATCCAGCAAAGATCAAAACACGGACCGGCAGCAGATTGCCTTACGCCAGTACGGGATCAGGGAAAAGGATTTGTTTATCGACCGGCAAAGCGGCAAGGACTTTAACCGTCCCCAGTATAAGAAACTGTTGCGGAAGCTAAAACCGGACGACTGTATCATAATTACCTCATTAGACAGGCTGGGCAGGAATTATGTCGAAATACAGGAACAGTGGAACCTTATTACCCATGGAAAAAAAGCGAATATAATCGTATTAGATATGCCCCTTCTCAATACGCAAAAAATGCATAATAATCTGACCGGCAGATTTCTGGCCGACATTGTACTTCAGATATTAAGCTATGTTGCAGAAACAGAACGGCATAATATAAGAAAACGGCAGGCGGAAGGAATCGCTGCCGCAAAAGCCAAAGGGGTAAAGCTGGGACGCCCGCGGAAATCTCTCCCCGAAGATTTTTCCCATGTGGTAAGCCTGATACGGGAAGGAAAGCTTTCGTACCGGGAAGCGGCAAACCGTTTAAAGGTCAACCACTCCTGGCTTTATAAAAGGGCTAACGAAGCTTAAATAATCGAAGAAAATATACATTACGGAAATCTCTTCACGCACTAGTAAACAAACAAAAACGGCCTGCCAATGCTGTTGTACAGCACTACAGGCCGGATGACCTGTCATTTATCTTTCATTACTAAACAAAAAAAACAGACTGTGACAAAACGATTAGTCTGTCACAGTCTTCATCTTTTCACGCTTCTTTGAAAAGGATAAGCCCGCCCTTCCGTTTATATCCGGTGTTCCACAGTTTGTCCAGATCCAGCCACTCGTAGGACCCATAGGTCACTGCCTTTACCAGAAACCGGCCGTTCGGCTGTTCATCGTATCCGGTAAGCTGGAACCAGTGCCACACATAGTTCTCAAAATTGGGATTCTGATGCTGCAGCAAAAGAATCGGTATGGTAAAGCCCTGGTCGATCTGCCTCTTCACTGCCTCTTCTGTTTCCTGCAATTCATGGTCTCCCTGCCAGGGGATTACGGTCAGATTCTTTTCCCCCCGTTCCAGAAGGAGCTTTTTGAAGCCCTCGATAAAAATCCCCAGCTTGTTAACCCCCATGAACCGGGGCCGCAGATAGGGCTTTACGGTTTTTAAGAAACTCACGTAATCCCTTCCCCGCAAATGGTCTGTAACAAAATTGCTGAGATTTTTTTTATTTTTGTAGAGGGCCATATAGATGCAGCTGTCGCAGGCTGTTACTGCGGCGCAGCCTGCGAACCGCATAATGAAGTCCGGAAGCAGGCTCTGCCGCCCTCCGTATTCTTCCCCTACCCAGAAATAGTCAAGTTCTTTTTTCATGATCAGCTGTTCCCGCGCTGTCGGAAAAAGTTACGGAACCACCGCCTGACGGGCGGTCACCGAGAACTATTCATCAATAAATTGAACATTTACTACGAGAAATTGTTCGCAATATTTTTTCACAGTTCCTTACTTAATCTGTACCTTCAGCGCTTCATTTTCTTCTGCTGCGTCAAGGAACACCTGCAGCATGGTCTTTCCGTATTCACCCAAATATCCTTTTTCCTGAATTGCCTTAGGCACTGTGATCAGGGTTTCTTCCCCGATCTCCCCCAGGCAGTCGTACAAAGCATCCAGATTTTTCCCGTAATAGTCCGGGAATTTCAAAACCTTTTTCAGATAATTATGGGCTTTCTTTTTTCCTTTAAACTCTTTTACATCCAGAATGATTTCCATAGCTTGACCTCCCAGCCCATCAGTACATTCTGACAAAATCCCGGTAGTGTGAACCGGAATAATAGATCAGTCCGTCATTGGAGAAACAGATGCGTTTCGCGTTCCGGTTCCCCTTCACATAGTCGATGTCGCATTCCTTCCAGGTACGGCCCTGCTTATCCGGCAACTGTTTTTCATAATTGCCGAACCGGTCACCGCCGATGCTTTTCCCGGGGGCCACCTTGTCCAGTGTTCCTTTACTCTTCCAGCCCAGTTTCGTGGCCTGTCCCTTGGTAATGTAATTGGGAGGCAGGGTCTTATACACGTGGATGTACGCTGCCACATGGTCTTTGTCCGTGTAGGCCCTTCCCTTTTCCACCTGCACTTTTGCGCCAGAGGAAGATGCCGGGGTTTGCAGGTTGGAAGCAGATTGCTTCTGCTGTTTGTCTTTTTTCTTTTCCTTATGGTCTTTGGCTGTGTTGCTGTTGTCTGCGCTCTTAGCGGTCTCCGTAATTTTTGTCTGAGAAGCTGCAGGGGGTGTTTCCTTTTTACTGTTGCTGCAGCCAAGCACAACGCTCAGCGTCATGATAATGGCTAAGGCAATGGCAAATATTTTTTTCATTGTGTATCCGTCCTCCTTTTATGGTTTCATCTTTCAGCAATGAACAGTTCCTGCTGTTCTAAATATTTAAAAGCCTTTTGCTTACGTTTCCGTTTTATTTTTATGCTGTATTCCGTTCCGGCTTTATAAGCTCAGCTTTTCTACCGCGTGAGCGATTACGGGCCGAATAGCCTGCTCCTGTTCCCCTTTATATACAAAGCCAAGCTCAATGATTTTTCCGTCTTTCACGAAAGTGTAGCTTTCGTTCCGGCTGCCGTTTACTTCATAGGAAGCTTTCACACAGGCCGCGCCGTTCACCTGGGTAAACTCGCCTCTGTATCCTGTTGCCGCATCCTTCGTGTCAGCCGCCAGTTTTTTCTGCAGTCCTTCCAGTACCCCAGCCTGCTGCTGGGGGGAAAGGCCCGACAGGTTTTCCGGCATAAAGGCTGCCTGCTCCCGGGGCGTGGACACCAGTCCGATCATAATGCTTTCGTTCCCGTAAATTTCCATGGTCTTTTCCATTTCCGTGGGATCCTTCAGGTCGATACAGGAGGCCGGCACTTCCGTTCCAAAGGCTGTGTCTTTAATGTTGATCTTCTTCCATACCTGAGATATTTTCACACTCTGCATCCATTCCGGAATTTTTGTACTGTACTGGGGATAGGTTTTCTCGTCCATCATGTACATGATCACGAACATCCGGTTCTGAGTGACGAAAACATACTCGTCCCGCAGCAACCTTCGCTTTCCGTCTGTAGTCAGGTTAGTTGAAATTACGTGGACCGCTTTGTTCCCGTTGATTTCCTCCTCCTTGCAGAGGCTGATCTTTTTATCGTTAGCGCTTTCTTTCACGCTGCTTTTCACCATGCGGATAAAATCGTTCCGGAACTCATCTACCTGGAATGGCATCAGGGGGCCTTTGTTATCGATAGCCGACGCATCGATGGCAAGCCGCAGGCCCGTAGCCGTATTTTCTCCCCGAAACACCGCCACCGGGTTAATTCCTAAAGGATACACCGTCAGTTCCGCCGGAACATAAAGCTGAAGCCCGTCTTTTTCATCAGAAAAACACGTTACATCTGTGCGTCCTTCAACCGGAACCGTTTTGGGCCAGCTTTTTTCCGTTTCTGCCATTGTCTCTCCGGGCGTCTTATTTCCCTGTGGGACAGACTCTTCCGTTTTTACCTTTGCCGAAGCTTCCGGCAGCGCAGCTTCTTCTGCAAGGACTGTCCTCTGGCAGAAAAACAGCAAAACCGTAATTGCCGCAGCCGCAATTTTTGTAATTTTGAAGCCCAACTCTGCACCTGCTTTCTTATCTTCCATTAATTATAAACAATTATGTGTCAAAACAATGATATCTGCTCAAATAATTTCATGAAAATTAATGACAGCTTCAATTTTAAAAATAATACCGGATGCTAAAATAAATTTCTGTAATTATTTTATGGTAACGGAAGCTGTGAAATGGTATAATAAACTGATATATTGTCAGTATAGCATAATTTTTATTTAATTGACACATTTATTATTTGAAAATATACAATAAGGAGTATCTGGCATGAAGATAAAAAGAATGACCATAAATAAAGTTCTCACAGCAGCAGTCCTTGCCGCCCTTTTTTCCGCAGCATGGGGGACCCTTCCCGTTTCCGCGGAAGAAGCAGCCGGCGGTGCTGCCTCTTTACAGACGCCTGCCGAAACCGCTCTTTCCGAAACGTCCGGCAGTGCTTCGGTGCAACCGGGTTCCCCGGCAGAACAACCTTCTGCAGAAGAAACTGATACCATCGATCATTCGGCCGAGTCCAAACCAATCCAGAACATCTTTCTGAAAGAAGGAGAGGGACGTCCCGGAACAGAAATCCCTTATTACAATGAAAGGGATCTGACGCGCAGGGAATGGAATGAAGTTGCCAAAATTGAAAAAGAGATCCGGATACTGCAACGGGAACGGGATAAATTTCTGAAGGACCGGGCCAGGGAAAAAGAAGACAAAGAAAAAGAGTTTGCCAAAGCTTTTCAGGGACGGCAGAAATACAGTATCGTGTTTGATCCTGAAGACTATACCAAAAAGACAATGGATGCCAACGGTGAAAAGGTCTCCTTCCGTGCATACGAGCACCTGGTCTATGCGGAAAAGCCCTATGAAGCGGAACATCAGATGCTGAGCGTCTATATTCCGGAAGGGTATTTTAACGGAGAGACCATTAACGGTTTTACGGCGGAAACGGCGCCTATTTTCATGCCTAACGGGGTGGGCGGCTATATGCCCGGAACCATTGTAGAGCCACAGGAAGATTCCCGCCATGGAGGCGCAAATTCAGCATTATATGCCTTGAGCAACGGCTATGTGGTCGTGTCCCCTGCCATCCGGGGCCGCAGTCTGAACAGCAACGGCTATGATACCGGCAAGGCTCCTGCCCTGATCGTGGATTATAAAGCCGCAGTCCGCTTTGTGCGCCACAATCGCAACAAAGGCCGCATTCCCGCAGGGGATACAGAAAAGATCATCGCCAGCGGAACCAGTGCCGGCGGTGCGCTGGCCGCCCTGTTAGGAGCCACCGGGAATGCAAAGGAATACGAACCTTATCTGAAAGAACAGGGAGCCGCCAAAGAACGGGACGATATTTTTGCAGCTATGGCCTACTGCCCCATCACGAATCTGGAAAATGCAGACATGGCTTATGAATGGATGTTCCATGATGCCAGCCGGTATTACAATGTAAGACAGGCTCCGGCAAAAAAAGGGCCGGGCGAAGTTCAGGAAACTGCTTCAGAAAAATTGATTAAAAGCCGGCCCCATAACGCGCCGGCAGAAGGAGTGGAAGGAATCGCCATCTCCCCGGAAGAAAAAGAGATTTCCGCAGAAATGAGAGAAAATTTTTCCGAATACCTGAACAGCCTGAACCTGCGTGATTCACTGGGCAACAAGCTGACCCTTACACCGGACGGGAACGGACTGTTCCGGGAATATATTGAATCCCTGTATCTGGAATCCGCACAGGATGCCATCGACTCCGGCGAAAGCCTGAAAAAAATCCCGTGGCTGACGATCTCTCACGGACAGGCTGTCCATATGGATTTTTCAAAATATATCAAAGCAGTCAAGCGTCTTAAAGGAATTCCGGCTTTCGATGCCTTTGACATGTCTTCCGGGGAAAACAATGAGTTCGGTTCTTTTGATGTTCCCAACAGGCATTTTACCCGCTACGCCATGGAGCACAGCAAGTTTGTGACGATTCCAACCCTGGAGGAAGAAAAAGAGTTAAATAAAGAAAAAGCCGCCGCGTACCGGATAGCCACACCCCTTGAAAAAAGGCATCTGCAAAAATATAATCTCATAGAACAAATGGAAAAAGACAAGCTGGAATGGTCCCAGTACATGGCCGACTGGCAGACTGTCCGTATGATGAACCCCATGCGTTTTATCGGGCTTGAAGGGATTAGTACAGCACCTAACTGGCGCATCCGCCATGGGGCGCTGGACCGTGATACCGCACTGGCGATTCCCGCTATGCTGGCATTGAAGTTAAAGAACAGCGGCAAATCCGTGGATTTCAAGGTTCCCTGGGGATACGGACACGACGGTGACTACGATCTGCCCGACCTTTTCGCCTGGACGGACCGAATCGCAAAACTGAAAGATAAAACCGATGCGATTTTAAAAGAAGAGGCTTTGAAAAAAGCTGCGTTAAAAGAAGGCGCTTCAGAGGAACAGACTTCAAGGGAAGAATCCTCAAAAGCAGAGAAAACTGTTCCCATAGACGAAACATCCGATACATCTAATAAAGCAGAGGCTTCTGCTTTATAACTCATTTCCGATAAACCTTTTTCCCTGTTCATGTATTTTTCTGTAAAAAAGCAGCAGCAGATTACGATAGAAACAGTAATCTGCTGCTGTTAATTTATATGGTTTACTTTTTCAGGATACGATTCGTTTTAGTTCCCTGACTTTTTACGGGATACCATTCGCCCCAGGTCACGTCTTGGAACGGTCTCTATGGGTCGTCGCCTTTATTCCTCATCTTTCTTCAACGCGGGAGGCGTAATAGGCTCCTTGTCAATCAGACGGACCACCAAAAGGGTAATGGTACAGATGACCCATTCAAAGTAAATAGGATGAGGCAGGATTCGAACAGAGGGGAACAGCTGCCAGGCCAGCAGGCCCAACAGGCCTACCAGGGTAGTATAAAAAGCCGTGTTCCGGCGGCACAGGCCCGGTGCGAACATGGTGGCCAGGAACACCAGGGTGAAGGCCGTGGTCAGGCTCAGACCGGTGAGCATCATCTTCACGATACCAACTGCGTTAAAGGCCATCCACAGTGTTACCAGTCCTACAGCGAAAATGATGAAGCGACTGGCTTTCATGTATTTTTCCGGTGTAATATCCGGATTAAAGAACCGTTTGTAAATATCCTGTGCGATCAGGGTACCTGCCCCCAGCAAAATTGTGCAGGCCGTGGATACATCAGCCGCCCACAGGGCCGCCAGGGTAATGCCCGATGAAAATGGGTCCAGGCTCATGATGATTTGCGGCAGAGCCAATGTAGGATTGATATCAGGAAACTGGGCCTTGGCTGCCATACCTAACACTGCAGAAAGGAACCCAATCGGGAAAATAATGAGGCCACCCAGAATAAAACCATTCCGGGCCGCACTTCCCGATTTGGCGCTGGTAGCAATCTGCACCGGGGCGCCGGTAACAGTCTGGGTCATCATGACGATAATCCAGCCCATGAGCATGGCCATAGTCAGTCCCCCGAAAGGATCCGCCCAGTCAAAAGGCATAGGAGGAAGCATGGACACGATACCCGCCATACCTCCGTCACGAACCAGAACTTTGAATACACAGAAAATAATTCCCAGATAAATGATCAGCACGCTCAGCACGCTGGACAGACCTGAGGACCACATACCCCCGATGACCGTAATGCCGATGAACACCACGGCGCTGGTGATCATGCCGGTCTTCATGGTAAAGACGTCCGGCATTAAGGTAGACAAGATGGAGCCGCCTGCCACATATTGCAGGGATGTAATACAGGATAAGATAATAGCAAGGCCGATTACACTGATGATACGTGCCTTTTTATCATAGCACCGTTCAAACAGCTCCGGCACCGTAGTGCACTCCAGGGTACGGTACTTTCCGGCAGCTACCAGGCCCATGAAGATGGCGCCAATGGACCAGGCACCGTTGTACCAGCCCGCAGACAGACCGATACGGGTAGCGCTTTCCGCCACTCCTACTGTAGATGCAGCCCCTACCGCCATACCGGTGACGCTGACGGCAACCAGCAACGGGCCAAACTTACGGCCGGCAAACTGGTATTCCGTAGCGCTGGTTTCTGCCCGGCGCTTTACGTAGAAAGAAATTGCGAACAACATCGCAACATACAGGACTACTATCATCAACTGAATCGACATGATTTTAGACCTTCCTTAAAAAAATGTATATATTATGATTTTAACATAAAACAGAAAAAGTTTAAACTACGAAATCGATATTTTTTAAGTATCTGCTGATTCAGCATGTTATTGAAAATTTCTTCTGTTACACAGGCAAATTAATCGGTTCTTCCTTTTAAAAAAAACTTGTAAGAAAGTTCTATTTTATGCTACAATTTATTGTACGAAATTTTAGGAAATGCTGATTAAATGAGTTTGTACGCCTGGCGAAAGATTTTTATGAATGGCAAGACAGTACGACCGCTTTTCCTTCAGCCGTTCCTTATATTCCATGCAGTACCCTGCATCAGAGAAAAGGAGAAAAATATGAAAGAATACAAGCCCTTTAAATCCGGAAAAGTACGTGAATTATACGATCTGGGCGACAGCCTGGTAATGGTCTGCACCGACCGTATTTCTGCCTTTGACGTAATCCTGAAAGACCCGGTGCCGGAAAAAGGCGCCATCCTGAACAAAATGTCCAAATTCTGGTTCGATTTCACCAAAGACATCGTACCAAACCATATGATTTCCATTGATACAAAAGATATGCCTGAATTCTTCCGGACCCCGGAATTTGAAGGCCGCAGCATGCTGACCCAGAAACTGGAAATGCTTCCTGTAGAATGCATTGTCCGGGGTTACATCACCGGCAGCGGATGGGAAAGCTACAAAAAAGAAGGAAAAATCTGTGGTATCCAGTTGCCGGAAGGACTGCAGGAATGCCAGAAATTACCGGAAGCGTTATTTACCCCTTCCACCAAAGCCCCCATCGGCGAACATGACATGAATATCTCCATGGAAGAAGGCGCCGTATGGCTGGAGAAATTCTTTCCCGGCAAAGGTAAAGAGTACATGGAAAAAATGCGTGACCTGACCCTGGCCCTGTACAAAAAGTGTGCAGACTACGCTCTGGAACGGGGTATCATCATTGCCGACACCAAATTCGAGTTTGGTCTGGATAAAGATGGCAACGTGGTACTGGGAGACGAAATGCTGACTCCGGATAACAGTCGTTTTTGGCCTCTGGAAGGTTATGAAGCCGGAAAATCCCAGCCTTCCTACGATAAGCAGTATGTACGTGACTACCTGAAATCCAACAACGCGGAAAGCCTGACGGAAGAAGTTACGGCAAAAACCGTGGAAAAATACAAGGAAGCTTATGAACTGCTGACCGGCAAGAAATTCGCGTAAGCAGTCAGATTAAAAAGTACTCTTGAAACGAAAAAGCGGCGCAAACGCGCCGCTTTTTTGTTGATAGTTTTCAAAATATCAGCCTGCCTGCATCTTGCTCCATGCACTATTTTATCAGCGCATGCCATTCCTGCAGGGACAGCACTTCGCTGTTTCCGTGTTTATTCATCTGGCTGATACCTTCCGCCGCAGCTTTCGCAGCCACCATAGTAGTAATGTAAGTTACTCTGTGCTTGATGGCGCCTTTCCGCAGGTAGCTGTCGTCATGGGCCGCCGTCTTACCCGCAGGAGTATTTACAATAAGCTGGATCTTACCGTTGATGATCCAGTCTTCGATGTTGGGCTGGCCTTCGTAGATCTTGTTGACCCGCTCCACGGGGATGCCCGCCGCTTCAATGAGCTTCGCAGTGCCGGAAGTAGCGATGACCTTAAAGCCGTCTTCGTAGAAGGCTTTGGCCACTGCCACTGCTTCATCTTTATCCCCATCGCTGATGGAAAGCAGTACAGTTCCTTTCAACGGTAACACAGCCTTAGCCCCTTCCTGGGCTTTGAAATAGGCTTCCCCTACAGTTTCTGCAAGGCCAAGAACTTCACCGGTAGAACGCATCTCCGGTCCCAAGATGGGATCTACTTCCGGGAACATGTTAAAGGGGAACACCGCTTCCTTCACGCCGTAGTACGGAATATGTTTCTCCTTCAGGCCCGGTACCGGGGAAGGACGGCCGGTCAGTTCACCGGTGATGATATCCGTGGCTAGGGGCACCATGCGGATACCGCAAACCTTGGATACCAGCGGCACAGTACGGGACGCCCTGGGGTTAGCCTCAAGCACGTACACCTTACCGTCTTCAATGGCATACTGCATGTTCATAAGACCTACCACGTTCATCTCTACTGCAATCTTGCGGGTATATTCTTTAATGGTCTTCAGGTTTTCTTCGGAAATCTGACGGCTTGGCAAAATGCAGGCACTGTCACCGGAATGGATGCCTGCCAGTTCGATATGCTCCATAACCGCAGGTACGAAGGCGTCCTTGCCGTCGGAAATGGCATCCGCCTCGCATTCCAGCGCATTGTGGAGGAACCGGTCAATGAGGATGGGACGGTCCGGGGTTACGCCGATGGCTGCTGCCATGTAATCCTTCATCTGATCGTCGTCGTGAACCACTTCCATGCCCCGGCCTCCTAATACGAAGGAAGGACGTACCATTACGGGATAGCCAATCTTATGGGCCAGCTCCAGGGCTTCTTCTACTGTACTTGCCATGCCGGATTCCGCCATGGGGATACCCAGCTTGTCCATAACCATACGGAACTGATCACGGTCCTCCGCCAGGTCAATGACTTCCGGGGTAGTTCCCAGAATGTTCACGCCCTCTTCCTTCAGCTTGGCCGCCAGGTTCAGAGGAGTCTGCCCACCGAACTGGGCGATGACCCCTACCGGTTTTTCTTTATAGTAAATGCTGAGCACGTCTTCTAAAGTCAGGGGCTCAAAGTACAGTTTGTCTGAAGTATCGTAGTCGGTGGAAACCGTTTCTGGGTTACAGTTTACAATAATGGTCTCGAAGCCTAATTTCTTCAGGGACATGGCAGCGTGTACGCAGCAGTAGTCGAACTCGATACCCTGACCGATACGGTTGGGGCCGCCACCTAAGATCATAATCTTCTTTCTGTCGGAAACCGGATTGGCGTCCGGAGCATTGTAGGTAGAATAGAAGTATGCGCTGTCCTGGGTGCCGCTTACATGGACCCCGTGCCAGGCTTCTACAACGCCAGCCTTTTCCCGGGCGTGACGGATGTCGTCCTCGGACACGCCTAAAATTTCACTGAGATATTTATCGGAGAAACCGTCCTTCTTTGCCTGGGTCAGCGCCTCTGAAGTCGGAACCTGCCCTTTATACTGCAGCAGGGCTTCTTCCTCCTCCACCAGTTCTTTCATCTGCTGAATGAAATATTCCTTCACCGCCGTGATAGCGTTGATTTCTTCTACCGTAGCTCCTTTACGCAGGGCTTCGTACATCTGGAAATGGCGCTCAGAAGACGGGGTACGCAGCAGGGTCAGCAGTTCTTCTTTGGAAAGCTGGTCGAAGTTTTTAACATGTCCCAGACCATACCGGCCTTTTTCCAGAGAACGTATGGCTTTCTGGAAGGCTTCTTTATAATTTTTGCCGATGCTCATGACTTCGCCTACTGCCCGCATCTGGGTTCCCAGCTTGTCATCCACACCCTTGAATTTTTCAAAAGCCCACCGGGCGAATTTCACTACAATATAATCTCCGTCCGGTACATATTTATCCAGCGTACCGTACTTACCGCAGGGCAGGTCTTTCAGGGTCAGGCCGCTGGCCAGCTTGGCAGATACCAGGGCAATAGGGAAGCCCGTAGCCTTGGACGCCAAAGCAGAAGACCGGGAAGTACGGGGATTGATCTCAATAACGATAACCCGTCCGTCCTTTGGGTTCCGGGCAAACTGCACGTTAGTGCCACCGATGACGCCGATATGTTCTACGATTTTATAAGCCTGACGCTGCAGCTCCTGCTGTACATCCTCCGGGATGGTGAGCATGGGTGCGGTGCAGAAGGAATCGCCGGTGTGCACCCCTACCGGATCCACGTTTTCAATGAAGCAGACCGTGATCATATTGTTATCCTTGTCGCGGACAACTTCCAGCTCTAATTCTTCCCAGCCAAGAATAGATTCTTCAACCAGTACCTGGCCGATGATGCTGGCCTGCAGACCCCGGGCACAGACAGTCTTCAGTTCTTCTTTATTGTATACCAGGCCGCCGCCGGCGCCGCCCATGGTATAGGCGGGACGCAGCACTACCGGATAGCCTAATTTGTCTGCAATGGCCAGGGCTTCCTCCACGCTGTAGGAAACCTCACTGCGTGCCATGCCGATGCCCAGCTTGTTCATGGTCTCCTTGAATTCGATGCGGTCTTCGCCCCGTTCAATGGCATCCACCTGAACGCCAATAACTTTTACATTATATTTATCCAGCACGCCGGCTTTGTTCAGCTCAGCGCAGAGGTTCAGGCCGGACTGGCCACCCAGGTTAGGCAGCAATGCGTCGGGCCGTTCCTTGGCGATGATCTGTTCTACCCGCTCTACGTTCAGCGGCTCTATGTATGTTTTATCCGCCATCTCCGGATCCGTCATTATGGTGGCCGGATTGGAGTTTACCAGTACAATCTCGTACCCAAGGCTCCGCAGTGCCTTGCAGGCCTGGGTGCCGGAATAGTCAAACTCGCAGGCCTGACCGATCACGATAGGGCCGGAACCGATGATCATTATTTTATGGATGTCTGTTCTCTGTGCCATAGTCTCTCTCCCCTGAAGCAAATTTAAAATAACAGCAGCTAAGAAAAATAGTTATGAATAAAAATAGCAGAACGCCGATTCTCTTTTCAGCAAACATAACCGATAGCTCTTTCCATTTTTACTCTTCTAGATATTGTACCATAATTCCCGCTAAAAAACACAGCATCTGTTGATTTTTTTTGCAATTTGCCAACAGGAAAAAATTGTCGGGCAAATCCTCTGTATTTCCTTAGTCAAACTGATTGCTGTACACATGAAACACGGACCTGCCATTACAAAACTGCAATAACAGATCCGCACAGATTCAGGAATCAGGCAAACAATATCCCTGCTTTATCCTTCTTTACATTTTGTCAGGGCCACCGTCCCGGACCGGGTGATCTCCACAATCTTAATATGGTTGATGTTCTCCAGGAATATCTGGGCCCTTTCCGGGGTATCACAGATCTGGATCGTCATCATATTATTAGCCATGTCGATAATGGTGGCGTTCATGACGGAGCAGTTGTCGATGATGTCCCGCCGGTTCTCCCGGTTATATTTCACTTTGATCAGCATCAGCTCCCTGCACACCGCTTCCTTTTCATCAAAGGTCTTTACTTTAATAACGTCCAGCTTTTTATTCAGCTGTTTTTCAATCTGTTCCTGAGTATGCTCGTCTCCGGTACTTACGATAGTCATGTTGGATACTGCAGTGTCTTCCGTTTCGCCAACGGCCAGGGAATCAATATTGAAACAGCGTCTCCAGAACAAACCGGAAACCTTACAGAGCACGCCGGACTGGTTTTGTACTAAAACATTATAAATTCGTTTCATCTTAAGCCACCTCATTCGGATCCACATCACACTGCAACAGCACCGATTCGTCATTTTTCAGGAATTCTTTGATAGTATCCCCCATCTTTTCTTCATCATTCAGATGAAGGAACTTCATACCATAGGCTGCCGCGATGGATTCCAGGTCCGGGCTGCCGGAAAGGTCGATGACAGAAAATCTGTCTTTATAGGTAAAGTGCTGATACTGCCGCACCAGCCCCAGCACGTTGTTGCGGATAACCGCGATTTTTACCGGTACCTTGTACTGGCGCATGGTCCCCAGCTCCATCATACACATCTGGAAAGCGCCGTCGCCGCAGACCGCCACCACCTGCCGGTCCGGCTCTGCAATTTTGGCGCCCATAGCTGCCGGAACAGAATATCCCATGCAGCCCATACCGCCGGTAGTGAAGAAACGACCGTCCCGGATGATGCAGTTTGCGCAGCTCCACAACTGGTTCTGGCCTACGTCCGCCACATAGATCCCGTTACTTTCCATGGCGTCAGACAGGGCATGGATAAAGTGGGTTGGATCCACTGTTCCCGGCGTAATGACCAGGTCAGCTTTTATTTTCTTGTCTTTTTCCGCATCCTTGCGGAATTCAGCCAGCGTAACCAGCCATTCCTTAGTATTGGCAGTAAATTCTTCACTGCTCAGTTCGTCAAAGACGTTCTTCAGGTCGCCAACCAGAGGGATGGACGGGCCGGCGTTCTTGCCGATTTCCGCCGGATCCACATCAATGTGGACCAGTATCTTGTTATCTTCTATCTCATTGGGACGGGCAATGGACCGGTCTGCTACCCGGGCGCCGGCCAGCAAAATCATGTCTGCCTGGTTCATAGCCCGGTTGCCGTAAGCCTGCCCGTTGTTTCCTACCATGCCGAAAAACAGAGGATGTTCCGACGGCATGGTGCCTAATCCCATCATGGTGGAAACTACAGGAATATTATGTTTCTCGGCAAATGCCCGGATAACAGGCACCGCACCGCTGAGGTGGGCGCCGCCGCCGGTACAGATCAGGGGGCGTTTGGCTTTTTTCAGTTCCCGTATAACCTTGTCGATCTGTTTGGCATGCCCTTTCACCGTAGGTTTGTAAGAGCGCATGGAAATGGTTTCCGGATATTCGAATTTACTGATCTTCTGGTTTTGTATATCAATGGGGAAGTCGATAAGCACCGGCCCCTTCCGCCCGCTGTTGGAAATATAAAATGCTTCTTTCACAATGCGGGGCACATCTTCCGCCTTCCGTACGATGTAACTGTATTTTACAAACGATTCGCAGGCGCCGGAAATATCCGCTTCCTGGAATACGTCACTGCCCATAAGGCGGCTGTCCACCTGACCGGTGATGACCACCAGCGGGATACTGTCGGCGTAAGCCGTAGCAATGCCGGTGATTACATTGGTAGCACCGGGGCCGCTGGTAACCGCTACCACGCCGACCTTTCCTGTCAGACGGGCATAACCGCTGGCCGCATGGGCGGCATGCTGTTCGTGGCGGACCAGTATTGTTTTGATATCCGCATTCAGGATGCTGTCATAAAAAGGACAGATAGCAACCCCCGGATACCCGAATACGTATTCCACCTTTTCCATCTCAAGACACTTTACAATTGCGTCTGCTCCGTTCATGTTCTGTTTCTCCCTCATTTCAACTCAGATTTCGCAAACGAAAAAAAAATGTGAAAAACACTCCGGCCTGTAAATAAATCAGGCCAGTTCCTGTACCGTTCAGTAATTTTGCAAAATACTGACAGCATATTAAAAATATATTATCATAAAACAATTTATTTTACACAAAAATTGAAATTTTTTCTAAAATTTGAAAATTTTTGGTGCAATTGTGTTTCACATGTAATACTTTTGCGGATTTTTTTAGGTTTATAAATAAAAAAGCGCCCTGCAAACACAGAGCGCCGTGATGTGATATGCTCCCATCCAGTCAGACAACCACTTGAATTTTTAATTTTTATTTACTTTCCAGAGTCTGCTTCACAACTTTATCTATATTCTCTCCGGAGAGGGCGCCCTGTACACGGCCGTACACATTCCCTTCCCGGTCAATCATGAAGGTGGTGGGAATGGCCCGTATCCCGTAAGCGCTGAACAGTTCCCCTCTGGCATCCATCAGGACAGGGTACGTGTATCCGTTCTTGTCCATGAAGGCTTTGATCCCCGCCTCATCCTTTTCATTTCCCAGTTTCGGGGAAGCTACCCCCAGCACGATAACCGCGCCCTCCCCTTCCTTCGGCGAGCGCTCATACAGTTTCTGGATGTCCGGCATTTCCGCCCGGCAGGGCGGGCACCAGGTAGCCCAGAAGTTCAGGAAGATAACCTTGCCTTTATATTCAGAAAGAGTATGGGTTTTGCCGTACTGATCTTTCAACTCAAAAGGAACAGCAGCCACCTTATGATTCGTTTCGGCAGCCCGTTGCGCATTCTGCGCCGCATCTGTTTCTCCGGCAGGATTCCGGGATGCAGCTTCGCCTCCAGCCTGCAGCTGCCCGCTGCAAAGAAGCAGGCCCAGCAGGATCATAAGGACCCCGCCGGCTTTCACCGTATATTTCATAATGTTTGAATGCCGTTTCAACAAGCCAAGCACTGTTCCCGAAAAAAGCCCCAGTAAAATAAAGGGAATTACAAATCCCAGAGTATAAAACATGATCATCACCATACCTTTCCCCGGTTCCGCCGCAGCCAAGATCAAAACACTGCCCAGCATGGGCCCCACGCAGGGCGTCCAGGCAAAACTGAATACAAAACCCAGTAACAGCGCCATAAAAGGAGATGCTGCCATAGTTCCCGGTGAGAAAGGAAGTCTCCGTTCTTTCGCCAGAAACTCCCACCGGCCCAAAAGCCCAAGCTGGTACAGGCCGAACAGGATCATGATTCCACCGCCTACGCACGTAATCACATGCTGCTGCCCAACCAGGAAACTGCCGGCAACAGAAGCTCCCATTCCCAGCATAAAAAACGCGGCGCTGATCCCGATAACAAAGCAGATCGTATTCCGCAAAATTTTCCCCTGTTCAAAGCGCAGCGTCCCATCGGCCATCCGATCCCCTGTCCCCCCGGACAGGTAGCCCAGATAAACAGGAAGCAGCGGCAACACGCAGGGGGAAAAGAAGCTGAACAGCCCCTGGAGGAATACAGCAATATAGGAAATGTCGGAAGAAATGACTGAATTCATTAACGACTCCACAAATTCAATATGATCTGAACTATCGAAACACAGACGCCCCTTCTTCTTCTCACTGCCAGTTCACAGAAAAAAACAACTTACCGGAACGCAAAGGGTGCATGCGTAACGGCATCCCTATTAGAAAAGATAAAAATATACGATTCCCGCCAGACAACTGACTATATTCGTCAACACCACAGTCTTAAACAGTTTTTTCCGGTTTTCTTTGACAAAATAGCAGCAGAGGCAGAATTCCAGCAGTACAACGGCAACTTCCCCTGCCAGTACTGCCAGTTCGTAAGAATCGTCCACGGTTTCCAAAAAACCGTTCAGCAGTAAGTTACTTACAAGGTTCACGCCTGCAAAATACAACAGCTGTCTTTTTTCCCGGTACCCGCAAAAATAAAACAGCGGCACTTCAATAAGGATGGTCCAGATTGCCAGCGTCAGCAGGTCACTGTCCAGTCCTACAAAATCATATAAAAATTCCTGGCCCGGAAAAACAGGCGATATGATCGCTGCGTCAAAAAGCATCTCAATCCTCTACTTTCGAAAGCATTCCCATCCGCTTCCGCAACAAGTACCCGGCAGCCGCAAGGCAAAGGAACTGGAGCACTGCCATAGCCTGGGGCGCAATGGAAAAGCCGTGGAAATAGACTCCCGGCAGCAGGCAGCCTGCCGCCAGCCCGAACATCATGCCCGGATACCGGGGATTACACCAGTGGGCCAGTCGCAATGTAAGGGGCATGGTCATGTTAAACGCCAGCACCAAAAGTACTGAGGCAACCAGGCCCGAGAGTTGCAACGCCACGAAGCATAGCAGAAAAATTATTAAAATAGTGTTTTTATAACCGGCCCTGTCGCAGAGAACTCCCCCCAGGGCTTTGCCCGCCGCAAAGACACAGGGGAACAGCATCACATACGAACTAAAAGTGTTCCCGCTTCCCAACCCCCGGAGTACAATACAGCCCAGCAACAGAACAAGGCTGACTGCCGCAGCCAGCGACAGCGGGGCATCAACGGTCATAACATCTTCAGGCAACGGTCCGCTTTTTGCTCTGGTGTTCCCGCACCCTGCGAAAGAACCACCGGCATTACTTTTTCCGACGATGAAACCGGTATATTCCGAATCGGTCCGGCACAGGCGCCAGGTAACAACAGCCGATAATACAATACAGGCAAGCAAAAAAGGATACGGCCCTATCAGACAGTTCAATCCCAGAGCCAGTCCGATGGCCCCGCTGGAAACAAAGATTCCCAGCTCTTTATATGTGGTATAACGCTGCAACACCAGGCTTCCGGCCGCAACATGGAATATACTGTTGCCTATACCCAGCAGTACAGCCTGCTGCCCAATCCCCAATGCGGGAACACTTCCGGCGGCCAGGGCCGCCGCAGCAAACAAGAAACTGCCGCCAAGCCATGAGCTTTTCCGGTCAAAGAGGCAACCGGTAAGCCACTGGGTGCCAAAGGCAAATGCGTTATACAGCCCGAAATAATATACGATTGGCTCCAGAAACGGTTCCTGTACGGCATATTCTGCCAGCACTGCGCCGCATATGCCATCCACCAGGAAATGAAGTACCGTAAACAGAACTAACAAGACATTCCTCCGCTTTATGGAACAGCTGATTAAATAAGTTTGTGCGATTGCCGAGGGCGTTTTGCGAATGGCAAGGAAGTGGCTCGAAGGCGCAGCGGTGCTGCGTCAAGAGATATTGACGCAGCCATTCACAAAACACACCGACAAGCGTGCAGATGAATTAATCAGCGGTTCCTTATAATCTGCAGGGATGCACTGTTAAGGAATCACCGCTTTACCAGCGCGTACCTGCCGTCTTCCCATTTCAGTACAAACATTTTTCTCTGCCCGTATCGATTTCCCTTTTTATTGTACAGCTTGGGGCCATAACGGGTTTCCGTATACGTATACATGGTAAAGTCAGCTTTAATCTCATACTCAAGGCCTTCCGCATTTTCCGGCAGAGATAATACAAACTCCTTTTCATCCGTTTCTTTATTAAAATCTTCATTGCTGAATATATCCGAAACAAACTGCTCGTTTTTATTGTTATCGTAAACCGTAAAATGCCAGTCGCAGGGTCCCGGCAAAGTCACCTTCAGGATAAACGAGTTGTCCGATTTCCCGTTAACCACATGAAATGAAATGGCCCTTATTAAACGGGACTCTATTCCCGGCCGCACAATATGGGGACGGGGTCTTCCGTAGGGATCCGGTATATCCGCAAAGGCTGTGGAAAAGAAAGCCAGCATGGCTGCCAGAAAACTGATACACGCAATACTCTTTTTCATAAGCCCTCCTGTACAATTACCAGTTATTTCGCTTCCCGTTTCAATATCTCAGCCAGCACTTCGATACCGGCGCAGATATCTTCATTTTTCGCATACTCTTCCGGATTATGGCTGATACCGCCCCTGCAGGGAATAAACAGCATGGTCGTCGGACAGATGGCCGGCATGTGCATGGCGTCGTGGCCGGCCCCGCTGTTCATATGCAGGAAGGATTTTTTCTGCTCTTTACAGATTGCTTCCGACTGGGCAGCCAGTTTCTCATCCAGCGCAACGGGTGCGTCAGAGGTCAGCATTTCCTCTTCAATCTCCACCCCATCCGTCCGGGCGGTTCCCTGTGCCGCCTGCCGGATCTCTTTCAGAGTCCGTCCGATGCTTTCCGTATCCACCCCACGCAGATCCACCCAAAGGGTAACCCTGCCCGGTACCACATTGATAGAACCCGGATCCACCTCTACAATACCTACAGTGGCTACTGTGCCATGATCCTTTTCCCGGATGGCTGCCGTCTCTATGGCCAAGACCATTTTCGAGGCACTGACCAGGGCGTCTTTCCGGAATCCCATAGGTGTCGCGCCGGAATGGTCTGCCATTCCTTTAATATGCAGTTTGAACCGGGTCGGAGCTGCAATATTGTGGACGATACCGATCTGATGCCCGGTCTCCTCCAGTACCTTTCCCTGTTCAATATGCATTTCCGCAAAGCATTTATAAGCGCCCGGTTTCAGCACCGCTTTCTCATATTCCGCCAGATTGCCGCCCCACTCCTTTACCGCTTCTTTAAACGATATATCATCCTTCCGGGCCGCATCCGCAAACTTATCCGGTCTGGCCTTCCCGGTAATCAGTTTGCTGCCGATGGTAGCAAAGCCGAACCGGCTGGATTCTTCCGCCCGGAACACAATGACTTCAATACTCCGGCGAAGGGTCTCGTCTTCCAGCATATGGATAGCTTCCAAAGCGCCCACTACGCCACACATGCCGTCGTAGGCCCCGCCGTGGATCACCGTATCCAGATGGGATCCGCAGGCAACCGGCGGCTGGTTGGGATCCAGGCCGGGTTTACGGATAAACAGGTTTCCCAGCACATCCTCCCGCACTTCCAGGTTCATGTATTCGATTTCTTTAAGCAGCCACATCTGAGCAGCTTTATCCGTACTGGTATAAGCCAGCCTTGTAATACCTGCATCGGTTTTCCCGAATTTTGCCAGTCCTGCTATCAGGTCTGCCACACGTTGTTTGTTAACCGGTATCATATCGTATCCCCCTGCCTTTACAATGACAATAATGATTTCTTCTGTTATCTATTTTACTAAAAAAAGCTGTAATTGAAAATGCATAAAGCATTTTTCAATTACAGCCGGATTTTTTACGCGCTGTACTTAACTGCCAGCTCGGTCAAAGTCGCCGCCGCTTTCCACAGCACTTCCTCGTCAAAATCGAAATGACTGTTGTGATGGCCTGCGGCAATAGGCGTACCGTACATCATGTAAGCCGCTTTGCCGCCATGTTTCTGCACCCGGTCCATGAAATAGGTGCAGTCTTCGCTGCCGCCCATATCCACCCAGGTCAGCACATGGGCATACCCGCATTTTTCATTGACCAGCGAGGCAATTTCTTCCGCCAGCTCTTTATCATACACGCTGGCGGGAGCACCCCCTGCCAGGGAAATTTCCACTTTTACGTCATACATGTCGGCAGCAGCCTGCAGCATACGGCGTGCTTCCCGTACCATGAACTCATTGATTTCCGTATTACCGCCCCGGGTCTCAATCTTCATCGAAGCAATATCCGGTACCACGTTCCGGCCCGTTCCCGCATTCAGAACGCCAACGTTAATACGGCTGGAACCCTGGCTGTGCCGGGAAATCGTGCTTAAACTGATTGCCGCCTGCGCCGCTGCCAGCAATGCGTTCTTCCCTTCTTCCGGCGCCGCGCCCGCATGGGCCGATACGCCGCGGAACACCGCATCCATCTTCGTGGTGGCAAGGAACCCGTCGGTCATGGTGACCAGCGTATCCGCCTGGGTACATTTAAAGCCGATATGGCCGCCGAACAGGTAATCTACGTCATCAACTACGCCGGCGTCAGCCATGGCCAGAGCACCCCGGACTCCTTCTTCCGCCGGCTGGAAGATCAGTTTGATCTTGCCGTGAAGGGAATCCCTATTTTCTTTCAGCAGCTTCGCCGTAGCAAGGCCGATGGTCACATGACCGTCATGACCGCAGGCATGCATTGCCTTTACATGGGTTGATGAAAACCCTTCCACAGCGGGACGGTGAGTTTCGCCCTTATCTTCTTCCACATCGTTACAGTCCATATCAAAACGGAAAGCAACCGTCTTACCCGGTTTTCCCGTGTCCAGTATGCCTACCACGCCGGTCTTGCCCCCGGCCATCTTGGCCACCAGTTCCGGATCTGCCCCTTCTGCAACAGCTCTTTGTGCATAGCTTTCCAGTTCTGCCGCCGAAGGCCGACCCATCATGGATTCTTCCTTTACCACTTCCGCCCCAAAATGGACTTCGTAGCCTAACGCCTGCAGTTCTTTAATAATCATGGAAGCAGTGCGGAATTCCGTCCACCCCGTTTCCGGATGGGCGTGTAGGTTCCGACGCCGCGCCACCATTTCTTTTTTTAATGTTTCTGCCTGTTTCCAGATAGTTTCCATAGTTTCTTTCCTTTTTCCATTAAAATCGTTTTACGTACATTACACATTCCGCGTATCCGTACTACACGGATACGCGGATAAACACCATTCTTATATCTACATACGATACGTTCACCTTGGTTTCAATCAGAAAGCCAGGAACATCATGCCGATGATCATGGCAAAAACCATGGGAATCGCGTTGCGGCGGGTAACTTCCATGGGGCTGATGCCTGCGATACCGGCTACGATAATGGTAGCGCCGGCAATGGGGGACATGGTACGGCCCAGGGTGCCGCCCAGGGTTGCCATAGAACCCATCTGGACGATGGACATTCCAAAGTCTGCCGCATGGGGAGTAACCGCTTCGTTAAAGGCAAAAGTAGCCGCGTCACCGGAACCGGTGATGAGGCCCAGAACGAACGGGCCAACGGAGGCGCAGATCTTAACGATAGCCGGATTGTTGATCATGGCAGCGATGAAAGCTTTTACCAGACCCATGGCGTTCATGCCGGCAACAAATACGCCTGCCGCCAAGATGATACCGATGATATCGCCGTAGGCTTTGCCCATGCCGTCGAAGAAGGACTTGGTAAGAGCTGCGGGATTGGTCCGGGTCACAATGCAGGTCAGGATAGCGCCGATGACCATGGCCTGGGCAACGCCCATCTTAAACAGGGGGACCAGACCGGTTGCGCCTAAAATCAGGATCGCGATAGGAACAACGGGCATCAGGGCATACAGAGGATTAACCTTAAATTCAGTGTCCAGTTCCAGACCTTCTACTACGTGGCCTTTATTTTCTTTCAGGAAAAAGGCAATGGCAGTGAGCACAACAGCGCCTACCAGCAGGGACGCAATGTTGGCTTTGTAATGGAACGCGATAACGTCCATGACGTTGACGCCGGCGATCTTCGCCACAAAGGGGTTGTGGGCCAGACCCGGGTTCAGCATGGAACCGTAGGTGCCGCACTTAACTGCAGCTGCAGCCATGGCCGGATGCACCCCGGCGCCCATCAGGATGGGAATGAAAATAGCGCCTGCCGCCGCAGCGGTACCGGCCGCACTGGGAAGAGCCACGTTAACGGCGTAGGTCCCGAAAATAACGCCCGGGATCAGCAGCCAGTTTACTTTTAACAACAGTTTTGCCAGGGCGTTGATCAGATGCTTATCGCATCCGGTAAAGCGCATGGCCAGCGCAAAACCCATACTGGAGCAGGCAGATGAGATCATACCGCTGCCCATGCCTTTGGCAAAAGCGTCCAGTGCCTTCATGGGAGCCCCCGACACCAGACACATGACGATACCTGCGCATACCAGCACCATCCTGGCCTCATAGCGTTTAACCAACAAAAATAGCGCCGCCAGCACAATTAGACAACCTAAAATTAACATAAATAACCCTCCTCTTCCGGTTTTCTGACACAACAGATACCAGCATACAGTTAATAATCAGATACTGAAGTATCCTATTATTAGCTTTTAGTATATCACTGGAAAAAAATCTTAACAACGTTTCAAATAGAAATATACTGTATACAAAAACAGAACGGAAAAGTCAAAGCTTTTCCGTTCTGCAATTTTAATTCAGCCAATAACAATTTTTCCCTTACCGTCCGTAATCCTGATTTCTGTACCGTATTCTTTGGAAAGGTCTGCAATATCACCAAGAATCTGTTCTCCATATTCCGCATCCGCCAGTTCCGGACGGCCCCGGAGGCTTCTGCCGTTTTTAAAGCCTAGACTCAGGGGCTGCAGGTTTACTTCCCGAATCAATCCATCAGTTACAGTAAAGGATGCCAGTGCAGACTCAAACACAAAATGATCTACTGCGAGGCCCCGGGTCCCGTTGGCGCTGCGGGCATCCAGGCCATCGGCTACAGTATTTTCCGGGCCTAAATCGTACAAATCATAAAACTCCGTAGGCTGCCGTTCCACAGAATCATTCTGGAAAATAAAATCTCCCAGGCTGTAGAATACCGGCTTGTCTTTATAAATTTCAATGCCCCGCCAGATATGGGGACCATGGCCGATATAGGCTGAAGCACCCGCATCAATACAAAGCTTTGCAAAGTCCCGACAGAAATCTGCAGGACGGTTCTTTTCCATGCCTTTCCGCTCGTGGCTGTGATGGCTTACGAAAACAAAATCAGCCTGCCGCTTTGCTTCTTCAATAGACCGGACGATACGGGCCGCATCCTTTTTATTCATGGTAGTAACTGTGCCGGGCTTTTCTCCAGGCGCAGCAGCTTCAAACCGGATGTTGCCGATGAGATACCCACCGGTCAGGGGTTTATTGAAGCCTTCCTTTTCCAACAGCATACGGTTGGCATTCACTTCGGTCTGGTCAACGATTTTCCGCAATGTATCCAGCTCTTCCGGTAACACTTTGTGGACCGCCTGATACCGCAGCACATTGGCGCCGGGCCGGCCCAAAACATCACGCCGGGGGTTGGAAGCCATACCCCATTCATTCATGGTAGACGTTACGCCGATAATAGCCACCCGTCCCTGAGGCAGGTCCAGATATTTGGGCTGTGCCGCTTCCTCCAGGTTGATGCCGCAGCCCGCATGGACAACCCCTGCCGCGTCCAGATACTTTTTGGTGGTCAGTATCCCGCCCAGGTTCCAGTCGATGGTATGGTTATTGGCCCAGGTGTACAGGTTGAAGCCCAGATACTGCAAATCCTGCAAAATCGCCGGACGGGCGCAGGCCCAGGTGCCGCCGCTGACCGGCGCGGGGAACACTTCAAAATCGTGCAGCAGGATTTCAAAATTGGTAAACCGGACGTCAAAGCTTTCCAAATACTCCTTAAGCGCTTTTAACTTTGCATCCCTTGGCAACCGCTGGGTAATAAAAGAGTCCCCTGCCAAAACCATTGATACTGTTTTCTTCATAAAGGTCCCCTCCTCATAAAATATTTATTTCATTACGGAAAGCCAACACAACATAACAGTTATGAGACATTCAAGAATCATATAAAGTCTGGCGCAACAATTGTTCACGATAAAGAGGCTGTACACCGCAAACTGATTGAGAAACTGTCGCTTAAGAGCCAGGCCTACGCATCAAAAGATTTGAAGAAATTGGCTGACAGCGAGAATCCACTCAATCCGGTTAACCGTATACATAATTTGCTCAAGATGTTTTTGAATGCACATAGTGGGTTCAACCGAGAAGAATTACAAGGGTATCTGAATCTATATTCTTTCGTCATAAACCCGCCTGAAGATCACTTAGAAAAAGTCGAGAAAATCATAAAAATGGTTTTTGAAAATCCGAAATCGCTACGTTATCGTGATCAGTTTGGCTAAAATACGGCATTCTTAGGCACCGTGTGCAAGTAACGTTTTTTAAAATTATAGGATCAACGCCTGCCTTGCGCAACATTTCGTAAACGGCGGTTAACGGCAGGCCGACAACGTTGTCATAGCTGCCTTCGATTCTTTCCACCAAAACGCATCCCCTGCCCTGTATTCCGTAGGCGCCCGCTTTATCCAACGGTTCCCCGGTTCCCACATACCAGTCGATCTCTTTTTCTGTAAGTTCGCGGAAGTGAACGTCGGTGGTTACGACCTGCAACAGTGTCATTTTCTGATATAAGACCACCGTTGCAGTTTTTACCGCATGGGCATTGCCTGACAGGGCTTTCAACATATGTTTCGCTTCCGCCGTATCAGCCGGTTTTCCTAAAATCTGTTTGCCCAAAACCACAATGGTATCGGCAGCCACGACCAGTAAACCGGTTCCCGTTACAGATGCAGCTGCCCTGCCTTTGCCCAGCGCATTGTAGGCGCAAACAAGATCCGCATCCCGGTAAGGCGATAGCAGCGTCATATCTTTTTCATAAATGACGGACGCGTTTTCTGTTTTCTCTTTTTTGTCATAAAACAAAAACTGTTTTCGCAGACTGTCTAATTTTTCTATCGCTTCACTGACCGTTTCCACTTCGGCAAAAGGAAGGGAACGCACTTCCACATCCCAACCCATCTGCCGCAACAGCTCCAGACGCCGTGGTGAACCGGAAGCCAGGATGATTTTCATCATAATTGTATCCTCGAATGATTAACTGATTGTACTAAGACAATTGAAATGAACCAATTGATCTAATATGAATAACTCCTACACCTTACCATTTTTATTTTAACACATTAAGACGCCGTCTGTTATATCTTCAGAAGAATTTTTTAAGACATCCCTTAATTAAAGATTATAACCGAGGATTCTTTTTTTCTAAAAAAGTTTCTCGGTCATTTTCATAATTTGACACACCGGATTAAAAAGGTTTTGTAAAGATACAAGATATTAAGAACAAATTTTACAAAAACGACATATTATCGACAACCCTTTCATCTCAACCCCGGCATTTGCAAAAGTGCCGTAACCCGCCAACAAAAACGCAGTACGCCATGCATTGATCCTGCACGGCGTACTGCGTTTATTATGTGGAAATTATTTTTGACTTATAATTTATATTTCATCGTTCTTTCGATGGAAGTGGCTCAAATTTCGTGTCGAAGTTAATTATAGTTAAGATTGTTTTAGTACGACCACGTATAATAATATTTACTCTTTAGCTCTTTCTGCTAATTCACGGGCTTCCCGAGCTAAACGCGCTGCACCAAAACAAGTCTTTCCAACAGAAGACTCCCCTCTTTCAAGTTCTTCATCTTCTTTCCCGTCCATTTCATTTTTTGAGCTGTTTGCAACAATAAAGCAGGCTGCATTAATATTAGTATATCCGGAATTTGTCAGGGCAGCAGCATTGAATTGTTTAGAGGGTGTTCCGAGGGTAGATCCGTTGGCGGTTCCATAAACCTCGATCACATTGCCCTTGATAAACCAGAAGCGTTTGTTCTGATATCCCTCTGCATGTATTCCCCAGAAGTAACCCGATGTCGAAACGCTCTTTAATAACGTCCAAGCCGAAGGTGACGATGCTGCCAGGTTCGATACGGTTGTGCGATAAATATAACCGTTAAAGGCACTGTATGTTGTATTAAAGTACCCTGTGAAGATATAAGCGTAACTGCCTGTAATGGAAATATCACGGAAATCTTTTGTTACGCCGGAGGGAATCGCCGCATTCTGCACGGTCATAGAAGTGGAGGAAACCGTCACAATGCTGATGCAGGAGGCTGAATTAGTTGATCCGGCCTGTTGCATACCGCCCAGACAACATACGTAAAGTTTATGATTGTTTAGTTCTAATGTAAAAGGATTCTTCCCTACACGGACATATTTATTTTGATAGGTCAGCAAACCGGTAGAAGTATTTATTTTATATTGTAAAACATAACCGTCATCATGTGTCGCACTATAACCAGTTCCAATATTATCAGAAAAAAGTACATACAGGTAATTACCATCTATCGCTAACCCTTCGCCATGGTAAACATGGCCGTTTTGTGCCAGAGTTGAAGGAAAGCTGTAGTCTGTAACTTGTTCGTAAGGAGTCGAACCTGTCATATTTATTACAGCAATTTTCGCATTGTCATAGCAGGTTCCGTAAAGATAATTCCCTTTCGTAGCGACAGCATGCAAATTCTTTATTCCATCCCATATTTGTGAAGCAGTTGGTGAACTCCAAGCCCCTTGGGCAGTAACAATATCATTTGGCAGTAAAGAACTATTATAATTATATTTCCGGAAAACCAGCTTGCTTGTATTACTGTTGTCCAAAAAATTGAAGCAAGCTGCATCCCCGTTACTAATCGAAAGTTTATCCTTAGTCGCAGAATTATCTACTGTGTTTGTGGATCGGGTTCCTGTTATAGCGCCGGCACGACTATCAGAATAATTGGTTATAATATATGCAAATAAATTTTCAGACATTGCAAATATCTCCTTTGCGAAAACATTTTTTAGATATAATCACGAAATAATAGCATCTTATACTTACTGCACCGGTCTCACCTCCCTTAATCAAGTCAACCAGGCTTAAAATTTATATTGCATGGAAACGTAATACGTACGTCCCTGCAATGGATAGTCAGTGTTATAGTACGAGTAAGGGCCATATGCCTTGCTTATAACAACTGCCTGTTTCGGGCTTCTGTTAAATATATCGTTACAGCCTGCGGCAAAATCAAATTTATTACCAAACTTATATTTAAGGCCTAAATTAACAGTAGTCAGGGAGTTTTGAATCCAGGGATCAATTTTATTATCATAAACAAACATTTTGCCGACATGTTTTACTTCTCCGAAGACAGTAATTCTATCATCAGGACGGTAAGCTATTCGCGCAAATCCTTCCCATTCAGGTGTGTAAGGCTGAAGCGCTTTATACCAGTACTGGCCGCCGGTGGGCGAGTTGTTAATTATCATGCGATGACTATTCAGGTATGTCGCTCCTAACGTAAAATCAAACTTCTTCCAGTTAAAATCCGTTTGCAGTTCTATACCGCGGTTCAATCCCTTCCCGCCGTTATCATAGGACCAATAATCATAACCCCACCGCCAAAGCATTAGTAAGTTGTCTGATTTACGCCAGAACCAGGTGAGCTGGGTTTTGTTATCCGCACCCCATAATTTCCCGTTCCAAATTGCGGTGATATCGTATTGCCGCCCTTTTTCCGGCGACGGGAATTTCAGGCCATGGACATCTCCTCCCACGTTTTCACCTACCAGCGGGGCAGGCAGAATGCCGCCTCCGTCCCCGGCAATCTCATAAAGATTGAGTAAGCGGTAATAGGTTCCGCAAGTCCCTCGTAAAGTGAATCTGTCAGAAAACTGCTTCTTCAAGGCGAGTTGCCAGGTCACCTTGTTATCGGTCTGGTCAATCGGTTCAAACATCCACAGCACAGGCGAATCATTCTTTTTCATCCAATCATAGGCAATTCCGTTACTTCCAAAGGTCTGCGCCTGATTATAGCGTATGCTCGGTGTGAGCCACAGGTCACCCTTTTTGTTCAAAGTAATGGTATCCTGCACCTGGGCATTGAACAACTTCTGCTTGTAACGGGTACGGTATCTCCCGATATTGCTATAACTGGGCCCGTTAGTAGTTTCTATATCCGATACTCCAGAACCGGCGACTTTCATATGTTCATCAGAATAATTAATCATAAACTCCAACATATGCCGGTTTCCCATCTTCCATGTCCCATCGACTGCCCCGCCCCAACGTGTAGAGTCATAGGCGCTCCATTTTCTGAAAGGCGCATGAGGATACATACCGTAAGGATCGTTTTCATACAATTCTTCCCAGTTTTCGCAACGGTATCTCTTATCCTGGTCAGTATAATTGATATTCCAGCCCCATTCCAGATTTCCTATGGTATCACGTCTCCCCAACAGGGCCTCCTTGCTGGTCAGGGTCTGTTTTCTCTTTGACATATACCAATCTAAGATATCCGTATCAACAAACTGGCTATTTGTAATGGATGTCGAAAACAGGCCGGTCGGAAGATGCCTATCAATCTCTTTCCAGGCAAATTTAGCCGTCCATTTGTCGTCCTGCCATTTCACGATTACATCCGTGTTTTTATAATCGTTGTTCATACGGTAGCGGTAATGGTTTTTGAACAAATCATAATATTTTTTCCACCATTTTACTCGTTCTTTAGTACCGAGATACCCCTCTCCGTTGTGAGAAATATAATCTAAAAAGTCTTTCCCTAAATTCTCTGCATATTGATTCTTATGCTGTTTCAGTTCCTCCATAAACGCAAGATACGCATCAAAATCTCCACTCCCCTTTGCGTTTTCATATTTTTCCCAAAGTTCATCATTGCCGGTGTTATCTATCACCTCTTCTGTGCCCCACCATTTTTCAAGGATGTGTCCATACTTTTCTTCATCCTCCCATACTTCCCACTCGGGGACAGAGTATTCTTCTTTTGTCATTGTATTGTCGTCTATCTTTTGTAACGCTTCTTTCTCATAATTACTGTGTATAATGGATGCTACCTCCCCACTTTCCATCATTTTATCCCATTCACCATGCTCCAGGCTGTTCAGAAAATAATCTTTTTGTGTTCCATCCAATACACCCACATCATAGTATAAATTGATTGCGTTACGTTCCCAATTATCCAAGGTGTTTTTATAACTTTCATAATTACTCCTGTAATACGGTTCGTTATAAAAGCTGGCATGGTTCTTATAACGAAAATCGCCCTTGCTTTGTTCCCGGTTGATTCCAATCATCAAGGTACCTTTTCCCAAAGGCTGATCGATTTGCAACCCACCTCTGGTACCATGGTAAGAGCTTTTTCCTAATCGGACATTTACGTTTGTATCTGTTGGGCGTTTGGTAACAATATTGATGACACCGCCCATATATGTTCCCCCAAATCGCACAGGGATATAACCGCGATAGACTTCGATACGTTCTACGTTTTTGACTGGAATCGTTGAAACATCTGCCGCTGCATCTCCTCCCAAATTAAACAGTACGCCATCTACAAAGACGCCAACCTGGGCGGCAGTCGATCCACGAATGGTAACAGTTGTATATTGGCCTCTGCCGCTGAGCTCCCGTACATGTACTCCGGGGACCATTTTTAGCAGATCAGGCAAACTTTTTTGTTCGCCCTTATAATCATCCGGTCGTATAACGGTTACTGTTCCCGGGGACAGTTTCGCTTCCCAATCTGGCCGTTTTGCTTCGACTGTGATTGTTTCCAAGGTGAAATCAGTCAATGTTTTCTCATCCAATTCTGGGGATTTGTCATGAGAAATCTTTTCTGCATCAGCGGATTGTTTTACTGCATCTGCAGCATATACATGCTGTATACCTGTTAAACTTGCTTCACAACATGTCAGAAAACCCGTCGCTAAAACCAGTGACAACATTTTCTTTCCGTTTGACATTTATTCATGCCCCCTTTCACCTAAATATCAAATGAAAGTTAATATTTTTTGATATTTTATTTCATATGGTTTGCGCTCACAGGCATCCCTCCTTTTAAGTACCGGCTGGCAGGTATAACCAGTATCAGAAAAACAAAAAACCGATTCTTCTGTTGATTCAGAAGAACCGGCTGTTAACAGTAATTTGCGAATTTGGGTACATTTAACTAAGCGGTATGTGAAATGGATACACATATCGCCCGCCATTTCCAATACTAAGACAATGAGCCCCGTTTTTGACAACACGAAACACACTGCCCCAAAAGCATGTCATACAGTTACACTGCGACAGTCCTTCTGAATCAGAAATACCCCAGCTTGTACTCGCAAGGTTACAGGGTAGTCGATAATAGGTGGCACTCCGGCTGAGTTCATCATCCGGTTATCCCTTTGTGAGAGGACTACGATAACCAGACTCCCCATACGGTTGCGGTAGCAGTTCCGGATTCTCACCGGATTCCCCACTTGGCCTTGCGGCCTCTATTACCCATCTATATATTTGACAAGGTACATAAATAAAAGTGCAATTAAATATTAATTAGAAATTAATATTAATTAGCTTTATGTTTTTAATTCTACTTAATCTTGTATAAATTGTCAAGCGCCTTTTTTATAATTTTTGCCTGCGGTTTCAAAATGTGATTTAAATAGCTAATTGGTAAACCAAAAAGACACAAAAAAATTCCCCTTCTGTTTTCAGAAAAGGGGAAAACGTTTCAGTTTACATCGGATAGTTTTGGTTTTAATTAAAGATTATACGGAAACTCCTGGTTGATTTGGTTTTGTTGATGGGTCACAATCCGCAAATTGCATGAACGGTTATCCAATGTGTCCAAATTGATATGGTCTACCTCATATCCCTTTGGACAGTCTATCAAATACATGTGGAGTTTCTTTCCATGGTTGTCTGCAATATACAAATATTTTACAGTCGCATCATTGTAATTCCTATACCACTTAATATTCTTGATACAATCAATTTTATCAGCATCAAACCGGAAAACCGTTCCGTCCTCAAGAGTTCCAAAGCCTATACCGTCTTGAAATGTGTATCTGACATTTCCCATCTCACACCAGCCCCTCATCAATTAAGCTCTGAGCCTTTTCATATGAAATTTGGTGACCTTCCCGGTCGACTTCTACATTTTCAGAACTTCCTACCTGTTCAATGTACCGATTGACAATGACATCACAGAATTTTTCATCCAGCTCAATGGTGTAGCAGATGCGGTCTGTCTGCTCGCAGGCGATGAGCGTGGAACCACTGCCCCCGAACGGATCCAAGACGATGCAGTTGGACATACTGGAATTCATAATGGGGTATGCCAGTAACGGAATGGGTTTCATCGTCGGATGATCCGCATTCTTACGGGGCTTGTCGAATTCCCATATCGTGGATTCCTTGCGTCCCGTATACCACTCATGCTTGCCGGTTTTCTTCCAGCCGAACAGGATCCGATGTTGTGGCAGCTTATGGCCTACTTATCTGCAAGTCGGCATCTTATCCGATGTTGGGTCTGCTCATGGGTAACTTATACGATACTTTCCACCTTAGTGCCTGTTTTGCCAGCTTACCGGATTTTTCTATCTTACTGCCAATTCTGCTGCCTTAGCAGATATTTTCAATCTTAGTACTGATTTTGACAGCTCAACCAGAAATTCCCATCTTAATACCGGTTTTGTTATCCTAACGCTACGTCCAACACCATCATTAGTGAAAAGCCCGCCGCAAACATGATTGTCCCAATATTCGAGTGCCTACCCTGACTCATTTCTGGAATCAGCTCTTCCACCACTACGTACAGCATAGCACCCGCAGCAAAGCTAAGAAAATATGGCAGGAACGGAACCACATAGCTAACCGCAAGAATAGTCAAATACCCGCCAACCGGTTCTACAATGCCAGAGAGGACGCCATACAAAAAAGCGTTTCTGTCAGTCACTCCTTCCGCTCGTAAAGGCAGGGAAATAATCGCGCCTTCCGGAAAATTCTGGATGGCTATGCCCAAAGACAAAGCTAATGCCGATGCCCCGCTAATACCGTCACACCCTGGTCGTAAACCCGAGGACAGGAGTCCGGCATAAACCACTCCGACCGCCATCCCTTCCGGGATATTATGTAGCGTTACGGCCAGCACAAGCTTCGCAGTACGGGATAATGTACTGTCCGGGCCTTCTGACTGATTACTTTCCCTGTGAATATGAGGAATAATGTGGTCTAAGAACAGCAGGAATAAAATACCTGCCCAAAATCCGATGACCGCCGGGAGAAAGGCAAACCCGCCCAAATGCGCCGACTGCTCCATAGCCGGGATCAAGAGGCTCCAGACCGCGGCAGCCACCATTACACCGGCCGCAAATCCAGTGAAAGAACGTTCCACTTTCCAGTGAAGATTTCCGCGGATAAAAAACACGCATGCCGACCCCAGTGCCGTTCCAACGAACGGAAGCATAAGCCCCTGAAGTATTTCAGTTTCCATAGTTTATTCCCTAAACAACCTCTTAATGCCATAATAATCTGCTCGAAAAGCCTTTAGTTAGTAAACGCTAACTAAAGGCTTAAAAAAAAGAGATTCGCGATAATCTCTTGCACAACAATATTACCATGCAGTGTGCCGCAAGTCAATAAATTACACCCGCCAATGTAATCCACTGTGCGACCCGTTCGTTGTATAGCATCCGAAAAAAAGATGCCCACCTTATCGCTAAGATGGGCATCTCATCACGTATTATTTTTTCGCTTTTTTCGCGGCTTTCTTTTTGGCCGGTTTTACATTGACTGCTTCTTTGAAAGCTTTGCCGGGTTTAAAAGCAGGAACAGTGGCAGCGGCAATCTTGATGGGTTTGCCCGTCTGCGGGTTCTTGCCGGTACGGGCAGCGCGATCACGGGCTTCAAAGGTGCCAAAGCCAATCAGCTGTACTTTTCCTTTTGCGGCAACCGTAGCAATGGTAGCTTCAATCAGGCCTTTCAATGCGGCTTCAACGTCTTTCTGGGTCATTTCGGCAGCGGTTGCTGCGGCAGCAACGAGTTCTTTCTTGTTCATAATCATTACCCCTTTCAAAATATTTGTGAGAGTGCATGACTACTGGGTTCATAATTATCATACCAGTGTTTATCGGCATTGGCAAGGATAAATTTGTATATTTGGTGAGAAAAACAGGAATTGAACTAAACCGCTTCGCGGTAGTACCGTGCTATAACTAAACTCTCTTGTAATCGACAACTTGATGACTTTTCACTCTTAACTTTACACCCAAACTTCTTTATACTTGAAGTATCCGCTAAAGCGGAAATCAAGTGCAAAGGAGTTTTTTACTATGACGAAAGAAGAAATCTTTCAAAAACCGGAAACCGAAGTCAGGCTACGAGGATTCAGTCCCGGGACCTACAAAACGTACAAGCATTCCATCAACCTGTTTCTTGACTGGGCTGGGAAGCCCTACGAATTGCTAGAGGAAAGCGATTTTCGGCAATACCTCGTGTACCTTATCAGCCGCGGAGATCTCAAGGGCACTACCATCAACATGTATAACGCGGCTGTACGCTTCCTGCTACTTGTCATTTTGGAAAAAGATGTCAATTATCGCCGGACTGCAAGACTTAAACATGTCGTTACGCTTCCCAAAGTTTGGACAGTAAAGCAGGTTACACAGTTCTTTAGCGTTATCCATTCTATCCGCGACCTGGCTATCTTTATTAACATTTACGGCTCCGGTCTGCGTATTTCCGAAATATGCAAACTGAAAGTCTCCGATATCGACAGCATTACCATGCGTATCCTCATCCGGCAGGGAAAAGGCCACCGGGATCGTTACACACTCCTTTCCAAGGCCGGTCTGCTGACACTGCGGCAATATTGGAAAACCTGCCATCCCGCCAATTCAGGCAACTACTTGTTCCCCGGAAAAACAAAAGAAGGACATTTAAGCGCCGGACAGATTGAAAACCTCTTCCGCAGATATCTGTCCCGTGCCAATATCACAACACCCGGCACCGTTCATACCCTGCGCCATTGTTTCGCCACCCATGCGCTGGAAGCCGGCACAGATATTCTTTGTATTAAGCAACTCCTTGGACATACCAATCTTGACTCGACCAACGTGTACCTGCATCTGGCTAACACGACCGTATTTCGTACTGGCAGCCCTGCAGATAACCTGCGACCGTGACCGGGTGGTTCCTATGCCAGAAGTTCAGGATATTTTTCTCGAATACGGAGATGCTTTCCAAAACACCCACGACATGTCCCTTCAACAGTGGAAAGCGTTTCGCGCAATCCGCCGTTGCCGCGCCTCGGCTCTCGGCGGGCATATGGACCACTGCCCCCATTGCGGTTACCAGCGCCCTTCTTACAATTCCTGTCGCAACAGGCATTGTCCTAAATGCCAGTCCTTGCTAAAAGAACGGTGGATTGAAAACCAAAGTTTCGATCTGCTCAACGTTCCTTATTTCCATGTTGTGTTTACCGTGCCTGCCGAATTGCATCCGCTTTTCTTGTCTAACCAGAAAACCTTGTATCTCTTTATCGGGACTTACCCCGTACCCGTTGACGGTCGCCTGCAGTTCCACGCCGGAAACCACGTTCTGTTCCAGAAGGGTTCCTATGGTTCCTTTGTATTCTATGTGCCGGACTTCCCGCCCATCCTGCGGGCTGAACGGATTTTTTACCAAAACCAGTGTGACCATTTTTCATTCCCCTACATATTCGTAATACCCCACGATGACCCGTTCCCATGCCGGATTATCGATCCGGTCGATGCAGACGCCGATACGCTCCCTGGCATGGATGAACTGCCCCTCCCCGATATACACCGCCGTGTGGTTGACCACCCCTTCCGGGGAGCCGAACCGCATGGCAATCAGGCACGGGGCTTTCGGTTCCTTGATTTCCCGCCAGGGATACTGTTGCGTGTAATTTGTTATCAGCTCGCTGATCTTTTCCATATGGTATAGCTTTTGTACTGGTCATCGTACTCCGGGATCTGTTTCCCGTACTCCTTATAGACTTCTTTCACCAGGCCATAGCAGTCCAACCCGGTCTTTTTGTCCCGTCCCTTGTTGGCAAACGGGACGCCGATCAGTTCCACGAACCTCATACATAGCCCCTCCCCTTCCATTCTTATCAGTAATAAATATTATTAAAATTATTTTTTATTCTATTGGCTTTTATAATATACTGTTGTTCATAAAGTCTAATTACATCTCGTTTCATCGTTTCTTTTTTTAATTTTAAAGAATTTTTTACAAAAAATATTGACAATACTATTAGGAATAATTATAATTAAGTAAACAAAATCAAACATATTACGATTTTGTTCAGCCATACCAAGAGCAATTCCCATCCTTCTCCTTTTTTGGTCCCTATTTTTAGCACAAGGTAAAAAGCCCGCATCTGGACCATGCGGGCTTTTTACTTTGCATTTTTTATACATAGACCCCTTTCTGATCGATGCCGGGGAATCCCCCGAACCGCTTGCTGTTCTTGTGCGCCCGGCAGTCCGCCAGCGTATGCAGGCAGCTTTTGCTGCTCCCCTTGTATCCGCAGCGGAGTCCCTTGTAGGCAAAGGGACAGTTGTTTTTCATATAACG
>OMYP01000013.1 GCA_900315345.1 uncultured Selenomonadales bacterium | reverse complement strand
ACAGCTGTTGCCTCTTTGGGCGGCAGCTGTTTTTTGTTGACAACCATTTTTACTAATGCTAAAATACAAATAGAAAGAGGGCGCCACCGATGAACGGTTGACCCGGTTTAAGAAACTTTTGGTAAAGTAACCGCTACCTTTGGTCGGGGGCGGTTACTTTTTTTGTGCTTTTACCAGCTCTACAATCAAAGGCACAATAATCATCAGGATTATCAGCATGATTTGCATTTCTTCAAATTTTAAGAGGTTTTTTATGCCAAACCGAAACATCATCGTGGACCGGCTACCCCCCGGCTGGACCTGTTCCTGCTGTTCCAGGTCTTCACCCGCTTTGCCGTTCCCAGCTTTTTTTTCATATCGGGGTACGGGCTGTTCTGCAACAACTCCCTGCACAAGCCCTTCCATTACATTGACTTCGTGAAGAAGCACTTGGTCACCGTAGGCCTTCCCTACTTTGTGTGGTCTCTGTTTTACATCGCCATGTGGCAGTGGGAGGACATGTACCGGCCGGACCGGAGCTTTTCCCTTTCTGTTTTGATCGTAAAGTTTTTGCTGGGAGAAGGCTGTTACCACATCTACTTCATGGTAATTTTGCTGTACTTTTACCTGTCCATGCCATTCTGGCGCTGGCTGGTAAGGTGGATCAGCGAAAAAACGGCCGCCGGTATGGCAGGCGCGCTGGCCATACTGGCCGGGCTGCAGGTTCTGCTTTATAACTGGAGCGCCACCTACTGGAATTACCCAGCCTGGACCCAGGGCCATGCCATGATCATCCGCCTGCTGAACGAGCGTATGAACTACCTGCCCCTGTTCTACGGTTTTGTATTCGTGTTGGGAGGCGTGTGCGCCATTCACGAAAAGCCAGTTCGCAGCTGGCTGCGGGGCCATTTCACCTCCAGCCTGGGAATCTTTCTGCTGTCCTGTGCGCTGCTGGTGTGGAAGTTCAAAGAATACGTGGTGGCCGGCATCCCATTAGAAGATATTCCCGGCAAGTACATGACCCAGCTGACCCCGGAGGGACTGGTCTATACCCTGTGCTGGCTACTGTTCTTCAGCGCAGCGTTGGAAAAGCTGGAGGAAGATGACGAAAGCGCTTCTTCCGATGCCGGCGGTAAAACGCTGCCGCCCGGCAATGAAAAGGAAACTGCAGGCATCGGCGAAACATCTAAAAAAGGATCGAAAAGACCGACCCGGTTCCTGGATACACTCTCCAAGTATTCCATGATCATATACCTGATCCATCCCCTGTTTTTGTACTACTGGTACCAGTGGTTCGGCATGCTGGGCTTTGAAATTGCACGGGTGCCGGTGCTGCTGTTTTATGTATTGGTGCTGATCACCTCATTGCTGGCAGGGATGGCGATCCATAAAATCGCGAAACAGTGCAGGTATATTGGTCTGCTGCTATTAGGAAGGGTTCCAAAATAAGTTTTTCCCCGCACACTTTCCTGATTACGTAATATCTTTACTGCTAAATATGCAAAAAATCCCACCCCGTTCGGAGTGGGATTTTTTAATTACTTTTGTTTCGGGTTTTGCTTCCCGGTGCTTTTTACTGGGCAACCGCTTTTTCGGGAACCACAGGCTGTATCTTGCTACCGTAGACGTCACGGGTCTTCCCTTCCGGATACTTCGAATCCGAATTGTTGACGCGCACGCGTTCCACTTTCTTGCGGTCGTTGTCCTGACCGGAAATCCGCTCTACATAGATACGGCCCAGTTCCGGCTCAAACTCTTTGGCAATCTTGGAATCCAGCGTTACACCGCTGCGTACCAGGCGGTCCAGCATCGCCGCGAATTCATAACGGCTCATGGAACGGTCACCCTTGAACAGACCATCCGGATAACCCTTAATTGCCCCGCGTTTCTGCAGGTCTTCTACATATTCATAAGCCCAGTGGTTTTCCGGCACATCCGGGAACATGGCCGTTTCCAGATTCGTTCCGCCTTCCAGACGGTCCATACGGGCCGCCATCTGGGTCACCAGGCTTCGCAGTTCCACGATTTCCTTCGCCATGGCAGTGCGGCTCCGGGTAATCCGGTTCCGGGTGCCATCCAAACCGAAGGTGATGCCGGCGTTCACCAGATTATCGCTGTTGCCGAACGTGCCGCCAAGACTGAACATCACGCTTTCATCCGGACGATAGAACATGCCTAAAGCTGCCGCCGTTTCACCGCGGTAATTACCTACACCGGCCGAGAACTGCAGCTTGTCGTCCGGATTGAAGTCCATGGGGTGCAAGGCCGCCAGAGCTGCCGCACCTGCCAGGCCTTTCTTCATGCGGTCGTCCAAACGGCTGATTTGATTGTACGTATTGTTAATGTTGTTATTGATGTTTTCAATGCTCGTCGCATTTTCCTGAACTTTTTCGTCCAGTGCAACAAAGTTTTCCGCAGCCGTGTTGTCTTTCTTAATATAGTTTCCGTCTTTTTCCACGCGGGTTTCCTTGTAGACAGTGTCACCGGTTACAATGCCGGTATTGCCGGAAGCCACTTCGCCATCAGTCTTGACATCAACGGTGTAAACCTTCTTTTCCTCGTCTCCGTCAGACGTAACAATAACATTATCAGAGCCGGCCTTGACTTCAACATTGGAAACAGATTTCGCTTTGGACGTGATCGTATATGTAAGGCTGCCGTCCTTATTTTCTGTAGACTTTACTACGATGGTATCATCGCCCGCCTCCACCGTGTTGCGGGTATCCATTAATTTGAAAGTGTTTTCGCTTCCATCCGTACTCTTCAGCGAAATCGTGTACGGTGTAGTCTGGTTATCATTCGTCTCACCTTTTTCACCGGACAGTTCATACTGCGTATCGGTATCGACAATCGGACCCAAATCTTTTCCGTCCGAACCCGTTACAGTATAGGTGTTTACTATATTACTACCGTCTTCGCCCGGATCTGCCTTGATGGTGTACGTCGTGTTCGTATCCGTTACTGTAAAGGTGACTGATCTGTCAACTGTTTCTGATTGAATTTTACCGTCAACCACACTCTGTTCGTCAGACGTCACTGTAATCGTGTAGTCTGTCGTGGTGGTAATACCTGATGTAGTTGGCTTACTCGATTCTACTGTAAAACCGGTTACCTTTGAGTCCGCAGCATTTACAGTGTAGTTATCGGTTTTGTATGTGCCCTGGTCAACAGAAGCATTCGTGTCGCCACCTGTCGGGGTTCCCGCAGCACCGTTGGTTTCCGTAGGACCTTCTACTGCCACATTCTTCCCGGGTTTAACGGCAGTCGCATTGGAGCTGCTGATAGTGTAGGTTTTGATTCCGTCTATGGTTTCTGTTGCTACAGTAATGTTATCACCGGCCTTGATGTCAAACTGCATGGCATCAATAGCCGCATATAATTGACTCCCATTGATGGCATCGGTAGAGTCTTTACTGATTTCACCAGCACCTACATAAGTCAGTGTACGGGTTTTAACTCTACCGGTTACTGCCCTGGATTTCTGTTGTTGTTCCGGAACATAACCAATGCTGACCGTACCGGCAACATCATTACCAATACCGGTAAAAACCTTGGAACTTAATTTCAGTTTTCCAATCTCCACATCATTTTCACCAGCAGTATCGTATCCGCCAAGTTTATCTGCTTTGGAATAACTGCCCAGAGCTACGGATTCATATTTTTCCAACGTTACATTAGCGTTAGTGCCGATTACTACTGCATTTTCTACAGATGTAGGCAAAGGTATCGGTTGAGGCTTTTCTTCTTCGGTATATCCGATTGGGTCAGCAGAGCCAATTATGATTACGCCATTAACATCTGAGACCTTACGATTCGTTCCGATGATGCTGTTATTGCTGCCGTTTTCAATAGTGTTGCTATAACCGATAGAGCTATTTAATTCCGCTATGGAATTCGATGTACCTATAATTTTGTTCTTTACGCCAATCATAGAAGACTTGACTGCATAATCCGCTTCATTGGCTCCGCCAATGGCTAATACATCGCCTCCGGCATCCTTGACTAACTTACGATATGTTGCCGCGTCCTCTGATAAAAGAGCTGTCGCATTTTCTTTTAAAGCAGCTTTGAGAGCTTCGTCATCATAAGAATTGGTGATAACGTTGCCTGCGCCCATTATGATTGCACCGTTAGCCATTTCTGTTTTGTTGGCAACACCAACGATGCTGTTCGCAACACCGTCAAATCCGTAAGCATTATCATCTGCAGCCCCGACGATGTTCATAGCACCTACATTGACAGCTCCAACACCCTGAACTCCGGATTGATCAACTGTTCTAGTAATTGTTTCTCCCGTAAACGGATTTTTCATACCAACTGTATAAGTCCGCTCGGTACTGAGAACTTCCGACTTATCCCCAACTACCGTAGAGTAATGCCCTTGCGCTTTGGCACTTACGCCGGCAGCCAATGCATTGTTCCCCGTTGCACCAGTATTGTTATAATTTGTATCGGTAGCAGGACTTATTGATTTTACATGATAGTCATGTACTCCCTCGACACTGTCCACGGCTGCTTTCAGCTGTGCCACGTTAACAGCATCGGTAAGTTCATAACCAGCCGCCACATTCGTAATCTGGCGGGTAACTTTCTTGCCGTCTTCATTGGTTCCACCGCCGACAGACACCGCCGCCGCAGTAGAATTCCAGGTTCCGGACGTATCGCCCGAATGGTCCTCACCTAGCGGATCATAACCCGTTTTTTCTCCTGCATCCATCAACGCAACCGAATCCTTGCCCAATGCTACACCGCCTTCTACAGTTACAGAAGCATTGTTCCCGATTGCAATAGTATCAGCTTTTTCAGCATTGGCATTCTGACCGATGGCATAGGTATAATCCTTAAGGGCCTTAGCACCTTTGCCAATAGCCAACGCTCCTTCTCCTTTATTATTCTCATCAAATTCAATAGTATATCCAGTAATCTCCTGCGTTTCGGGATCTTTGATTGGAACAACAGTACCTTTGCCAGTAATACCCCCTAAGGCTGCCAGAGAATTCCTGCCATAGGCATTTGAGCCTAACCCGACTGCCGTTGAGTAATCTCCCGCAGCTACCGCCTGACCGCCAAACGCTGTAGAGGCCTGACCGCCAGCAAGTGTGCTAATACCAAACGCTGTCGCTAACGGCTTTATTGCCCATGTGCCTTGCCCGAAGGCAGTAGCTCCTTGAGCTTTAGTTTTAGTATTTATGCCGAAAGCAGTTGAAGCAGTACCCTCTGCATACGTTTTATAACCGTATGCTGTAGATACGGTTCCTTTTGCTCTCGTGCCATAACCAAATGCTGTGGAAGCCCTACCAGAGGCTTCAAGCTGTGCTGTAATCTCAATTACAAAGTTACCATCTTCATCAATCACTGGATTTCCATCTTCATCAACTTTCATACGGCTTTCCGACATACCAAACGCTGTTGAATATTGACCACTTGCAATTGTAGACGAGCCAAATGCTGTAGAAACTTCGCCTTTTGCAATAGAGCCACTGCCAAATGCTGTGGAAGTGCCTCCTATTGCTTGTGTTCGAAACCCAAACGCCGTATCATCAGGAGTTGCTATCAAAATTCTTCCTGTCTCTGGATTAACTACTAAATTACCGGCAACCGTATTATCGCCAAAGGCAGTCGACCTCACACTTAATGCTTTTGTATTTGCTCCGAATGCAGTCGCCTGCTGATTGGAGGCTTCAGTATTCTGGCCAAATGCTGTAGCATTATAGCCATAAGCCTTATTCATCTCGCCCCAAGCTACCGCTGCATTTCCCCAAGCCTCATTCTGCGAACCAAAAACAGTTGAAGAAACACCATAAGCAATGTTCTCTTCGCCAAAGGCAGTAGATCGTTGACCATAGGCCATATTACCCGCGCCCCATGCTGTCGCGACAGATCCATACGCACTTTTTTCACCAGTAGACATAGGAGCATGACCTTTTTCTAAAAAAACTTGAGCTATGAGATCCAGTATGTCAGTCTTCTCGCTTGCAGTTACACCAGCATAATTACTGCTCCCCCAAACCGTAGCGGAAGGATTAGCAACAGTATTGCCAGATCCTGAAATTTGATATTCAACGTCTTCTGCCCACGCACTGCCTGTCACTGACAATACAGTCCCCGCTGCCAGGAACGCGGCAATCAGTTTTTTATTCAAACTTGAACTGCACTTGCCGCTGCGTTTGGCGATCTCAGAGACAACGACATAACTGTTTTTCGTTTTGCTCCAGATAATCTTAAAAATTTTGTTCATGGTGTCCCCCTTTCTTTATTAAAATAATTGGTTAAAAATGAACAGATTAAAAAAACATATATCAAATCAGAGTTTCATATCCTCCGATTTATAAACAGCTAAATTCCGTGCCGGATTGTAATCTGCCGAGATGAATCTGCCGCAACGGTTCTTCACTGCGATGTCAACGATCCATTTGGCATACCGGCTGTTCACCAGGCTGCGGTAGTTCCGTTTCGTACAGATAACGCAGAGGTTTCAGCGCATCTTCCCTGCCGTGACCAATGTTAAAAGCTGTACATCGGCATACACATTGTGATCCTCGTCCTGCAGAATCTTATAGCCGGCCACGGGAACCGGTATGCTGCTGTCCTTGTGGAACCGGGGCAACGATGTTTCCGAATGCAATACCGCCTCCGCGCTGCGCCGGAAGACCTTGCGGGCCCTTGTTTCCGCGGCGCAGATAATGCCGGTGGGCACGTCCGGGTATTCTTCCGCCAGACGGGGGTAACAATAGAGGTACCCCTGCGGGTTCAGCAGTTCCGTTTCCAGTTTTAATGCATGGAGAAGCTGGTGTGCTTCCTGCTTCACGTTCGGGAAAGTACACTTTTAAATACATTGGCTACTTGACGAATCATTTGATAACAGTTAATATATAATAGAAATAGTGTCTGAATAATTTATTAATACATTGTTAATCATGCGTAATATATTGCTTAAACACGGATGATATATGGGATTTTATTGCGTTTATAAAAGTGTACTTTTTAATAGAATTTTTTATATTTGTATACTTTTTTCCCTTTATTTTGTTGTAAAATCAATACTGTAAAGTGCAATTGTGTGATATTGGTTGTTAAAAATCATCTTTACACTTATCTGTTGTAATTGACTTACTACGCTGTCAAAATGACGGATCAAAATGGAGGCAACCATGTCGGGGACTGTATACGGCTATATAAGGGTATCAAGTAAAGACCAGCATACAGACAGGCAGCGTTCTGTGCTGCTTGTATATGGCATAGCTGCGCATTGCCTTTTTACTGACCGGCAAAGCGGCAAAGACTTTAATCGCCCGCAATACAAAAAGCTCCTGCGGACCCTGAAGCCGGAGGATTGTATTGTCATTACTTCGTTAGACAGACTGGGAAGAAATTATGAAGAAATACTGGAACAGTGGAATCTGATCACCCATACCAAAAAGGCGGATATTACCGTGCTTGACATGCCGTTGCTGAATACCCGCGAATCACGGGACAATCTAACGGGACGGTTTATCGCCGATATGGTGCTTCAGATTTTAAGTTATGTGGCGGAAACGGAACGGCAAAACATCCGCAAGAGACAGGCTGAAGGGATTGCCGCTGCCAAAGCCAAAGGTGTAAAGCTGGGCCGCCCGCGAAAAAGGTTTCCGGAACATTTTGATGAAATGGCGCAGCTGGTCCGGGACGGGAAACTGTCCTACCGGGAAGCGGCGGCAAAGTTGAACGTAAGTCCTTCCTGGCTATACGGCGTAGTAAAAGTAAAGCACAACATATTCACCCATCTTTAAAAAGGCGTTTACCAAACCATTCCCGCACTTTGTAAAACTTCCGGTTTTTTTACAAGAAAAACCGGAGTGATGTTACAAACATCACTCCGGTTTTCTTATTCAACATTCAGTTTTAAAATCACTCTTTCAATCCATACTATCTGCCGTTCCCTTCAGTTTGCCCCGGCAATCGGAGGTTGCGGCCAGTTCTCAATACTCTCGAAACAGTCCACGGAAACATATTTCACACCGTTTTCTTCCTGTACTGTCCCGAAGAATGTTCCCCGTTGACCCAGCGGGCAGTAGGTATTGTTCATCTTCAGCGTTACCGGGGTCATGTTCTTATCCCAGAACTTCATCCAGTCCCCCTTGATCGTGGCGATGTTGCGGCCCATCAGGGCTACCTTCGTTCCCACTTCCAGGTTGCCGTCCGCAAAAGCCTTGCCTTCTATCGTCTGATAGGATGCCAGGTCCGCGTAACTCAATCCTTTCGGATTGTTCTGCAGGAAACGTTTGTTGTCGCTGACGATGGGATCGTGGAAATAAGCCGGATCCCGGTCGTTGACTACCTTCTTATTTCCTTCCGGGGCCAGAGGGCGGCTCTTGTTCTGCGCATCAAAGTATTCCTGGTACGGATTTACATCACGCCAGATAACCTTTTCCACCTTTAAGAAATCCCCCTGCTCGTCCTTCCGCATCACCCCGATGGCGGTAAACGGCGTACGGAACAGCAGACGGCGGCTGTATTTTCCAAAATCCGCCCGCAGCCGCGTGCCATTATCTGCCTGCATTTCATACATATTACGGGTCACAAAATACCGGATCGGGCCCTGTACAGCAATCGGTTTTTCCGTATACAACTGCGGAGACGCCACAACGTCTTCTATTGCCACTACCGGGTAGTCCTTCACAACCACCGGTTTGTCATCGCCCCGGCGCAACGCTTCCTTGGAATATTCGCCTGTTTCGTACGCAAACGCCTGCGACGCAAGTAACGCGCAACCCAGCACCGCAACAGCCAGTATCTTTTTTAACATAATCGATACCCTCCTATTTTTCAAGTCTCAACCATCCGCGGTTATTCCTGAGAAAACACCGATGCATTCGTTTGCACGCCGTTCAGCGTGCAAACTCATGCCGTCAGCGTTTCCTGAACTTTTAAGACAATGTCTCTTCCGTTTATTCAACCGGTTTTTCCGCTACTTTTATCTTTGCTTTCTTCTTCGTCTCTTTTTTCGAGGACGGATCCGCTTTTTCGTCTACCCGTTCTTTAATCGTACGGACGCGCTGGATATGCGGCGTGCCGTCCTTATGCTTGGTAATCGTATCCACGCGGATGCGGTCCAGTTCAGGCGCGAACTCAGTCAGGGCCCTGTCGCTCAGGCGGGCGCCGTTCTGCATGAGTCGGTACAGCACTGCCGCCATCTCATAACGGGTCATATTGCGGTTGCCCTTGAAGTAGCCGTCCGGGTAGCCTTCCAGCACGCCGTTGCCGGCCATGGTGGCTACGTAGTCATAGGCCCAGTGGTTTTCCTCCACATCCGGGAACAGCTGGATCTTGGACAGGTCGAGCTGATTGCCTGCTACGGCATCCGCCAGGAAGGAGTGCACGTCTTCCTGGTTCTTCCGCAGCTCGATGATTTCCTTCGCGGAAGAAATGCGGTTCGCGGAAATGCGGTTCTTCTGGCCGAACTTCCAGCTTACGCCCACGTTCACCATGTTGTTGCCGTTGCCGATGGTTCCGCCGACACTGAACATAGTGTCCTCATTAGGCCGGTAGAAGGCGCCGATGGCTACAGCGTGCTCGCCCTTGTAGCTGCCTGCCGCCGCAGAGAAATCCCACTTCTCATCCGGGTCGAAGTCCAGGGGGTGCAGGCCTGCCAGGGCGGCCGCTCCTGCGCCTACCTTGTTGATCTTCTTGTCCAGGTTGTTGATACGGTCGCCCAAATAGTTGATGGAATCGGCAATACCTTCTCCGCCGGACTGGATGTTGGTAATGGTTGCTTTGTTGCCGTCCTGGTCCTCAATGGTTACACTGCCTTTGCCGTTTTCATCATATTTAACCTCGTACGTGTCGCCTGTCAATCCGTTGTGGGTGTCTTGAATTTCTCCGACTTTATTGTCATTGGAATCGGTCACGGTGTAGGTTGCGGCTACAGTACCTTTCTTCTCCCGCTTCTCTTCGATCTTGTAGGTGGTATCTGTGTCCGTGTCCTTGAACGTATATTTATCGCCGTTCGTGCCGGTCATAGTATACGTATTGACAACGCCTGAACCTTTCTCGCCGGCCTCTTCCGAAATCTTGTAGGTCGTATCGGTATCCTTAAACTTGTACTCGTCACCGTTCGTGCCGGTCATGGTGTAGTTGTTGACTACGTTCGAGCCTTCTTTACCGGCCTCTTCCGAAATCTTGTAGGTCGTATCCTGTGCGTTGATAACAGCGATACTGTTGCCTTTCTCGTCTTTTTCTTCTGTAATGGTAACTTTGTCGCCGGCCTTGATAATCATAGAGCCTGCTTCGTCGCCATTACTGTCTGTAATAGTAAAGGTCGTGCTGCCTTCGCCAGGGTTCTCTCCTGCAGTCACTGACTGTTCCGCAGTATACGTGGTATCTTTCAACAAATCTGTATCCAGAGATACCGTGTATTCCGGACCTGCGGTAGCGGTAGCTTCTTTCGTCATCTCAACGGTGACAGCCCCTTTGCCCACAACGGATGCGTGGGTATTGGTATCGACAAATTCGCCGACGGTTTCTCCCGTTACGTTGTTAACGATAGTCAGCTTGGAAACCTGTCCTTCCTCCAGGCCATCTTCTGTAACATTGTAGTTATAAGTTGTATCCGTGGCACTGATAATGGCTTTGTTGTCATCCCCCTCGGTTATGGTGATATTATCACCGGCCTCGATGGTCATGCTGCCAACCGGAGTGCCGTCAGGATTCTTCTCATCCTTATTGCTGTCCCTTATAATCAGGGTCGTGCTGCCTTCACCCGGCTTTTCACCAGGTTCTACCGACTGGGTTGCAGTATAGGTCGTATCCGTTGCCGAAATTACATTGTTTTCATCGATGGTGATGTTGTCACCTTCCGTGTAAGTCGTACCGCCGACTGCCAGTTTCAGCTGTGCTACGTTGACTGCGTCGGTATCCGCCGTACCGGCTGCCACACCGGTGATCTGACGGGTAGCAGTTGCAGCGGAACCGATTGCAGCATCGGTATCCTTTTCCGTTCCGCCTACCGAAACTGCGCCTAACGTGCTTACCCAGGTTGGGGATTTAGCGTCTTCCTCTGCATAATTGGTGCCGGTTCTTACATCATAACCTGCGCCAGCGTTGCCGTTGGCCGCAGCCCGCTTTGCTACAGAAGTAGAGCCCAGCGCAACAGAATCCCCGATAGTGGCTTGTGCATCGGTACCCAGGGATACACTGTTCTGACCAAAGGTATGGGCATTGTTTTCCGTATGATGCCCGAATACGACAGTGTTCTCTGCGGTTGTTTTAACATTGTTGCCAACGATAAAGGTATTCGCGCTGCCTTCCTCAATGGTATTGTTGTTACCAATGGCATAGGCATTGTCGTCCTTGATGTAAGACGGATCGCCAAATGCGCCGGAATTGTTGCCGGAAACCGTATGGCCGGTACCGATGGCGATGCTCTGTTCACCGGAGACCTTGTTCTCCGTGCCGACCGCCAGACTCTTGTTTCCGGTGATCTCGTTATAAGAACCTATCGCATAACCAGTCACATCACCTACAGTTGCCGCGTCATCCTGCAAGGTGGTCTTACCCGGATCACGGTCGGTACCGACCTTGTTCTGGGAACCATAAGCCAGGGAATCCTTTCCGGAAACGGCATTCTGCATGCCGACAGCAGTGCTGTTCTGACCCAGGGTGGCGTTTCCGTAACCAACGGAAGTACTGTAATCACCGGTCGCCTGGTTGGCACCGATGGATTCGTATTCACGTTCCGCTTCAGTATTGTCATTGTCATCTTCATCAACGGTATAGGTTGACCAGCCTGCCCCGATGGCGGTGCTGTAAGCACCGGTCGCCCGGTTGGAGTCACCGACAGTTACACTGTGGGTGCCTTTCGCAAAGGTGCTGGCGCCGATAGCAGTGGTGTATTCGTCAAGAGCGGTAGCCCGGTTGCCTACGGCTACGGCTGACTGACCCAAGGATGTATCCTTCTGGGATCCGGCAATTGCCTTGTTACCGATAGCCACAGAGTTGAAAGCATCAGCGTGGGCGTTGTTACCGTAAGCCGTAGCATTGCGCATCAGTGCCTGCGACTGACGGCCCACAGCAGTACCGTCTTTACCTTCAACTAACGTATCCCGGCCAATGGCGATGCCATGCACGGCAATTTTTTTCGTTTCGTCATCGTCAGCTCCATTGACGTAAGCAACACGGGCGTTGTCACCGATAGCGATAGCGTATTCCGTAGAAGCGTTGGCATTATTGCCCACAGCAACACCGGAGAAAGAGTATGTTTGCGCATGGCTGCCCACTGCCACGCTGGTTCCGCCATACGCTTTAGCGGAATCGCCAATTGCAACGGCCGATGTTCCGTTGTTCCAGTCACCGCCGGCATTTTCCTGACCGGCTTCTGCCTGTGCACCGATAGCTACGCTGCGATATCCGCGGGCCGTGCTGGTATCACCCACAGCGACACTGCTGTGACTGAGGGTCTTTGACTTGTTGCCAACAGCGACATTATTGGTGCCGCCGGAATAACCATATGGGTTGCTTTCATCCAATCCAATGTCTTCGGCCTTCAAGTCAAACACCGGTTGGCCATATTCATCGACTTTTTTGTAATCTACAAGAAGATTCCCGGAAGGATTGTCAGGATTCTGCTTCCAGATTTTCTCTCCGATTTCAGCATATTTGTATGAACCAATTGTATTTCCTTGCTCGTCATATTGATAATTGCCTTGATCGTCCAAATCCGGAGACCATACGCCATGATAGTATTTGCCGTCTTTTTCAAGAAAAGTGCCGCCGTAATTGGATGTAGGAGAATATGCATACGTGCGGTTGTTCCACGAGTTCTGATACCAATACAGTTTTCCGTCAGGAGCAGATGTCTGATACCAGGTTCCGGTTGCGCCTTCAGGCTTTGTTTCATAGGCCAGCTGGAAATTACTATTGTAGAAATTCACCATTTTGGCATCCGCCCCGGTACCGGCCTGAGAAAAGTTACCGATGGCGACATTGCCGACCATTGAGGAGATATCGTTTTGCTGGTAGTTCTCATTCTTGTAAAAATTGATTGTCCCGTCATCATTGACATAGACATAGTTGTAATAACTACCAGCCTGTTGGTTATAGCCGCCAATCTGGCCGACATCGACATGGCCGCCATCGGTTTGATAGTCGGCAGGGCCACTGCTACCATATTGAGAGTTGTAACTGGGAACATAACTGGTGGAAATCGCTTCAACACTTCCCATGGGCAACATTAATCCGGCTACAACTGCGCCAACAGCTAACAAGCGTCCCACACGCTTGCCTGAGCAGCCTTTGGTATGGCTTTTTGCCAGTTCCGAAACTACTACATAGCAGTTACGTGTTTTACTCCAAATTAACTTGTAAATTCTGTTCATAAAACGTCCTCCTTTACATATTTTATGAATAGTATAATACCGTCCATATTATGCCCAGATAACACCGGACCTTTCGCACTTTATACTTTTTTGTTTTTTCACCTTTTATTTATAGTTTTATAGTTTATTTTAATCTAACTTCTCGAAAACGAGAATGCCCAATGCTGTTAACAATATGTTACGTAAGTCTTACGTGTATGAAAAAACTTACTGTTCTGTAATGATAAATATACGCTAAAGTTTATAGAATTATGATATAATAAAAAGATAGGATACATTTAATTTATTTTTTCGAATCATTACTAAAACAACGAAAAGGTGATCACTTTATGATTAGTTCCCAAATCTTTAAGAGATTACTGCAAATTGCCCAGTATGGCAGCCTGACTAAAGCGGCAGACGCCCTTTTTGTATCGCGGCCCGCTCTGGTACAGCAGGTTAAAGCGGCAGAAGCAAAGCTGGGATTTTTCATCTTTGACAGAAGTGCAAAAGGCGTTACCCTGACTCCGGTGGGAAAAGTGTTTCTGGAAGAAGGAGAACCAATTATTAAAAATTATGAACAGCTTTACTGGAAATGCCGGCGTATGGCTGATCAAAATACAAAAGCCATCGTTATTGGAACAGTGCCGGAAATTTATTCCCCCCTGTTGTTCAGCGTTTGCAGGAAATACAAAAAAATATATCCGAATGTCGACATTGTTTTAAAGCAAAAATCATTTTCTGACTATTTTCCGGCGTTTCTGACCGGCGATTTTGACATTACTACCGACTATATGCTTAACTTTTCACAGGATTTCCTTATTGACGCGGATGCCGAAATCCTTCGCTGCAAGCCCTACCAGATGGATATCTGTGTTCCCACAAGCAATCCCTTATCCTCTCTGAAAGTGGCTTCTATTAAAAATCTGCGGGGTAATACGTTGATGCTGCATACCCGCGGCGTCTCCAAGGCCGATGATTTATTGCGCGATTATCTGGAAACCCACGAACCGTCGATTAAGATAATCGACTACTCGAATTACAGCCATGAACTTTTAGTAAAAACAGAAATGGAAAATGCTCTGCTGGTAAGCGTCAGACAATTTTGTTTTGAACTTCCGAATTTCACGCACGTTACCATGGATTGGGATTTCCCTGTGGAACGGGGCATTATTTACCGAAAGGACAGCCGACCGGAGACCAAAACGTTTATCGGACTGATCAAACAGGAAATAGAGGTTCAAGATTTTTAATAAAGTCAGAATTTATTTTTGTTTTCAGTCATTACAATACGCACAAGCAAAAGCCCCTCCCGAACCGGAAGGGGCTTTATGTTTTGTTAGCGCCCGGATGCTGCTTGAAGTATTCGTACCGGCTGCCGTATACGTCACGGTCCTTCCGGTTTTCATCGTTTACGCGGATACGTTCCACTTTATGCCGGTCGTCGCCGTTGCCTACTGTACCGCCTACGGAGAACATGACTTTTTCGTCTGCCCGGTAGAAGGCGCCAATGGCTGCCGCGTTTTCACCACGATAATTGCCAAGGCCTGCCGCAAAGGTAAGTTTGTCGTCCGGATCGAATTCCAGCGGATGCAGGGCTGCCAGAGCCGCTGCCCCTGCGATGCCTTTCCGCATATAGCTGTCCATACGGTTTACCTGGTTGCCCAGACGGTTGATGGCGTCGCCGTCGGACTGGTTAATGGCAGCGTTCAGCTGATCCACGTTAACCGCATCGGTGCCGTCCGTGCCGGGGGCCACATTGGTAATCTTCTTCTTACCTGCGTCTATGCCTTTCTTTGTTACAGAAGGACCATTCTTGATGGTGACGCCATCGTTGTTGATGGTGGTGTCGCCAAGTTTGATGGTTTCATTGACAGTTACATTGTTAACAGTAATATCGTCCTTTAATTTAATTTGCATCTGGCGATCTACTGTATTCGCAAAAGTTTCAATGTTTTCACTACCTACAATACCAATAGTATCTTTGTCAACGTGTTTCTAACTCAAATATAAACACAAAAAAATCCCACTCCTTACGGAACGGGATTTTTCTGTATACGCTAAATTACGCTTCTTTAGCTTCTTCCACAGGCTCGATGCTGATGATGCGTTCGGTGCGGCCATGACGACCGAAACGAACTTTACCGGCGATCTTGGCATAGATGGTGTAGTCACGGCCCATGCCTACGTTTTTGCCAATGTGGAAACGGGTACCGTGCTGGCGTACGATGATGCTGCCTGCGGTTACCACCTGGCCGTCATGGGCTTTGGTTCCCAGACGCTGGGAATTGGAGTCGCGGCCGTTGTGGGAAGAACCGGTACCTTTTTTATGTGCATGTAACTGCAGAATAATCTTAAACATTCATTTCACCTCCATGTTCGCGAATTCGAACATCTTGCGGACATTGCTCAGCCAGCTGGTACAGCACGGTTTCCATGCTGCCTAACAGGGCCTGGCTTTTTGCGTCGGGCGTCCGCTGCAGGGTCACCTGCAATTCACCCTTTTTCGTATCTGCCCGATATGTTACGGGATATTGTAATTGCTGTTCCAATCCTACAAGAGCCATCTGCGTTACCGCGGAGACCCAGGCGCAGACCACGCTTTCCCCCGCCGGTGCGTCCCCGGCGTGGCCCCGCGATGTGAAGCCTGTAATTTCTCCCTTATGGTTCCTGTATAAATCGATGGTGATCATATTAAGCCTGAATACCGCTGATCTTTACAGCAGTGAACGGCTGACGATGGCCATAGCGTTTGCGATAGTTGGCTTTGGCTTTGTACTTGAAGCCCAGGATCTTTTCGCCTTTGCCCTGATCTTCTACGGTTGCGGTAACTTTAGCCCCGTCGATGAACGGTTTGCCAACGGTTACGTCTTCGCCGTTTACGATAGCCAGCACTTCGCCGAATACAACTTCAGCGCCTTTTTCAGCATTCAGCTTTTCTACGTTCAGAACGTCGCCTTCTGCTACTTTGTACTGCTTGCCGCCGGTTTTGATGATTGCGTACATGTATTGCACCTCCCTTATCATAGACTCGCCAATTACGGTACGCCACTTTTGGTTGGGACTGCTGCGTGTCTGCCGCGTTGCTTTCTGCAGCGCCGCAGAGCGTTTTGCTTCCCGCTGTGACGGTTTACGGAACCTTCTTGTGCGGTTGCGGATGGACAGATGCGTCCATACTGAAGTAATATACCATAAAGTGCGGGGACTGTCAATTGTTTTTATGGCATCAGTTCGCTAATTTAATGTAGTAAAAAAACACAACCTTTGTTATAATATAGTTTAACCAACATTGCTTTTGGAGGCTCCCATGAAAAGTAATATAGAAACAAAAATCAAAAAGATTTCCGCCGACATCCTGAAGGACTACGGCCAGGGCCGCACCATCGACAAGATGAATGCTTTCACCAGTCCCGACATGGATGTAGTGGTAGATATCCTGGACAAGCTCCAGAAAATTTTATTCCCCGGTTATTACCGGAACAAGAATTTCCATTTTTATACAGCGGAAAACAACCTGCAGACCCTGGTGGAGGACGTGCTCTTCAACCTGACCAAGCAGATCTCCATGTACCTGCGGTACCTGCCGGAATATAAGGACGCGGACTTCCGCACGGTAAAGGACAAGGCTCAGGAGACCGCCATGGAGTTCATGTCCCGTATCCCCAAGATCCGTGATCTGGTGGAAACTTCCGTCCAGGCAGAGTTTGACGGGGACCCGGCGGCGTTCAATAAAGATGAGATCATCTTCTGCTACCCGGGCATGTACGCCATTATGGTGTTCCGCCTGGCCCATGAGTTTTACGATTTAGGGGTGCCCATGCTGCCCCGCATCATGTCGGAATACGCCCACAGCAAGACCGGCATCGACATCCACCCCGGCGCCACCATCGGCCGTTATTTCTTCATCGACCACGGCACCGGCATCGTGGTAGGCGAAACTACCATCATCGGCGACAACGTGAAGGTGTACCAGGGCGTTACCATCGGCGCTCTTTCTACCCGCGGGGGACAGACTCTGCGCAGCAAAAAGCGCCACCCCACTATCGAGGACAACGTGACCATCTATTCCGGCGCTTCCATTTTAGGCGGCGACACCGTCATCGGCCACGATTCCGTCATTGGCGGCAACACCTTCATCACCATGTCTGTACCGCCGGAATCCAATGTAAGCATCAAGAGCCAGGAGCTTCATATCAGCAACAAAAAGGGCAAAACCAATTCCGAGGCCAAAGACCTGGAGCAGGCTGCAACCTGGTTTTATACGATTTAGTTCACTGCAAAAACTGTAAAACGCTGTGAGAATTACACCCTCTTCGGGGTATATCTCACAGCGTTTTTATTTCCCATTTATGGCGGAGAGGGTGGGATTCGAACCCACGGAGGCTTGCACCTCGCTGGTTTTCAAGACCAGAGCCTTAAACCACTCGACCACCTCTCCGAAAGTACAGTTAAAATTATAATAAAAATTTTGGCTTATGTCAATGAAGTAACGATCACGAAACGGTAAAGCAAAAATTACAGCCGGGCATCTACTTCTTTCAGAACTTCTTCTTCCAGTGCTTTTCCATCCGCCAGCTGTCGCTCCAGTTCCTGTTGCGCCCTGGCTTTAAAGAACGGGTCGGCCACGCCGCCCAGGTTGATCTTTACATTGTAGGCGGCAACCCGCTGACAGGCACGGGCCAGCAGGGCCGATGCGCCTCCGTCGGTCACCAGCATCCGGTTGCCTTCCGTTACCACAGTATAAGCCAGCTTCATGATCCGGTTGCAGGCTCTGGTCACCTTCAGGGAAGAATACACTGCCGTCCGGCTGGCATCGTCAATAGCCAGGTTCCTGCGCTCTGCTTCTTCCGCCGTTTTTTTCGGAAGCTTGTATGCATCCAGCACCAGGGAATACATATCCGCATCTTCCTGAGCAAAGTTCATCATTTCTTCCTGCAGCTCTTCCGTGAGCATAATAATGCCCTGCATCTTTGCGTCCACAGCGGCGTATTTTTTCTTTCCCACCGTCATGTGGGCCGACATGCCTGTCAGGGCGGCGGCCATGGCCCCGCAAAGAGCGGCTGCGCTTCCTCCCCCCGGCATGGGTTTGGAGGAATTCAGGTCATATATGAACTCGTTTACTTGCTGTTCTGCAAAAACTGTTTCTGCCATATTCTGCTTCCTTATAATGCCACACTGCGTAAACTTTGGCCCGTTTCCGGAACCGTTTGCCGGTTAAGCGGCATTTCCTTTTTTCTATAATGATTTTTTCATTTCGATACTTCTTTTTGTTGCTGTAGAAAGCGCCTTACCTGAACCACGGCGGCCAGGCCGTCCAAGGGTTCCGGCGGCACCTGCAGCCCCAGGGGGATCAGCTTCCGCCAGCCTTTTGGGGGAAACAGTTCCCAGTACAGATCCCGGGCTTCTTCCGTAGAACGGGTCTCATCCACTTCGTAGACCGTAAAGCCTGGCAAGGCACGGGCCACCCACTGTTTATGGGTCTCGCTGTTGGTTCCGTTGCCGATGACCACAGCCTGCAGTTTTTTCCGTAGGCCCCAGAAGTTGGTTACCTGCAGTTTTTCCAACAGGAATTTCTGCAATGCGTCGGTGAAGCTCCGGGTGCGGATCACCTGCACCGCCAAAATTTCTCCGGACGCGGTTACCAGCGCGACACCGGTCTTGTCCCGTCCTGGATCGATTCCAAGATAATATTTCTCTCTGTTTGTAGCCAGCTGATTCCCTGATTCCTTCATGAGGCACCTTATGGCTGGCCGGCGGCTTTTTCTATACTCAGCCGCAACTGGACAGGACCTGCTGTGGTGATATCCCCGTCCGCATACCCGGTAAGGCGTATCTTTCCGCCCATCTTCTGCATTTTGGTTACGGTATCCACCACGGTGACCGCATTGATATTCCCCACTTTGCCTGTCATAGGATCGGGAAGTACGCCTTCTTTAACTGAACGCTCGTTGATTTCCTGTAAAAATGTCATTAAGGCCTGGTCTGCATTGGTCGTTTTATCTGCCAGATCGATGACTTTTTCATGGATCTTTTTACCGTCTTTAAAAATCACCTGGTTGGGGATCACTTCCATGCCGCAGAGCACCGGCTGTCCAATCACCGTGTTTGCAACGGAACGGACCCTGACCAATACGTTGCCTTTGGCTTTCCCCAGAAGATCCTTCAGTCTTTCCACTTCTTCCCGGGTCAGCCATACCACTTCAGCTTTTGAGCTGCTGTCCAGGCCGATCCGGTTCATGGCTGCTGTGTTGGCTCCATCAAGCATCCAATTGATCTGCTTCATGTTTTCTTCTTCCGGAAGCCCTCCCTGCAGTACGCCGGCAAATACGATTTCTCCGCTCCGGTACATCATCTGTCCGCCCCGCATAACGGCCAGGCCTTGCTGCAGGTCTTTCGTTTCCTGTTTAAGGCCCTCGATTTCGGCGTTCAGCTTGTCACGGGCTTCTGTCAGAGACTGTACTTCGCTGCGGGCCGTAACCAGCGCGCCCTGGGTTTCCTGATACTGGCCCTGCACGGCGCTCAGGTTCTCGTTTGCCTGCTGCAGGCTTTTTTCCGCGGCAGCCTGGGCGGCATTAGACTCTTTAATCTTCAGGTCCAGACCGGCAATGGCCTCGTTTTTCTGCTGCAACGATTCCATGGCTTTATTATATTCTTCTTCTACGGTTCCTTTTTCCGTGTTTAACTGCTGTAGTTCCTTTTGCAGTTTTTCCATGCCAAAAAGGGCGGTTCTGGCGCTTTCCGAAGAAACGGCCAGGATCCCCATGGAAAACAGGGAAATCAGCACGCCGGAAAGGACCGTCAGTAATACCGAAGTATCATGAGGACGGAGACCAAATATGCGAAGTTTCTTTTTCCCGATTTTGCTTCCCAGCTTATCCGCGATGAACGCAATGACGCCGCCCAACACAGCCAGCAGGAATATCAGACGAATGCCAAACATAGTGTTACGTTCCGCTTCCTTTCAAAAGATGATTTCAGATTTCATACAGATACACTGAGCCGCCTAAACGCAGGGATCCTGTGTTTCACTTTTCCGGTTTCCGGATGATCCGACCTTCTCAGCAACCTGCTTAGTAATCTGCTTTTTTCAGCAAAATGATGCCTGCAATCAGGCAGACAATATTGGAGGACATGGCCGCCAGAAACGGCGGGATCACGCCGCCTTTCCCCAAGCCGGTAGCAAAAGCCATGATACCGTAATAAACAAAAATAACGATTACGCTGATGCCCAGACCGATGGAAGAACCGCTGCGCTGACGCTGTGTGCCCAGCGGGGCCCCCAGCAGGGCAAAGACGAAACTGGCCAGAGGTATGGCAAAACGCATGAAGATTTCCGTCCAGTAATACGATGTGGGCAGTTTTTGCCTTTCCAGGACCTGGATGTAACCCCGCAGCTCGCCCAGGGTCATTTCATCCGCCTCCTTCTGTTCCCAGCTGATTTCCCTAGGAGTGGTCCGCAGGGGAATCACCTGCTTTGAAAAGGTTGCCCTGCTGGCAATTCCGTCTTGTTCATCCATGGTAAAGATGACCCCGTTACTCAATACCCATGCACCATTTTCCCATTTTGCCGTTTGAGCCGTCTGCACCCGGCTTAATTTGTTATTGGAAAACTCTTCGATGGTCACATCCTGCATGATGCCGGTTTTTTCATCAAAGGAACGGGCATAGGTGATTCGCTGGGCCCCACCGCTCAGTGTCTTTATTACCACGTGCTCCTGAGTCTTGGGTTTCACATCGCCCCGAATCTCCATCTCCAGTATCCGTTTTGCTTCATGTTTTGAGGGGGGCACTACTTTTTCCGCCCATATTACGGAAAACATGCTGACAATGAAACCCACTACCACCACAGGGGCTACGATACGGTAATAGCTGACGCCCCCCGATTTCATAGCCACGATTTCACTGCTGCCGGACAGTTTTCCGAAAGCCATCAGTGTCGCCAGCAATACGGACATGGGGAACGTATAGTTGATCACTTCCGGCATGCTGTAAAGAAACATCCGGGCAACAGCCGATCCTGATGCCCCGTATGTGGTGATGTATTTAACGATCTTGAACAGCATACTGCTGGCGATAAATATACTGGAAAAGGATGCTACGCCAAAGATGAAAGGATAAAGGAGTTCCTTTAATACATATTTATCTAATAAACGTACGCGCATTTGTATCCCCCTACATCCTGAAGTTTTCGCCCAGATAATATTTTCTGGCTATAGGATCTTTGGCGATGCTTTCGCTGTCACCATGGAGAAGGACCTTCCCACTGGCCAGAATATAGGCTTTATCTACGATACTGAGGGTCTCCCGCACATTATGGTCGGTGATCAGGATGCCGATTCCCCGTTTGGCCAGATGGGCAATCATCCCCTGAATATCTGCCACGGCGATGGGGTCGATGCCGGCAAAGGGCTCATCCAGAAGGATGAACGCCGGATCCGTAGCCAGTGAACGGGCAATTTCCACACGGCGCCGCTCTCCGCCAGACAGGGCGGTCCCAAGATTTTTCCGGATGTGGCCGATGCCGAATTCTTCTATCAGTTCGTCCATTTTCTTTACCTGCTCCTCACGGCTCAGGGAAGTGGTCTCCAGAATCGACATCAGGTTTTCTTCCACCGTCATCTTCCGGAACACAGAGGCTTCCTGAGGGAGGTAGCCGATTCCCATACGGGCCCGCTGGTACATAGGCATCTGGCCGATGTCATGCCCATCCAGCAAAACTACGCCGGAATCCGGTTTGGCAATCCCCACCACCATGTAAAAGGTGGTAGTCTTGCCGGCCCCGTTGGGTCCCAGAAGTCCCACAATGGTTCCCTGTTCCACGGTCAGGCTCACATCATCCACAACTTTCCGCTGTCCGTAAACCTTTACCAGGTTTTTAGTCTCGATAATCAAGCTGCCTGTTCCTCCGTATCCGATTTATTCCCCGCAACACGATCCATCAGATTATGTTCCGGATTGAAATCCGTCTTTCCGTCGGCCATCATCACAGCACCTTCCCCGAAAGCAGGACTATTTATTTCAGTGCGATTTTCTCTGGGTACTAATACGATGCGTACATTTCCTTCCACACGGGTCATGGTATTTTGCCCTGAGGTATTAGTGATCCTGATCCTGTTTCCGGTTACCGTATTCCCATCCTGTGTCGCTTTCGCATTTCCGATCATTTCGATATATCCGGTCTCTTTATCATCGTAGACCGCATTGTCACCGGAAGCCTGCAGCTTACGGGGAATGCTTTCCAGATTGACTCCCCCTGTGGCATTAGCCAGACCGGTTTCCATATTATAGGTAATTTTCCCGGCCGTAAGCCAGCTGCCGTCTGCAGAAGACAGACGGGCCGAGCCTCCCAGTGTTTCCGCAAACTTCGTGTCGTCATGGTAATCCACCCGGGGCGCTTCCAGTTTACGCTCCCCTTTGACCACCACCGCATTGCCCACGGCAGAAATATATTTATCGGTATAGAGGAACAGTTCCTGACTGGTCATATGTTGGTCTCCATGATCGGCCGTAACGCCGCCAAACAGGTGGCCTGTGCGGTTCTTGCTGTTGAAGGTGGCCCCTTTCTGTGCTACAGCGGTGCCGCCGTCGTGTTTGATGGTGGTCTTCCCGGCAGCGGTGCCGTCACCGCTCTCCATGTCGTATTCGATTTCTTCTGCGTCTACGCTGTATTTTGCATCTTTTGCCGGCGCTGCAAACAGAACCCCGCAATTCATGAACAGCAGGATCAGGCAACTGAACAGCGCCATTACCGCCGTTTTACTCTTCTTCATAATGACCGCCCCTCTCTACATGAGCATTTTTATTCAACCTGAAATGTTTCAGTTTACTTGACGTTACAATTTTTTCCGCCTGTGCCAGCATATCTTCTTTCACGACCTTCACTGCCCCGGTAGCGGTAAGGATATCCTTTTTCTGATCCCATTCCACCTTGTCAGCCTTCAGGAAACCGCCGTTTTTCAGACGGGCTGTGACCCCTTCAGAAAGTTCAAATACGTTTTCCTTTATCTGCACCTTCCCGCCTTTGGCCTTCACATGCATTTCATCCCCATTATTAAGGTAAATGACACCCTCCAGATTTTTGGCGGTTACCACATCGTTGCTGATCTGTGTGACCTCTCCTGCTTTAACAGCCCACAATTTTTTCCCGTTTTCATTCCGATCCAGCACCGTATCATGCACTGTAGCTTTTACTGTTTCGTTAGCAGCCTTTTTGGCTTTATCGGTTGGCTCCGGAACATCACTGCCCCAGAACAGCCAGGCAAAGATCAGGAACAGTACGGCCACTCCCAAAGCTGCCAGTCCAATCGTTTTCTTATTTTTCACGTCTTTCCTGCCCCTTTTCTGCTACCTCTTCATAAGGCGTATTCCAGCGGTGCTGGAACCATAACCAGTTTTCAGGATATTTTCTGATGATGTTTTCAACAGAACGTGTCATCTTTAATGTCAGGTTATAATCATCGGCTTTCTGGTCGCCGGTATTTTCATAGTAAAAGGGTTCTTCCACAAACACCTGGTGCCCGTATCCGTCCGGTTTCCGGATGATAAAGATATTGATACAAGGGGCCTTGAACTTGCGGGCAAAATAGGCCGGCCCTGTCGGTGTGGACGCCATCTTTCCCAGAAACGGTACAAAGATGCCGTCGTAGCCTCCGTCCTGGTCAGCGATGAGACCCAGCATGCGGCCTTTTTTCATGGCCCGGGCACAGCCCAGGATCTCGCTGGTACCCCGGGCGAAGATCTCCTGCCCGGCGCCTCTGCGCAGTTCGTTCATAAAATCGGAATAGACCCGGTTAGGCTGAGGTTTTTCCACAGCGCTTAAAGGAAACCCGTTCAGAGCCAGGGCGGCTCCCAGCCATTCCCAGTTGTCCATGTGGCAGGCCAGCATGACCACGCCTTTTTTCTGCTGCAGGGCCTCCCATAAAATTTCCGGATGGTCGAAGGTGACCAGCCCCCGGATATTATCCTTGTTCAATGCAGGCATATACAGCATTTCCAGACCGGATATGCCTAAATTGACAAACATTTTTTTAATAACTTCTTTTGATTCTTTCCGGCTGTATCCCAGCCGTTCGTGTATTGTATTTTCAGCGCGGACCCGCTGTTTTTTCAGAACCAGCCACAGGATGTATCCCAGTCCTTTGCCAAGCTTCACCAGCAGCTTGTACGGCGTATGGGAAGCCAGCCAGCTCAGCGTTTTCAGCAACGCATACAACATTATTGTCGGACCCCTTTTTCTTCTTTCATATATTCTTTTACAATTGTATCCCACAGACCCCGGGCCTTCAGGATCAGTTCCAGCAGATCCCGTACGGATCCCTGTCCGCCCTTGTGCGGCGCTATCCAGTGGACCCTTTCCTTTACGTCTTCCGCCGCATCCGCCGGGGCTGCGGACAGACCGGCCGTCATAATGGCCGGCAGGTCGTTCAGGTCATCGCCCATAAAGGCGATAGCTTCCAGTGGCAAACTGTATTTTTCGGCCAGGGCAAGGACAGCCTGCTTTTTTGCAGAGATGCCGCTCATCACGTCTTCCCCGATGCCCAGCTCTTCCGCCCGGCGCTGGACGATAGGACCCTTGCGGCCGGTAATAACGGAAACAATAATACCATGCTTCCGTGCCGCAGTAATGCCCAGACCGTCTTTGGCGTTGAACCGTTTGAACAGTTCCCCTTCGGCGCCTATGTTGATGCTTCCGTCAGTGAGGGTGCCGTCCATGTCAAGGGCTACCAGCCGAATGCGGACAGCTTTTTTATTCAGTTCATCGGATGATAAAAGATTACTCATAAACTACTCCAGATTTCCTGCCGATGCCACCTGCACAAGCAGAGCGCTGTAAGGTTGCGTCATCAGGAACACTGACAACAAATTACACCACGCCCTGCCGTACCAGATCCGTCATATGCAGAAGACCGATCACGTGACGTTCTTCGTCAAGGACAGGCAGCACCGTAATGGGCTTGGGGGTATGGCTTTCCATAATATGCAGGGCCTGAGCCGCCAGTTTTTCTTTCGTGATAAATTTCGGACTTTTGGTCATCAGTTCCGTCACCGGACGCTTCAGGAAATCCACGCCCTTGGACAGGCCCCGGCGGATATCCCCGTCGGTAAGAAGACCGATCATGATATTGTTGTCATCCACCACCGAAACAGCCCCCAGGCCTTTATCCGTAATAATAAACAGGGCTTCGGTCACGGTAGCCGTTCCTTTGACCACAGGGTTTTCGCTGCCGGAATGCATGATATCCCCCACAGTAAGGAGCAGTTTCCGCCCCAGGCTTCCACCGGGATGGAACACCGCAAACTGTTTGGACGTAAAATGATGCTTCCCCATGAGGGCCATGGCCAGAGCGTCCCCAAAGGCCAGGGCCGCCGTAGTGCTGGAGGTAGGCGCCAGCCCCAGGGGGCAGGCTTCTCTTTTTACTCCTACGTCTAATACCACGTCAGAATTTTTGGCCAGGGTAGATTCTGCGTTCCCCACCATGGCGATGAGTTTCGCGCCAATACGACGGAGGGACGGCAATATGTTTAACACCTCGCCGGTTTCACCGCTGTTGGACATGGCGATGACCACGTCGTCGGCAGTCACCATGCCCAGGTCCCCGTGGATCCCTTCCGCAGGATGCAGGTAAAAGGACGGGGTTCCGGTACTGGCCAGGGTGGCGGATATTTTATGGGCGATGATGCCGGATTTTCCCATGCCTGTCATGACTACCCGGCCCTGACAGGCCAGGATCATTTCCACCGCCGCGTCAAAATGCTCGTCTATACGGGGGATCAGGTCCAGAATCGCCTCTGCTTCCAGTTGCAGCACTTTCTGGGCATCGGTCTCCATTTCATTCATAGTATGATCGTCCTTCCGATAGGTTTCATTTGTAAATCTGTAATCCGTTTCCTTCTGCCATACTGCAGAAGAACGGGTCAGTCTGCTTTATCAGGTCACTTCTTCGCTGCTTATTTGCGAACGATTTTGTCAATGGCCAGCACATCGGTGAGCAGTGCTTCCAGCTGGTCCAGCCGCACCATGTTGGGTCCGTCGCTCAGCGCCTTGGAAGGATCGTCATGGACTTCCAGGAACAGGGCGTCCACCCCTACTGCTGCCGCTGCCCGGGCCATGTGGGGTACATACTGGCTCTGGCCGCCGCTGCTGGTTCCCTTTCCGCCGGGGATCTGCACGCTGTGGGTCGCGTCCATGACTACCGGGTAGCCTAACTCCCGCATAATGGCCAGACCCCGCATATCCGTTACCAGGGTATTATATCCGAAACTGGATCCCCGTTCCGTTAACAGGATATCATGGTTTCCCGCCGCTTCCAGCTTGGAGATGACATTCTTCATGTCCCAGGGGGCCAGGAACTGGCCTTTCTTTACGTTCACGCACTTGCCGGTCTTCCCTGCCGCATAGACCAGGTCTGTCTGGCGGCACAGAAACGCGGGAATCTGTAATACATCCAGCACTTCCGCCGCTTTTTCCACCTGGTATGTTTCGTGGATATCGCTGACGATGGGAACCCCCAGTTCTTTTTTTATAGCCGCCAGCTGCTTCAGTCCTTCTTCCAGTCCGGGTCCCCGGAAGGAATCGTAGGAAGAGCGGTTGGCCTTATCGAATGATGCCTTAAATACATAAGGCATACCTAATTTTTCACAGATCCGTTTTACTTCCTGCCCGATGGCCAGGCTGTGTTCATAGCCTTCCAGCACGCAGGGGCCCGCCAGCAGCAGCATGGGCTGTCCCGGGCCTACTTTGTAAGGTCCTACGTTGATAATGTGCATCCGTTGCCTCCAAATAAATTTCCTCTAAAACTGTGTTTCACGTTGCGCCCTTATGATAAGGGCTGACCATTTATGTTCTTCCGGACTTACTTCCCGGACTGTTCAAACAGTTTGTTGACTGCCTCCAGGTCTTCCGGCGTATCCACGCCGATGCCCCGGAAATCACTTTCCAGTACTTTGATCTTATAGCCGTTTTCCAGTACCCGCAGCTGTTCCAGGCTTTCCACCTGTTCCAGAGGAGTTGGTTCCATAGCCGCGTATTTCATCAGGAAAGTCCTTGTGTAGGCATAGATGCCTACATGCTTGTACACTTTGAACAACTCTGACCGGTTGCGGGGATAGGGCATCAGGCTCCGGGAGAAATACAGGGCGTAGCCGTTTTTGTCCGTTACCACCTTTACCGCGGAAGGATCGTCATATTCCCTTTCCTCCATGGGGGCCTTCATGGTGGCCATCTTCAGGTCCGGCTCTTTCACAAAGGCATCTGCCAGCCGGTCGATGATCTCAGGAGGGATCATAGGCTCGTCCCCCTGCACGTTTACTATTATATCCGCATCCGGATATTTTTCCGCTACTTCCGCCAGCCGGCTGGTTCCGTTGGGATGGTCCTCCCGGGTCATGCAGGCGCAGCCGCCGAAGGCAATCACTGCATCGTAAACCCGGCTGTCGTCTGTGGCCACGATCACTTCCGCCGGACGGGCCGCTTTTTTTGCCTGCTCATACACCCGCTGTATCATGGGCTTTCCCCCGATCAGCTTCAGGGGTTTTCCCGGCAGGCGGGTAGATGCGTACCGGGCCGGAATTACACAGATTACTTTCATATAAGGTCTCTCCTCATTTCTATTTCTTCTTTACAGTGTGCTGTTTTTTCAGGACAGACCTGACCGTATCAATCAGGATCTTATCAAAGGTCTCTTCATTCTTTGTGACCATGATATCCATGTTCATAACATACAGAGGCACATCACGATTGAAATAGATAAACTCCGTGGGAATCTTAACCGCGTCCTTACCGGTAGTGATCAGGGCGTCTGCATGCAGTTCTGCCGCTCTTTCGCCGATATACTGCATCTCTAGCATGCCGTAGTCATGATGGTCAGGATACCGGATGGCTTCCAGAATCTCCAGGCCGCAGCCGGAAACATTCTGTTCAAAAGAAGAAGGATTGCCGATAGCCGAGAAGACCATGACCTTCTTGCCTTTCAGTTCTTCCAGCGGAATTGGGTTCTGCTGGTTGCCCTTATACCAGTCCGCAATTTCCACAAACTCTTTCGCATGGTGGATGCTTTCTACGATAGGCGCTGACCTATTGTACTGCCGGATGTTCTCCGCCAGGCTGGTCCTTGTAAGCTGGGAGCTCTGGTCCGATTTGGTAAAGAGGAACATGTCCGCCCGGTCCAGATGGCTCAGAGGTTCACGTAGGATGCCCCGGGGCAGCAGGTTGCCGTTGCCGAACAAGTTCAGGGTATCTACCAGTACAATATCCAGATCGCGGTTTACCTGCCAGTGCTGGTAACCGTCGTCCATGATGATGACTTCGGCGTTCATTTCTTCCACCGCATAACGGCCGGTCACGTCACGGTTTTTGCCGATGACTACCGGTATGCCGGGCATCATCTTGGCCATCAGGTAGGCTTCATCGCCGGCCTCATAGCTGGTCATGTAGATTTTTTTGCCGTCGGATACCACGCCCAGAGGTTTATCCCAGTGGGACCGGTAACCGCGGTTCAGGATGACCACCCGGTATCCCATGTCTTTGATCATCATGGCCACACGCTGGGCTGTAGGAGTCTTACCGGTACCGCCTACGGTAATGTTACCGATGGAGATAACACAGCAGTTCAGCTTCCGCCGGGACAGGATGCCTACTTCGTAGAGCCACAGGTTTACCCGGGCGCCGAAGCCGTAAATATAGGACAGCCCCCGCAGTAATCCCAGCAGGATAAAGGCATACCAGGGCCGTTCCGGTGCATGGGCCATATGGAAGATATACTGGATGATGGCGGCACCGTGCTTCAGACCGCCGCCGCCGGCATCGTTAAAGTTACGGGTATTGATGGGATACTCTCTGGTATAGGCACGGGGCACCGCAGCCTTTTCCAGAAGATCCGTCAGGTAATGCATGGTATTCAGGGCAGCGCCCCGGTTTTCCCGGATGACCTGGATAGAAGCTTCCCCCATCTTTTTACGCAGGGCATCGTCCCCCGCGATCTCCAGGAAAGCCTGGGTCAGGCCATTGGTATCGGGTACCATGCGGCAGGCGCCCACCTTGCTTAACAGGGAATAGGAATCCTTGAAGTTTTCCATACTGGGACCTACCAGGATGGGTTTGGCATGGGCCGCCGGCTCCAGTACGTTATGGCCGCCGTGATGCATGAGGCTGCCGCCGATGAAGACAATGTCCCCTACGGCATAGATACGCCCCAGTTCGCCGATGGTATCAATGAGGACCACCGGATATTCCGGCCTTGTCCCGTTCATTTCTTTCAACTTGGAACGGTAACCGGTCTCATAGCCGAATTTGCTGTTGAGCCGTTTGATCTCATCGGACCGGTTGGTTTTACGGGGTGCGATCACAAGACGGGCTTTGGGATATTTTTTACGCAGTTCCGTAAAGGCTGTCAGCACCGCCTCTTCTTCCGGGGGATGGGTAGAACCTGCTACGATAACAGGGAACGCATCGGGTCCCAGTCCCAGTTCGGTTTTATACGTTTCCAGATCTTCCGGTGTAACTTCCGCATAGGTCTGGTCAAATTTCGTGTTTCCGGTAACGAATATTTTCTTGGGATCGGCTCCCAGATGGGCAATGTAATTGGCGTCGATACTGGACTGCATGCAGAAACGGCTTACGGTCCGCAGCATGTCACGCCAGATGCTGAACAGGTAACGGTAGTTCTTTACGGATTTTTCGGAAATACGGCCGTTTACCATCATCACCGGGATGTTCCGTTCCCGGATGGCCCGCAGGAAATTAGGCCACAGTTCTGTTTCTACCGGCATGAAGATACCGGGATGTACCCGGCGTACCACGGACTGGGCCACCCACACAAGGTCCAGGGGGAAATAGATGATGGCGTCTGCTTCCGGTATGATCTGCTTTGCCATGTTGTAGCCGCCTACGGTAAAGGCAGATACCAGAACTTTCCGTTCCGGCATGATCTTCTTGATTTCTTTTACCAGCGGGCTGGTGGCTACGATTTCGCCTACTGACGCGCCATGGATCCAGATGCAGTTTGAATTTACCACATTATCGATCTCGGCCCGCCGTACCAGTCCCATGCTCTGGCGGAAACGGGTAGCAAACCCCTTTTCCGTAAACAGCCGGTACAGGTAATAGGGCAGCACCAGTATGACGAATATAATTACGCCTAAAATATTATAAAGGATATACATAGGTTATTTTAGTCCTCTTCCCGGTTATTGCGGTACTGTATCTGGTACAGGTGCGCATATAACCCGTTCTTTTCCATCAGTTCCTCATGGGTTCCGTCTTCTGCAAGCCTTCCCTTTTCCAGTACAAGGATCCGGTCCGCGTTTTTAATCGTAGACAGGCGATGGGCAATGACAAAAGCCGTACGCCCCACCATCAGCCGGTTTAAGGCTTCCTGCACCAGGCGTTCGCTTTCCGTATCCAGTGCAGAAGTGGCTTCGTCAAGAATCAGGATCCGGGGATTCTTCAATATTGCCCGGGCAATGGCGATACGCTGCCGCTGGCCCCCGGAAATGTTTACGCCCCGGTCTCCCAGCATGGTATCATATCCCTGGGGAAGTTCCATAATAAAATCATGGGCATTGGCTGCTTTAGCCGCCTCAATGATTTCTTCTTTCGTGGCATCCAGCCGACCGTACAGGATATTATCGTAGACCGTACCGTTGAAAAGAATGGTCTCTTGAGGTACGATACCCACCTGGCTGCGGAGGGAATCCAGCGTGGCATCCCGTATATCCGTCCCATCGATCCGGATCGTTCCCGAATCGCAGTCATAGAATCGGGGAAGGAGGCTGGCTATGGTAGATTTTCCGGCACCGGAAGGTCCCACCAGTCCGATGGCCTGGCCCGGTTTTACGGAAAATGACAGGTCGTGGATGATTTCATCGCCTTTATTGTACGAAAATGTAACATGTTCAAAGCTGACACTTCCTGTTACAGCAGGCAGGGGTCTGGCATCCGGCAGATCCGTTACTTCTTCCGGAAGATCCAACACGTCAAACACACGCTGGGCTGCGGCCAGAGCTTTCTGGATGTTCCCGGTGACCCGGGTGATACGTTTAATGGGGTTAGAAATGTTCACCGCATAGGCCAGGAAAGCTACCAGGGACCCGGCAGTGGTATCCCCCTCAATAACGTTATTGCCGCCATACCATAAGATCAGGGTAACCCCTAACGCCGCAACAAACTCAATGGTAGGAGTCAGCGTGGCCATATATCTGGCATTCTTCAGATTGGCCGCCAGGTTCGCCGCATTTTCTTTTTCAAAGCGTTCGATCTCATACTTTTCCCGGACAAAGGATTTTACGACCCTGGCGGAAGAAACCGATTCCTGAAGGACCGAAGTGATATCCGCTGTCGCCTCCTGGATCATCCCGCCGGAACGGCGGATCTTCTTGCCGAAGAAATTCATGAAATACAGTACGATGGGGAATGTGAGAATCGTGAACAGCGTCAGCTTCCAGTCCAGATAGATCATGGCGAAGATGGAACCTATCAGGATAATGCTTTCCGTGACCAGCTCCACAGTATTGTCCACCATGGCTCCCTGCAGGGCATTCACGTCATTGGTCACATAGCTCATGATGGTGCCCGTCTTGTTCTTATCATAAAAAGACATGGACAGCCGCTGCAGCTTATGGAATACCTCGCTGCGGATGTCAATGATGACATGCTGCCCTACATAGCTCATCAGGTAATTCTGCCAGTACAGGAAAATGCCCCGCAACAGGAAGATGACCACGATGCTGGCAGATATCAGGTTCAGCATATAGGCATCCTTTGCGGTAAGCACCTTGTCGATCATATCCCGGAAGATCCAGGGCAGATACAGGTTGCCCCCTGCTGCCAGCATGGTGCATACAAGGGCTGCAAACAGTACATGCAGATATGGTCTGATATAATTTAAAATCCGTTTATATAAATCCATTAATACTCCTTAAAGTCGTTTTATTCCGGCAGTATCAGGGAAGCAGGCCTTCCTGCTTTTGCCTGCCCATCCGCAGCACCAGTTCTGCCACCCGTTTTACGGCGCCGGGTTCCCCCAGTTTTTCTTTCACTTCCTGCAGATCCTTCTGCAACTGCCCGTAGCGCGCCGGCTCCAGCAGTTGAAGAGCGGTAACGGCAATTTTTTCCGGTGTGCAGTCATCCTGCAGCAGTTCCGGTTCGATCAGCCTTCCCGCCACAATGTTGGGCAGTCCGATATTCGGTATCTCCACCACCTGTTTGGCGATCCAGAAGCTCAGGGGGGAAGATTTGTACAGTATTTCACAGCCCAGCCCGCACAATGCCGCTTCCAGTGTCACTGTACCGCTGGTAGCGATGGCGAAATCCGCCACGCTCATTACATCGTAATTGTGCCCTTCCGTAACGGTTATATCCAGACCGGATCCCTTAATAAAAGATTCCAGTCTTTCCCGGGCAATGGTTGCAGCTCTGGGCATGGAAAAATCTATATCCGGCCGTTTCTTCTTCAACAGCTTTGCGCCTTCCAGCATCACCGGCAGCAGCCGCTTGATCTCCATCTCCCGGCTGCCCGGCATCAACAGGACAAGGGGATGTCCCGGCCGCTTTCCGGCCAGACGTTCCGATTCTTCACGGGGAAGGGAGGGCTTAACCGTATCCACCAGAGGGTGCCCCACAAATTCGATGTCCGCTCCGTATGATTTATATAAATCATATTCAAAGGGGAAAATGGAAGCGATCTTGTCGACTACCTTTACCACACCGGCTGCCCGGCTGGGACGCCAGGCCCAGGCTGAAGGAGCAATAAAGGAAACGACTTTTATGCCCCGTTCTTTCGCCAGTTTCGCCAGCCGCATGTTAAAGCCGGGATAATCAATGGTCAGCAGTACATCCGGTTTCCGGCTGTCCATAAGGGAAATAAACGAACTGCGCAGCTTCCAGATGTCCGGCAGCTTTTTCAGTACTTCCACAAAGCCCATGACACTATGGTCTTTTATATCAAACAATACTTCGCCGCCGGCGTCCCGCATGCAGTCGCCGCCCATGCCAAACACTTCCGCAGAGGGATCCAGTTGTCGAATAGCGCGGGTCACAGCGCCGGCATGTAAATCGCCGGAAGCTTCTCCCGCAGAAATTAAAATCTTCGTCATATGCAGTCCCTATTTTTATACATACTAAATCATCTTATTATAACATAAAAAGGCAGCTGAATAAACATCTCAGCTGCCTTTTCCACAAATATTTCATTTTTATAATGCATTTCTTCTGTCATGGACTGCGTACAGATTATTTCAAATCCTCTTCACCCATGGAAACGATGGTTATATTTTTTTCTTCCGCCATGGCCAGGGTACGTTTCCGGTCTACCAGCAGGGTCCGCCCCGCTTCAATAGCAATGCCGGTAGCCCCGGCGTGGATCATGGATGTAAGCGTGGTAGTTCCCACACTGGGCATATCGAAGCGGTTGTCCTGGGCCGGCTTGGCTGTTTTAGCCACGATAACGCCGCCTTTTCCCAAAAAGCCTCCACGCAGAATGCAGGCATCCGTGCCCTCGATGGCTTCCAGCGCCATGACCGCCTGATTTTTTACCACCACAGTCTGTCCGATGTCCAGACGCCCCAGTTCCTTGGCCATGCGAAACCCGAACTGCATGTCCTTCCATTCCTGTTCTGTAGGTTTACGCTTCGTAAGCACCCCCGGTTCCGGAAGAAGCGGCTGAATCAGCTTCGTCTGGTCCATGACATGCATGCCCGCATCTTCGATCAGCTTCACAATGGCGTTCATGATAGTATCATCCTTCCTGTCCGGAAGGGAGGCCAGAACTTTTATGGTAGTCAGATCCGGGATCATGACCCCGTTTTTATACAATACTTCTTTTGTTACCTTTCCGATCATGGTAACTTCTTTTACGCCGTGGTCTTTCAGTGTCCGGAGGATCTTCCCTACCTTGCCTACGTTGATGGTATAAAAAACATCAACGTTTTCCGGCAGTTCCGGATCTGTATCTGCCACCACGGCAATGGCTACAATTTTATAACCCAGCTTTCTCGCTGACTGGGCCACATCTACCGGCAAATGGCCGATTCCTGCTAATAACCCCAAGGTCTCCATATCAAAAATCCGCCCGTCTTATTTGCGTGTATGGATAATACCGCGTTCTGCGTTGCGCAGGAACCGCATCAGGTGTTCCACCGGCTCGCTGCTGTCCAGTTCCTGTTCCATGGTAGCCACGGCTTCTTCCAGAGAAAGGCCGCTGCGGTACAGGATACGGAAGGCCTTCTTCAGCTGGCTGCGGATCTCCATCGGCATACCGGCCCGGGCCAGGCCCACACTGTTAAGCCCTGCCACGAAAGCCGGGTCACCGGCCACCAGCATGAAAGGCGGAATATCCTGGGACACACGGCTCATACCGCCTGCCATGGCATTCCTTCCAATACGGCAGAACTGGTGCACCGCCGCCAGGCCACCAATGACCGCCCGGTCTTCCACTACTACGTGACCGGCCAGGGTAGCCACGTTGGACATAATAACATTATTGCCTACGATACAGTTATGGGCAATATGGGTATAAGCCATCATAAGAATGTCGTTACCGATGCGGGTCTCGTTCCCTTCCCCGCAGGCACGGCTCACCGTAACACACTCCCGGAACACGCCCCTGTCTCCGATGACCGTAGAGGAACGTTCTCCTTTAAACTTCAGATCCTGGGGCACACCGCCGATAGAAGCTCCCGGGAAAAATTTACAATCCTTCCCGATGGTGGTGTAGGGATGGATCACCACATGGGGACCGATAATACAGCCATCCCCAACTTTCACATCATGTTTGATCACCGCATATGGACCGATCACTACATTGTTTCCAATCTCCGCGCCTTTTTCAATAATCGCGGTTTCATGAATTTTACGCAATGGTGTAACTACCGCAGCCATTTTCTCACTCCTCTGCAGGGCTGAATTAAAACAGCAATTTCTGGTACCTGCAAAAAACTTTTAGCAAACTGCAGGGCTGTTTATGCCCCGCCAAACGGATACAAGATATCTCAACAGTTATATTCCTCCAACTGCCGGCATTTTTCGCTTCTCAAAATCAGGATTTTTTTTCTTCTTTCTCCGCTTATTTCAGATTTTCTTTTATTTTGTATTAACTTGTACCGATTTCCTTTATTTTTCTTTGTTTATTGTTTTGGAATATATGTCACATAAATAATATGACCGGTACCGTCTTACTGTATTGCAAAGAAGCAGTCGCATTCACAGGCCAGTTCCCCGTCTACTTTTCCTTCGCAGTGGATCACGGCCATCACCCCGTGGATCTTTGTAACTTCTGCCCGGGTAATGACCTGGTCTCCCGGCACGATCTGTTTATGGAACCGGACCTTGTCGATTTTTGCGAATACCGCGATCTTACCACGGTTTTCCGGCGGATACAGCAAAGCCACGCCGCCAACCTGAGCCATGGCTTCGATCATCAGCACGCCGGGCATGATAGGATTTTCCGGGAAATGTCCCAAAAACTGCATTTCATTTACAGAAATATTCTTAACGCCTACGGCCCATTTCATGGGTTCCAGATCCAGGATCCGGTCCACCAGCAGCATCGGGAACCGGTGGGGAAGAATCTTTTTGATTTCAGTAACATCCAATGTAATAGCCATTATTTACCCTCCCTGTATGCAACAATCTGTTTTGCCAGTTGCGAATTATATGAATGACCTGACTTTACCGCGATAATATGGCCCCTCCAGGGACCGATCAGCGATAAATCGCCCAATACGTCCAAAATTTTATGCCGGACCAGTTCGTCCGGGAAACGGGGAACAGAGAGACATTTTTTGTCATCATATACCACTGCGTTCTCCAGATTTCCCCCAAGCCCCAGGCCCATCTTACGCATCTGCTCCACCTCATGCATAAAGCCGATGGTACGGGCAGGAGCAATTTCTTTTAAAAACGATGTTTCCTCCAGTTCCATATCGAAATACTGGGTCCCCAACAGGGGATGGCTGTTGATGGAGGTAAAGGAGATACGGTTTCCGTCATAGGGAAGCATCAGAATATAATTTTCCCCATCGTAAACAGCAAATTCCCGGTCCACCCGGTAGACCTTCTTTTCCGCATCCTGTTCCACCCGTCCGGCCTGCTGTACCAGCTGTGCAAACACCAGACCGCTTCCGTCTGCTACCGGCGGTTCCGGGGAGTCCATCTCGATCCGGCAGTTGTCGATGCCCATACCATACAGCGCTGCCAGTAAATGTTCTACCGTAAAAACCTGGGCGCCATTTTCACTGATAGTCGTCGCCCGAAGGGTAGATGTGACCAGCTCTGCTTTTCCGTGGATCTCCGGCTGTTCCGGCAGATCCGTCCTGACAAACACAATGCCTGTATCGGGACCGGCAGGTTTCAGTTTCATTGTCACCTTACAGCCCGAATGGAGCCCGATTCCGGCGTAACTTATCTCACCGGCTAGTGTTCTCTGTTTTTCCATAAAAATCTCCCTGCAATCCGGAAATACGTTCTTTCTATATTGAGCTTCCCCCATCATTCCCTCAGGAAGCTTTTCAATAAGCGGTATTTCCTTATTTTTTCGGTTTAAACCGTTCACGACCGTCTTTCCACCGGTCATGCACCCAGAACCACATGGGCGGGTTGCTGCGGATCTCCTGCTCCAGGATTGCCATTAGCTTTTCCGTTACCTGAAACAAATCCTTGTCTTTATCCTTCGTTTTTTCCGCATACAGAGGCGGATAAATTTTAGCCCGGCAGCTGCCGTCAGGATCGTAGTGCATAAAAATAGGCAGGATCGGACAGCCGAAGGTACGGCTGAATACGGCAGGCCCGCTGGGCGTAATGACTTTTTTCCCAAAAAGGTCAATGGTCACGCCGGTATCATTGGTATCCTGGTCAAAAAGGATGCCCAGAAGATGTTTCTCCTTTAAATACCGGCCCATGGCCAGAACACCTTCTTTTCCCCGGTTGTAAGCGACTTTCTGCCCCGCCATTTCCCTGTATTCATTGATAAACCGGTCCATGGCCCCGTTGTTCTGTTTTCTGGCAATACTCAGCATAGGGTATCCGTGGAGTGCCACATCCGCCCCCAGCAATTCCCAGTTGCCGAAGTGGCCAGTACACATAAGAGCCCCTTTGCCTTTGGCGTAAGCCTCCTCCAGGTATTCCAGCCCGTCTGTTTTCACCACAGATTGAATGGTCTCCGGATTCAGAAGGGGGAAACGGAGCACCTCAATGATCATACGGCCAAATTTGACCACGCTCTGATCGGCGATCTTTCTGGCTTCTTCCGGAGAAACCCCCAGGCATTCCTGCACATTGGCTGCTGCCATACGCATGCGCCATTCCGGCACAAACATCAGCCCCAGCCTTCCCAGACAATTACCGAAGGCCAGGCCCACCCGCCAGGGCAGAATGCAGAAGACCTTGCTGACCAGCTTCATTATATAGTAAGTGAGCATAAAAACTCCCTTTGCGGAAGTACTGTTAAAACGGTTACGTAAAGCTTCCGTAAGCCGTTTTACAGAACCTCTTTATCTGTTTTTCTTTAATTCCTCGATTTCCTTTTTCAGCTCTTTCACCGTCTTCATCAGGTCTCCGATCTTACGCAGCTTTGCTTCCTGACGAAGCCATTCCGTATGGGACATGTGAGGGAATCCGGCAAGTATCTGCCCGTCTCCCACATTGCCGATAACGCCGCAGCGTCCGGCCATCGTATTGTTATTTCCTATTGTGATATGGCCCACCGTAGCAGACTGGCCGCCAAAGGTATTGTTATTACCGATAGTTACACTGCCGGGGATCCCCACTAATGCTACAAACAGGTTGTTTTCCCCGACCACGTCATTGTGTCCCAGATGGACCAGATTATCCATTTTGGTGCCATTTCCCACAACGGTGCTTCCCACTGTTGCCCGGTCGATACAGGAGTTGCAACCTACTTCAACGTCATCTCCCAGGACTACATTACCGGTCTGCTGAACTTTATTATGCTTACCGTTATTGGTAACAAAGCCAAACCCGTCCCCGCCGATGACACAGCCCGACTGCAGGATATCACGGTTCCCGATGATACAGTTTTCCCTTACGGTCACATTAGGATAGATGATGCAATCGCTGCCCACTTTAACATGGCGGCCGATATACGCATGGGAAAATATCACCGTATTGTCACCGATTTCCGCACCGGATTCCACTACGGCAAAGGCCTGTACTGCCACATTTTTCCCCAGTTTTGCATCTTCGGCCACATAGGCAAGAGGACTGACGACCCGCTCTACCTCTTCCTGGGGACGGAACAGTTCCAGCAGTTCCGCGAAGGCCTGTTTCGGATTTTCAACACGAATCACCGGACGGTCCAGAGACCTGTCCCCGGGAGCAAGGATCATGGCGCCTGCACGGCTTTTATGGCAGAACTCCACATAGGGCGGAATCGCAAAAGAAATCTCCGTAGGACCGGCTTCCACCAGTCCGTTCACCCCTGTGATCCGCATATCCGGATCATCATTTTCCAATGTCCCATGTAAAAAAGCAGCCAGCTCCTGCAGTGTCTTTTCCATAATCTCATTCCTTCCGGTCTTATATCCAGACGGCCCTTATCCCTGACCTGTCCCCTAAACAGGAACACGGCGGACGGAACGTGATCCGTCCGCCGTGGGTCAGTTACTTAAGGAACATCTGATTATTTCATCTTCTTTATTACTTCATCTGTTATATCTACGCCGCCGGCCGGAACCGCATCCTTTATCAGCACAGCCCCCAGGTTCTTTTCTTTGGAAACTTCAGCCAGAGCAGTATCCAGGCTCGCCTTTAACTTATTCTGTGCTTCGGAAGAAGCCACCTGCATCTGGGCCCGTTTGTCGTTGACGATCTTTTCGGCTTCTTCCCGGCTCTTTCCCTCGGTCTCTTTCTGCATCTGATCCTGAAGTTCTTTTGCTTTCTTCTGCAGGTCTTCTTTTATGGTCTTAACTGCCGGTGCTTCCGCTTCCACTTTTTTAATATCTACCACGCCGAACGCAGCATTCCTTCCGCTGCAGCCGCAGGCAAGCAGGGCGCAGGCAATCATAAGGCAAGCTGCTGTCTTTTTCAATTTCATTTGTTTATTCATCCTCCTGAATTTATCTCAATTTTGTTGTATTCAATGTGCCAATATCAATGTATTAAAATTATTTTTTATTTTCCTGTTCAGGCCGGGTCTTAGCCGGAACCTTTTTGGACAAAGCCTCGGCTGCCTTCTTCCTGACCGCCAGGGATTTAACCCCTGCAATCACGTCGCCGGTAATATCATCGGCAGAAACATTGGTACGGTATTTATGGAATATAACGGTATATCCCCGCTGTTTCGCCAGCTTGGCAACGATGCTTTCCATATCTTTCTTCAATGATGTTTCCAGTGTTTCTATTTCCTGCTGCCGCTGATCCAGTTCCTGGTCCACGGTCCCCAGCAGGTCTTTCAGCGCCGTCGGTGCTTTCTGCAATGCAGAAGTATCTTTTTCGGCGCTCTGCCTCATGCTTTCCATCATCTGCATCTGAAGCTGTTTTGCATAGGCGTCCATCCGCTGCCGCATAGCTGCCAGGTGGGGCTCCATCCGCTGGTTCACCAGTCCGATCTTATGCTGCATCAGGATCATACGGTCCCGGTCCCTGGCTGCCTGGACTTCTTTCAGTTCAGCCTCCAGTTGTTTCCGTGCCTCCGGCATCATACGGACCGTATCCAGTTTCAGTCGCAGATTAAACAGACGGAGCTGATAATTGGATTCCAGCTTTTTTTCTTCTTCCGCCAGCTCTTTATCCACTTCATCGGCAAGCTGCCCACTTAGTTGTTTCAGCTTTTCCTGCTCAACGGCCTGCTTTTCCGCCATCCGGGTCATAAAATCCGCAGACAGGAAATTCTGCTTGCTGCTCCGCTTCAGCTGATGCAGCTTTGCAAGACCGCTGATCTGGGTCTTCCCGATTATCTCCTGCTCCCTTCGCTTATCCAGCAACAGGTTATATTCGTCTTTCAACCTCTGTAAACTGGCATATTGGGGATGATTCTCCAATGCTTTATCCCAGTTTACAACTGCTATTTTTTCTCCGCTTCCCATTTTGCCGCAGGCGGAAAACAGAAGCGCCAAACCTGTGACAACGATCAGCAGCCAGCGTATCATATTTCCTCCTTCAGCAATGGAAAATGAGGCTCCTGCAGAGCCTCATTTTATACTGGATTATTTCTTCGGATTCTGCAGTGCTTTGGCAACTTCATCGGTAATATCCGTACCGCCGTAAACCACGGTAGATTTGTCCACAACTACCTTTAAGCCCTTTTTCTCTGCAATTTTTTTAATTACTTCGTTGATTTCATTCAGCAACGGATCCATCAGGTCTTTTTCTTTGTTACCAAGGCGTTCCTGCAGCTGTTTGTAATACCGTTCTTTATCATCGTCATTCAGGTCCTGGCTCTTGCTGTCAAATTCTCTTCGTGTCTCGGCAATTGCCTGCTGCATTTCAGAACGAACCTGCTCCAGTTTGGGAGACTGGGAAACCAGCACCTGATAATTGACCACGCCTACAGCCGATTCACTGGCTGCCGCAGACGCCACGCCGCTGCCGAAGCCGCCGACGCTCATAGCCAGGGTGAAGCAGCCGATTACGAAAATGGCGGCAACGATCAGTGAAATGGTTTTTACATTTTTCGGGTTACGCAATTTTTCCATCATAATAGAAATTACCTGCCTTCTTTGTATATAATATTTTCCTGTGAAAGTTCCGGGGGCGGCCCCATCGGCTTACCATCCGGCCTTTCACTTACAAACGCACCGCGAAGATACGCGCTGCGCAAAGTTTGTTTATTTATTATACCAGCCTCAACCGGCACTTTCAATATTACAGTAAATAAATTCACAGATTTCCCACAATACGGAAATAGGATTTTTCCGTGGAATAAACATATTCCCCGCTGAGAAATTCATGGATGCGGTAACGGATGGCATATTCATTATCCCCTGTATCCCCGAAATGCTCGTACCGCAGACGCCATTTGGGTGTGAAATCGTATTCAGCCCTGATTACATGGGAATCCGACGGTACCCTGTACATATAGGATAATGTGGATTTTCCGTAATGGAACGCATAACCGCCGCTGAAATCCCAGCGGACATCTTTCAGGTCTATACCCGCTTCCCCGAAAATCTCGTCTCTCCGGGAAATGAATTTTCCAAGATGGGCCCGTCCGGACAGGTTGTGGTCGTCTCTGCCGATATCGGCATATCCCTCAAACCATATTTTATATTCATTGGATTCCAGAAAAATATCCACCTGTGTTTCCGGACCGGGATGGATCGTAACCCGGGGGATAAGATGATGCCTACGGACCTGGGGTTCTTCCGCAAGTTCCTCCAGCAGCCGGCGTGCCAGGATATCCCTGTTTTCTTTTAAATAAGAAACCGGCAGTCCCTGAAGGGATTTGGCCTTGTCCGCATATTTGTATTTCAGTTTCATCAGCAGGATGTTCGGCAGGGATCGGGAAATCATGCTGTACTGCACGTTACGGACCAGTTCCCCTACCGGATAGATGATAACCTGGACTGATGCGTTCCCGTTTTTCGTGGTCAGGTCCACCGCTGCCTTGAAATCAGGCAAAGATCCTTCTACACAGTTTTTGACCTGTCCCCGCAGCACGCCTCCGGCCCAGTCGGCAGCATCCAGGGACGCACCCTTAATGGTCTCCTGAAGCTGTGTTTGCAGATCCGGCACTTTTTCCCGTAAAGCAGCAGCTGCAAAGGAACTGACGCCGGAAAACTGGATATCCACATCTGCGTCCTGTACAGTCTGTGCCCAGGGCGCCACAAAAAACGACAGCAACACAGTTTTCCCTTCCGGATCCGGGTCTGCCCTAAGGGTTACTTTGTCAGTCTGGTACCCGGTGATCACACGGTCGGCAATTTCTGCCAGCAGCCGTTCGTAATCCGGCGCCGCCCCGAGGATCTTCCCGGAATCCCGGCCATTAAACAGCTGCGCAGCCACCACCCGCATACTGTCTTCCATTTTGTGGAGAAGGACCGGGCTTGTCTTTCCGTTTTCATCCCTGATCTGCACTTCAACCTTTGTTACCGGTGCCGCAAGGACGCTTCCCGTCCAAAACAGGCACGCCAGCAGCACAGCGGTTATTGCTTTCATCACAATCAGAACTGTCCGCCGAAGCTGAAGTGGAACCGGCTTCTCTGCTTTCCTTTGCCCCAGTCAAGCTTGATAGGTCCTAACGGGGAATTGATTCGCAGACCTACACCGTAACCGGACTGCATCAGGTCAAAATCGAAGTTTTTCTGGTCACGTTTATCCCATGCATAGCCGTAATCATAGAAAATTACGCCCTGTACTTTATTCCTGATGGGGAAACGGTACTCCGCCGTACCCCGCAACATGCTGTTGCCTTTAAACTGGTCGTCGCGATAACCACGAAGGGTATCGGCGCCGCCTACCGCAAATCGCTGGGACAATGGCATATCGCCCCAGGCATAGCCAGCCGCCAGGTCAAAGGCCAGCACTCTGTTTCGCTGCATGGGTAAATAATACCGGTAATTTACGCTGATCTTTTCAAATTTGAAGTCGCCGCCCAGACCGGCCCATTCAAAGGTATAGGAATTACGTTTTCCTGCATGGGGATCATAGATGTTGTCACGGGAATCATAGACCCGGGAATAGGTGATACTGTTTGTGGAACCGAAGTTTTCCTTACGGCGTTCGGACGGGGTTGTATCTTTACCGTACATTTCTTTGTAATACTGATTACCCCATTCTTCGTAGTACTGTTTATCGTATCCGTCAACTTTTTCCACATACTTGTCGTCACGGTGTTTTAAGGTAATGAAATGCCGCACAAATTCGCCCTGGGGACGTCCCAGTGTAATTTCCTGCCCTCTGCGCTTCTTGTCATACCGGGCAATTTCATCGCCTTCCCGGTCATAATCCGCATATTCGTTAGTCAGATCATACAGGGTCAGGTTCAGGGATGTTTCTTTTTTATCCAGCCAGGGCTTCCGATAACTGAATTCATAGTTCCTGTTGTCAGCGCCGCCAAATTCCCAGCGGACCTGGATGCTGTCACCTGTACCCCGGAAGTTTTTATCGCCTACAGAAACCATGCCCACAAACCCGTCGGCATCGCTGTATCCGGCACCGATACCAAAGGTGCCGGTATTCATTTCCGCAACGGTAATTTCCATTTCCACCGCATTGGGTTCCCGGCCCGGATTCAGTTTCATGTTAACGTCTTCAAAAAAGCCCAGATTCTGAATCCTGTTCAGGGAGCGGCGGGCCAGGGTCGAATTAAAGGGTTCGCCCTTTTTCAGGCGGATCTCCCGCAAAATGACCTTATCTTTTGTTTTCACATTTCCCTTTACTTTAAAGTCTTCAACAATGCCTTCATTGATCCGTACGGCCAGGGTACCGTCGGGATGGAGGTTCACGTCGGTTATACGGGCCAGAATATAACCGTCCCGCTTATACTGCTCTTCCACAAAATTCAGTTTTCTGGTGGATTCCCGGATATTGATCATCTTGCCTTTAGGCAGGCTTACAATCTGGCGGATCTTCTCTGTGGACAGTTTCGAATTTCCTTCCACTTCCAGATGATCAAATTTCGGGTTTTCCCTCACATGATAGGTTACCTGCACCCCTTCCGGAACAAGCTGGAAAGACGGGCTCAGGTCATAAAACCAGCCCATGGCATAAATGGCCTGCAGATCCCGGGTAACATCTTCTTCCGTTAAGGGAAGACCAGGTTTGCTGACCAGCACCTTATGGATCTCTTCAGATGGAATCTCCTCGTTCCCCTCAATACTTACCTTGGTCAGGATCTGGTTGAAATAGGGAGCAATTTCCTGCTGTTCTTCAGCGGAGACCCCGATTCCCTGTCCGGGAGTCGGAGCTTCCCGGGGAGGCAGGTTCAACCGGTTCGGTGTGGGTGAGGCAGATCCCTGATCCTGCACTCCCGGAATCCCATCCTTTTTCTCACTGGTCACAGACGGCTTCTTTTTCATACTGATAGAGTCGGATACGGTCGTAGTGGTTTCCGCAAAAACCGGACCGGCCACCATAACCGAAGCCAGCAGCCCGATTGTTACCTGTTTTGCTAAAACATATTTCATGGTATAAATAAACCTCCCTGTAAAATCTATCTTATATTCCCCAGTTCCTGCTTACCGGAACGGATCAGCTGACGCATCTGACCGGAAGAAAGCTGAAGGCTGCCGCCCCCCGTTTTCGTTCCCTGTACTTTTGAAGGCATACTTTCGGTTTCAGAAGATTTTTCCTGTACTTCTGCCCTGACCACCCTGGCAACAGGCGATGCTTTTCGTTCCTGCAAGGGTTCCGGCCGGCTTACTGCATTTTCAGCAACGGTACTGTTTCTTTCCGTTTCTGTCACCGGTCCTTGCAACCCGGCAGCATTCGTCGTGTTGCCTCCGTAGGAAGATGCCCACCACCAGCCCAGTCCTCCGGCCGCAAGGATCAGTACGGCAAGGAAGAGAGCCAACGTATGTCTCGTCCAGGAAATCCATCCTGAACGTTTTTGCCGCAGATTTTCCAATTCTGCTTCGGCCAGCATCAAATCCAGTTCACCTCTGACATCCTGGTTGCTGCGAAAGCTGCGCTCTGCATTATCCAGGCTTGCACGGGCATTCCGGATACGGGAACAGAGAGACTGTTTCCGCATCATAATGCTTCACCTCCAAAACCTACATATGATTATATATAATCCGATTTATTTTGGCAAATTTTCTTCTGAAATTCTTTCAAAATTTAATAATTTTATCCGATTATTTTATCTTTTCTTTTGTTTTATATTGAACATGACTATTTATCTTTTAAAATCTTTCATAAAGCGTGACAACATCCCCCGCACCCTGCGGACACCCTGTTTTTCCAGCCGGTAGACATGATTGGTAGTCACATGGATATCCTCTGCAAGGACGGCAGGTGTTTTGTTTTCCAAAAAGATTCCTTCCAGAACCTTTTTTTCTTTTACCGGAAGCCGGTTGACCGCCCGGGTCACCCGGTCCGTTACCGCATGACGTTCCGCTACTTCGTCCGGCCTGAGCTGCTGGCTGGGTACAAGTTCAGCCAGGCTCCATCCGTCTTCATTTTCCCTGTCCAGCGATATACAGTTGGATGAAAATTCCCGCTTCAGAAAATCGCACATCCGGCCGCGGATCCGGTGTACGGCAAAAAGACTGAAAGCAACACCTTTTGTGTAATCATAGGTTTCGGATGCTTCCAGAAGGCCAACCGTTCCCTCCTGTATCAGCTCCATAAGGATATCCTCGGGCATATGAAACTGCATGGCAGTTTTAAATACAAGAGGCTGGTAGGCATATATCAGTTTCTGATGGGCTTCTTCGTCCCCTTCCTTTTCCTGTTTCCAAAGCAGCCTTTCTTCCTCAAGGGAAAGGACCTCTATTTTATTCAGTTCCACAAGGTATTTTCGCAGCATAGCTTTCCCCTCTTTTCTCAGAACGTGATACGGTATTCTACGCTGTACCGTTTATCGTGGTTCTCGTCCTGGGAAATCGTAACATTCATATGATCTGTAATCTGGTACTGTGTATAGATATTGTCATAACGACCGTCAAAGCTGCGGGTATATCCGATTTTCCATCGCTCGGTCAGATTCTTTGCCACAAGGAAATTGTACTGTTCTTTTTCTTCCTGTGTCAGCTCCCGGACAATGCGGTTATCAAAATCCACACCGTTTTCAATCTTCCCCACATATACCCGGAATTCATCAAGACCCAGGGCTTTTGCGATAGTCCTTTCTACATCGCCTAAAAAGCCTGTTTCCAGGCCTGCAATGAGAAGGTTATACATATCCTCATTGGAAATGTCGTCGCTTCCCGCCGAAGAACGCTGTAATGTGAGCATACGGACCAGAGCGTTCTGGGAAAGGGGCGGGTTTGACCGCAGGACGAAATTCAGGTTGTCTTTACTCAGGGGCCCGTCTAACTGAAGGGCGATCCGGTAGCGGCTGAATTTCGCATTGGCATCCAGTTTGACTGATGGCAGGAATGTTCCCGGCTCAGACCAGTGGACGGATCCTTTCTCGACCTTGAACCGGGTCCTTAAATAGGTCACGTTGCCTTTATCCGTGCTGATTCCACCGGTAATCCTGGGAAATACGGTGCTTCCCAGTATATGGATACCGCCTTTTAGCCACAAGTCATACAGGTATTTATTAAACAGATGGACCTTCGGTCCCAGGTTTACGTTAACATCCAACCCAAGATTCGAGTTTCCTTCACCCAGGGACGGGACGGTAGGCATGTTCACCAGCACATCATCCAGCCGGACATCTGCCGTAATTTTTGTCCGCCAGCCTTCTTCCATTCCGGAGACCTGCGGCCTGTCCGGCACAGTCCCACTGTTTGTTCCGGCCTGTTTTTGCAAAAGACGCCGGGGGATCCGGAAATGTTCCGGCGTAACGGAGAATGTACCGTTTATCCGCCCTTTAAAAATAGCAGAATCAATTTCCGCATTCTTTGCATTTCCGGTAAAATGGTACGCCTTTTCATCCGTAGCTTTTAAATCATAGGTACCGCTGCCTTCAATTGTACCCTTTCCCAGTACGGCCGTTGCAGTTTCAATCTGGACCCGGTCCCCCTGGAAAGCTACTTTCAGGTTGATTTTGTCAATCACTGAATAAATATCCTTCAGTTTCAGGCATCCGTCTTTTACTTCAACATTGCCAAACAGCCGCGGTTCATCCAAGGTTCCGGTTATATCCAATATCCCTTTCGCGTCGCCCAGGCCCCAGTCTACTGCCGGATGGGCGCCCAGAACCGCCAGGCTTGCCTGATTAAAGTCCGCCCGGATATTCATCTGCGCATTCGGGTTCCTGCGCTTTTCTTCTGAACGGAAAACATCTACCGGAATGTTTCCTGCAGCAGTCAGTTTATAAATATCCCTTTCCGCAGAAAAATTCTGCAATACGATCGTATCTTTTGCCAAAGCCAGATCCGCAGTCACCTGGTCTACCGCCACGTCCGCAATGCTTCCGCCGGAAAGCCGGATATTCCCTTTTCCTTCCGGTTCATCCAGTGTTCCTGCCAGATGGGCAGACATATTCAGCGATCCGGTAAGCGCCACCGGTTCTTTCATGAATGCGGTAAGGATCGCCGGATTGGCATCAGCAGCCTGCGCTGTCATGTCAATCTTGCGATTACGGAAATCAACGGTTCCCTTTGCCGATATAGTTCCCTCTCTCTGGAAAGCCCGGTCCTCCTGTAATTTCATCCTGTCAAGGGTCAGCAGACCTTTATTAAGCCGGGCCTTCAATGCCATCTGGTCATATTTCACATTATTGATATCCAGCTTGTATCCCCAGAAATCAGCCACCGTATCCGCATCCGGGCCGTTAAATTCAAGTGTGCCGGCAGCAAGTCCTTTGATGGGGAGATCTGACCGGAGCATTTTCAGGATATTCTGAAGATCGCCGTACATTATACCTATTTTTCCCCGAAGGTCTTTACGGGGAATATTCAGGGCAAGGTCGATCATATAGGCTGACGTCAGTCCATCTGTATTTTTCTGTTCGCAGGAACCCCGCAGTGAATTAATGTCCTGCCCATTGGTAACCAGTGTCCCTGTCAGGTTATTTACAGGAACATCATTGACCAGGAATTCCTCACTGGTCACGTCTCCTGCAAACAAAGGCCGTTCCATTGTCCCCGACAAATGCCCTTTAAAAGAAGCATTCCCGCCGAGCTTTACGTCCTCATCGCGTACAGGCAGCCGGCTCAGGTCCACATCTGTAGCCACAGCCTGAAAATCAAGATTGTGCGCCGCATCCATTTCACCGTGCAATTGCAGCGTCGTGGAAAGGGCCTTCACCAGAATATTATCCAGCCGCAATCCGCCATTGTGATATACATATCCCCCGGTTATAGCATCTACCAGATATCCTTCTACGCTTCCGTCAGACATGTCGACGGTTCCTTTGATACTAAGGTCAGGCATGGTACCGGTAATATGCATATGGTTCGTCAGGTTCCCCGTAGCTTTCAGGTTTCCCTGTAATCCGGCCGCTGACAGCAGCGGTTCAACGCGTACTTTTTCGGTATCCAGGACCAGGTCAAATACCGGCTCCCCATTCCCTATATCAATGGTACCGTTAGCCACATGGGCACCCTGATCCATATTCAGCTGGTATTCATCCAGTTTGATTATATTATTGCGTACCGTAACTAACCCATGACCCTCTGTCAGATGCAGATCCTTATATACAGCCTGCTGCAGCTGAACAGGCCCGTCAAAATTGACATTGCCACCATGCCCGTACAGGTGGTAGGATGCAGAAACCAGGCCGCCGCCTTCCTGTCCTGCCGCTGCCAAAACCGGAGCCAGCGGCATTTCCGTCATTCTCCCTTTCAGGTCATAGTCCCCGTCAAAGGAAACCGTTCCCGAGCCCTGCACGACCCCATTTCCGGCAAAAGCGGAAAATGTCTGTACAGAGACGCCTTTCTCTGTTACATCAGCGTCAAAATCCATAACGTTCAGCAGCATATCCCGCCATTTCAGGTTCATGGTGTTAGCTGCCACATTCACAGCTAAGTTTCCCTTTTCCCTGTCATAGGTTCCATTCCCTGCCAGGGCTGCATTCAGCAGGAACTTTTCACCCTTTGTTTTTTCACCGTCCAGCGTCACATTCCGGATATTGGTTTCGCCGATAATTTTACCATTCTTAAGATCATATACTCCCTGTCCGGTAACCGATCCGCCGCGATACACGGCATGGATCAGATTGATTGCAGCTTTCCCTTCAGCCAGAACTGCTTCCGCTTCCAGATCAGCAACTGTCTCCCCGGCATAGGAAACCCTGTCAGAACGTAATGCCACATGACCTGCCGGATTATCCAGATCCCGAATATCCGCCGAGCCGGAAAGAACTGCCTTCTGCCCGTTCAGGCTGACCTGCAGTTCCTTTGCTGTTATTGAATGATCCGAAGAGGATACCTGCCCCGTTACACGAATAGGAACTTCCTGCTCCCCAAAGCGGTAATTACCCCTTACATCCTGCAGATTGCAGGTCCCGCGAAGAACAGTATCCTTGCCGTCGTTATTCCATTCCCCGTCGATATCCGTCACCTGACCGGCAGCCTCTTTCACATGACCGTACCGAAGGGCCAGCGGCCCGTATGGCGCCAGATCCACACGGGACGATTTCATTACAATCTTCCCGGTCCCTTTGTTGTCGATACTTCCGAGGACACGGGCTGTATCCATGCCGGGTGCATCCACCGTAAAATTCAGGTCAAAGGCCGGATTGTAGCTTCCGTCTACATAGCCATCTACCCGGTACTCCCAGTTTCCTTCCGGCAACAGCACTTTAACAGTACCCTGCTTTACCTCCGCTTTTCCATAGAAGGGGGTCGTTTCGGATTCCGACGGCTTTAACAGGTTGTTAAAGTTCCATGTTTCATCTTTATCCTGCCGTATGTAAAGGGTTGGTTTTACCAGTTCCACCGAAGATACTGCCTTTTCAACTCCGGAAAAAGCTTTCAGAGGATTCAGGGAAATGCGGGTCTCCGGCATTAATGCAATCGGTCGCTGCTTATTGTCCTTAACGGTTATATCCCTGACCAAAAGTTCCGTAAGCCCGGATTTGGATACAGAGCCAACAGTTACCGATCCGTTAATGTAATCTGCGGCAGCTTTTTCCACATAGGGAACGGCTTTATCCATCAAACCGGGCAGTACGATTTGTACAATACCTGCAAAAAGGGCGCAGAGAGCCAGGACTGTGCCACCAATCCATTTTGCGATCCGGTTCATTTTGCGCCTCCGTTAAATTGAAGTTTGTGTGTGCATAAGAACTCGGGGCTTCGCCCCTCAAACAGTCTCGCCACAACGGCGAATTTCATCTCATGGAATAACGCAATCGCCTCCGACGGTTTGCTCATGCCTTTTCCTTGCCGCATAATTTTAGGCACATAAATTCCTGTTTATACTATAAATAACAACAATATCCCATGATAGTTAATTATAGCAGAAACAGCACAGAAATTCAGCAGTTTTTGTAACGCTTATGTGAAATCTTACAAAAAATAGAGGACTTTGCATTCGCAAAATCCTCTTTGTGAAAATCCCAATATAAAATTATTTATTTTTTTCTGCTTTTTCAGCAGCCGCAGCAGCTTTCCGCCGTTCAGCCCGGGCTTTTTCCAGGGCTTTAACGGTTTCCTTTAATCTTTTTTCGGAATCCGTCGCTTCCGCAGCTGTATTGTACAGGGCTTTGGTAGCCTTGTAACGTTCTCCGTAAGTCAGATATTTATAATCATCCGGACGGGCTTCAATACCCATGGCGGTCTGCAAAGCGCTTCTGGATGTATTGTAGTCGTACAATGCCGTATTGAAATTGTTTCTGGCTCTAGTCAGGGCCACCTGGGCGTCCAATACGTCCGTATTGGTGCCTACGCCGGCTTCATACCGGACCTGGGCAATATGGTAATCTTCTTCTGCTTTGGCAACAGCCACCTGAGTGGTAGAAATACGCTTTTCCGCTTCACGCAGATTGAAATAACAGTTCCGGACATCCAGCTGCACAGCATCCGCGTCCTGACGGTAGCTTTCCTTTGCCGTCATCAGGTTCGCCTTGGCCGCGGCCACGTTGGATTTGGTCACACCGCTGTCAAATACATTCATACTGACACTAAGTCCTGCACTCCAGTTGCTATTCTTATCACCAGGCCAATGACCCGTATTCGCATCCGACCAATCATTAGAAAGGGTACCACCAACAGACGGTAGCCAGCCAGCCTTTGCACTGTTCAAGTCTGCTTCCGCCGCCTTTACCTGCAACGCGCTCTGCTGCAGGTCCAGCCGGTGCAGCATAGCATAATCAATACAGGAAGGCAGGGATTCTTCATAGGCCGCATACCCCAGCTCTTCCACCGGATCCAGTTTCGTATTTTGGGGAATCCCCATAATGTTGTTCAGGTTCGCTTCCGCAATATTATAACCGTTTTCTGCCATGATCAGGTTCTGCTGGGCATCTGTCAGTTCCACCTCGCTTCGCAGCAGGTCTACCTTGGCCACTACCCCTACGTCATACTGGGCCTGTACATTTTTCAGATGGTCTTTCAGGGTAGATACGGACTGCTCGCAGACCTGCCTGGTATCCTTGGTTGCCAGCAGTTTAAAGTATGCATCCGTAACAGACTGCTTTAACTTAATAAAAGTAAGTTCTTCTCCTAAAACACTGCTTTGATAACCTGCTTTTGCCTTTTTTTCAGAAGCAATCAACGATGCATCATAAATAGGAACCTTCAAAGAAAAACCGTTTTTATGCTGTTCTCCTATCTGTTTACTATAACCTATTATCATACCATCTTTTGTAATAGGTTGTTCTTGCCAATATCCGCCACGGCCAGAAGTATGAGAAAATGTTACTTTGGGTCCAAAGCTTTCCCTTACCACGTTATATTTCGCCCTGGCCGCGTCCAGGCTGTATTCCGCTTTCTTTATATCCGCATGGCTGGCAAAGGCTTTCGCAATGGCCGTCTGCAGGTCGATGGGCATTCCCTCACCCGCAAAAGCTGAAGGCACCAGCAACGCGGTAAATAACGCACTTATCAATGCAGTGCGCGCAGCATTCTTTTTCGTCGTCATAGTACTACCTCCATTTTCTGACTGACAAGTCAGCGAAATAATTATATATGTTCTCTGACGTAAAAGTCAAGCTTATTCCTTATCACACTGTAGGATTCAAAGCAGGCACTTCACCCGCTGCCGATTTCAGTACAATGCTGTTCCAAAACCGCAGGTAAAGCTGGAGCCACATCAGAAATAAGCCCGTATGCCTAAATACACATCCTGTTTATTGCCATGCAACAGATCCAGGCTTTCCCCGACAAGGAAGATATCGTCTTTAATCATATATTCGCCGCCGAGCCTCAGCTTGCTGTCGCTGAAATCGTACAGCTGGGAATAGATTCGGAACCTGTCGTTAATGCCATAACCCAGCCCGATCCCGAATTTTCCCTGCATGGCACCGGTACTGATGTCAACGCCACGGAATTTTTTACCGAAATACAGATCCAGTTTGGTATCGTCCCCGATGCTGGAAGCGCCCAGATAGCCGTAAGTTCCTTTTTTTGATTTATCAAACTGCATACCGAAATTGCTGCGCCAGGAACCGCCTTTTACATTATGCAATATATCTGCGTGGGTCTTAACCTTCATCCCGTCGCCCATCCCCAGTATCTTGTTAGCCCTTTCCGTCACCCCCCGGGCATTGTGGATCGTGGCCTTCAGATCCTCTTTTGTCTGGGGATCGGTGGCGACTTCCGCCAGCGTACCGGAAATCTGTTCTATGTTTTTGCTGGTAATGGCCAGATTCTGGGCCATTACCGCTACGTTCCGTCCCGTCTCCCCATTGGCATCGACGTCGGCCATCAGGCTTTCCACATGGGCCATGGTCTTATTCATACGGATGCTCATCTGGTTAAACTGGGAAACCATATTGTGTATTTCCGCCTGGTTTTCTTTAGCGGAGTCTGCCATTATCTTCGTAAACGTGTTCAGGTTATTGCTGATATCCCGGGCGTTGATAAAGCCGTCCCGCATGGATTTCTGGACTTCTTTATCCCCAAACACATTATTAAGGGCGTCTGCTATACCTTCCAGCTTTTCCAAAACTTTTCCGGAACTGGCCATAAAGTCATTGATATCTCCGCCGGGCTGACCGGTCAGGGTACTGTCCGGTCTCAGGTAAACGCCGCTGTATTTTTTAGGCGGCCGCACATCTACGAATTTTTCACCCATGACGCCATCGGAACCGATGGAGAATTCCGCTTCCTGAGGGATCTGAACCCCTTTGTTCACATGCATGGTTATAATAACCTGGTCCGGCTCCACTCTTGCTGACTTTACCGTGCCGATAGGAACGCCTGCGTATCGTACGGCGCTTCCCACCTGCAGTCCGTTTACAGAAGGATAAGATACATGCAGGTCATAACCGCCATCAAATAGTTTAAAGGCGCCCAGGAAACTGATCATCCCTGCCAGGATTACCGCCCCACCCAGGGTCAGCGCCCCTACCTTCGCTTCGCTTGCTTTCATCGAAATGCCTCCGTTGCTCCCGCTATTTCCTCACCGGTTATAAATCCACGAATCAGCGGATCGTCCGAATTTCTGAATTCCTCCGGCGTGCCTACGGCTACGATTTTACCGCCGTTTATCAGGGCAACACGGTCCGCAGCCACATAAACAGATTCCATATCATGGGTTACCAGAATGGATGTTACCTTGTGCTTTTGTTGCGTTTCCCTTATCAGACGGCTGATGTTCATCATCCGTATAGGATCCAGACCTGCAGTAGGTTCGTCATACAGGACAATACGGGGCCCGAATGCCAGCGCCCTTGCCAGACTGACCCTCTTTTTCATGCCACCGGACAATTCCACAGGATACATGCTTTTAGCATCTTCCATTCCTACATCCTTCAGCAGGTCATCCACCTTTTTCTGCACTTCCTCTTCCGGCAGGCGAAAATGCTGCCGTAACCCGAAAGCTACGTTTTCGCCCACATCCAGAAAGTCAAACAGCGCAGAGTACTGGAATACCATCCCTATATGTTTACGGATCTCATTCCATTCCTCTTCCGTCAGATGGGATACATCCTGTCCTTCGATGAAAACGTTTCCCCCTGTTGGGGCCAGCAGCCCTATCAGAACCTTCAAAATGGTGCTTTTTCCGGTTCCGGAAGGCCCGATCACCGCCATGGTCTCCCCTTTTTTAACTTCCAGATTGACACCCTGCAATACCTTTTTCTCGCCAAAAGCCAGCTCCAGATTTCGCAGGGAAATAACAGATTCAGCCATAACGCCTCTCTTATTTGTCTACGTACAACAAAACCGTCAGAAAATAATCCGAAATAAATATCAAAATAATGGAAAGCACTACGGAAGCCGTAGTGGCAAGTCCCACGCCTTCCGCGCCCTGCTTTGCGTTCAGTCCCTTGAAACAGCCTACGATACTGATAATAGCACCAAAGGCAACACCTTTGATCATGCCTCCGAATAAATCAAAGGGCTCGCATAACTGTCTGATAGAATTCAGGTACGTCGTGGAACCGATATCCGCGTAATAATGGGCTACGAAATATCCCCCCGCATTACCGATAAAATTGCCGAACACGATGAGCACCGGCATCATAAGGGCAACAGCTAGAAAACGGGGAGCCACCAGATACCGGACCGGGCTGGTAGCCATAACACGCAGGGCATCGATCTGTTCTGTCACCTTCATGGTTCCCAGTTCAGCCGCAATGGCCGCGCCGATTCGCCCGGCCACCACAACGCCGGTCAGTACCGGGACCAGTTCCCTGCCCATGGCGATAGCCACGATTCCTCCCACTGTGCCGGAAGCTCCCAGGGCTACAAATTCTTTCGCCGTCTGTACAGAGAAGACCATGCCCGTGCACAGCATGGTCAGTAACACGATGGGAAGGGAATCCGCCCCTAAAAGAGCCATCTGTCGCAATGTCTCTTTTATACTGACAGTCCGTACCTTGGACAGGGTATCCAGAAAAAGCATCATCATGCGGCCGGTAACCTGACAGAATCCGATGATCCATGCACCAGTCATGGCACATAATTCATGAAGCATATGCCTTCCTCCCTTCTCCAAGATCCGCAGTTCACAGACAGGCTTTTCATCTGCAATCCCCCGCTATTTTTTTGCACAGCTGTAATTTATTATAAGTATAAAAACAATTTGTGGCAATTTCAGGGCAGACGGACTGTAACGGTCTGTTCACCGTCCACAATGTAATCCACCGGAACCGCCTGTTTATTCCTGCCGCCAGAAAGCATCGCTGCCAGGGAAGCTTCCGCTTCTTCCTCCGTCATATCAGGACGGGGCCCGCCTGATGCATATTCCACAATAATATCATTATTGCGGTCCGCAGTGTTTACCTCACGTACATAGTCTGCCAGCTTTATGTCTTTTTCTTTTTCTTTCTCTTTCTTCTGCCCTTGCTGCTTTTCCTTTTTATCCTGGGCTGCGCCTTCTTCTTTCTGCTGCTTCATCAGTTCCTGTATCCAGGCTGTTGAAGCGCCCCCCCGGACCTTCAGCCGGATTTCTCCTTTTGCGTCTTTAGGAAGCTTATACGCCACAGTCCGGGTTATATTTTCGCCGCGATAGGGCTTCAGAGTTACATTCAAATGGATCGTGTCACCGGGCCGGGGTTCCTTTTCTTCCACAGTAACTTTCTTAATTTCAGCTACCAGGCTCTCTGTGCTCATATCTACATTTACATCGATATTTGTAATACGAACCTGTTCCAGCTTGTTCTGGAGAAGTACCTGAACCGTCTCCTGTAATTCCGCCGGAAGCTGTTTCATCAGGGACGTCTTGTCAAAATACATGTTTTCCCTGTTTATGTGCAGCAGCTCCTCTTTGCTGTCCATAGCCGTAATATCAAACAAAAGCCGGGCGCTGCCGCCGGTCCCGTGGTCAGCTACTTTTGATGCCTGACTTACAAGCACGGAACTGACCAGCGTCGGGGTCATCTGTTCATCATTGATCACCCTCACCCGGACGCTGCCGTTTTGGGACCGGGTGGAATCTGTAACCGATACGTAAAGCGGGATAAAAGACGGAAGTTTGCCAACCAGTCCGGCTATACCGGCACTGCGGTCCTGGTTTACCGTTCCAACTGCCTCCCCGATATTTCCGATTTTATAAGCTGCCTGCAGATTAGGAAGGGAAGCCAGCACCCATGTCTTTGTCAGAAAGAAATCCGAATCCCCTCTCTGCATGAAAGGATGACCGAAGGCCAGAAAGCGCCCTCTCTCATCTGTCCAGGTAACGGTTCCCAAAGCTCCCAGCGAAAGATCGCCCTGTATGAGAGCAACCCCTACAGAACTGCCGGGTTCCAGGGCTTTGGAAGATGCTTCTGTCCCGGAAGCCCCTGCATTCATAACTGTAATTCCGGAAGCTTCCAGTTCATGCTGAAGCAACGACAGACCTGCGTCGGAAAAGCCCCCTGCCATCAGGGCAGTCCCTTTAGGCAAAAGAGAGCTGTCAGCCTTTTCCCGATGGGGAACCGGCTTGTCCAGCATATCCAGCATATCCTGAATCGGCGTCAGAAAGCAGTAGTGGGGATCGGTAAAGGCCTTGCCGTAGGCAATGGCCCCGGCCAGTTTACCGTCAATATAGACCGGGCTGCCGCTCATCCCCTGCGCAATGCCGCCGCTTCGTTCCAGTACGTTGCCGCTGCCCCGGATCAGGATCTGGTAACCTGCATTCTCACTGCCGGTTACGCCCAAAACCTCCACCGGAAATGTTTCAATAGTATCGCCGGATATAACGGTTTTAGCATATCCCCGCATACCGGCCTTCAGGCTGTCTACAGGCATCAGCGGTGTCCGGGCAAAGACCTGCGAAGTAAATATACATAATAACAAACAAACTGTCAGAATGAGCTTTTTCATAAATTGTCCTTTTTTGCAGAACAACCTAAGGAACCACCGATTATTTCGTCTGTGCACAAACCCTTTTAATCAGTGTTTCCCAAAGTTTACAATAAAAAACCTATTATAATATTTTATTATACAACGAATTTATATTTTTGGCAAAATCACTTCCGGAAAAGGCCCAGCCCGATACTGACAGGCCGTTCTCCCCCATCGGAAGGACGGTTCATTATCTTCCCGTCCAGCACCATCTCGGAAGATCCTCCCCCGTCAAAATTCACAGCGGAGACTGCTCCAAAACGTTTCATGTATCCGGCAAATTCTTTCAGAGTCATACCGGCGGAATACTGGCTTCGGCCGTCCACCACCATCAGCAGCACAGTTCCGTCAGCAGTAACACCTGCGCCGGTACGGGGCGCGCGGCCATAGGCAATATCCGGGGCCATAGATTCTTCCCTGGCCCGGACATTAACCTGCCCATTCTCCACCAGCAGGGGCCCTCCGCCGATAACAAGCCGAGCTTCATCCGCCATGCGGCTTCCCAGGGTCTGGTCAATAGCCACCCTGTCACCCCGTTTTACCCGGGAAAGGGCATCCTTGTTGACCCCGTGGCCGGAAAGCACGAGGGAATCATTGTCCAACATCATGTTTCCTTTAGGCGAGACTTCTATGGCCCGTCCCTGCCGCACCTTTACCTCACGTCCGTGTTCGTTTGTACGGGTGGCCGGACCGTAATTTCGGTTAAACAAGACCAGATCGTCTGTAATCCGCTGCCGGTTCATTCCCTTAATAGTAAGAATCCGGCCCCCCGGAAGCGTAGCAGTCCCCCGGTATGCCAGGTCCTTCTGGACAGAGGCATGTCCTTCCCTGTCTACAATCAGAGCGCTTCGGGGTGTGGAATCCACGCCGTAGAAGCTGTCGTTCCACTTGCAGTTTCCGATGACCCAGCCGTCTATATCAAAATAACAGGCGTTCACGGCAGCCCGGGCTCCCACCGATGCGGTCGCACGGGAAAGCTTTCCGCGCCCGTTCCGGTTCACGGCACCGGAAAATGGTTTCAGATAATAGCCGCTGTCCGGGCTCATACTTAACACATAAAGACGCACCGGCAACCCGTTCATATCATCCTGCCAGAAGGTATAACCCAGACCGTTCCCCAGTTCCCGGGACGTTTTAACGATTTCGATCCGGTAAACATCCAGAACGATCCGGTGGGGATTTTTCAGAACAATGACCTTGTGCTGGGCCGGTTTTTTCAGCCGTACTGTCAGCCTGCTAGAATTTTTCCCGGATTTTTCAAGGTTTATATCCGTAATTGACGCGTCATTAAACTTTCGCAGTATATTTTTTTTCACGGAAGTGCCCAGATCAAGGACTATTTTTCCGGAATCGCCGCTGTCTTTAAACTTCGCCGGTTCATCCATATCCAGCACAATGCGCATCCGGGTAGGACCGCTTCCTGTCCGCATATCAGTTATTCTGGCCTGTACGGATACCGGCAGAAGAATGGTTACTACGAAAATAAGAAACAGAAAAAACCGGCAACTGCATTTTCCGCATTTATGATAACACAACATTTCACAGCCTCTTTCAGGAAATCACCGTTTCATTTGTTTATATGGTTTATTACATGTAAAATCAGCAGGACGGTATGGAAGCAAGCCGTATACCGGCGTTTTCCAAAACCGTCCCAAAACAAAATCAATACGTATCAATTTAAAACATGGCATTGCTGTAAACCGTACCGGGACGGAGCTTGTCCAGATTTTCCAGAGCCTTCCCGGTTCCGATTGCTACGCAGTCCAGCGGATTTTCCGCCACAAAGACCCGGATTCCCGTGTCTTCTTCCAGCACTTTGGCAAAGCCTCCCAGCAGCGCCCCGCCTCCTGTCAGGTAGATCCCGTTGTCAACAATATCCGCCGACAGTTCCGGAGGGCATTTTTCCAGTACGGAACGAATACGGCCTATCAGGGTCTCAAGAGGTTCTTCCAGAGCCTTGCGAACATCCTCCGATGTAACCGTAACCGTTGCAGGTAGTCCGTTGACCGCATCCCGGCCCCGGATCTCCATGGTCTTTACAGGTTCTCCCGAATGGACGTTGCCGATAGTCTTTTTGACAGCCTCTCCCGTAGTTTCCCCTATCAGTATATTGTATTCTTTTTTTACATAGCGCACTATGCTTTCATCAAATTTATCCCCGCCGACACGGACCGAATCACTGTCCACCACACCTCCCAGGCTCAGGATCCCGATATCGGTCGTACCGCCTCCGATATCCACTACCATTTTCCCGGAAGGCACCATGATATCCAGCCCGGCGCCAAGGGCAGCTGCCAGAGGTTCTTCTATCAGATACGTTTTGGATACGCCTGCCTGGATAGTCGCTTCCAGTACGGCCCGCTTCTCCACGGAAGTGATGTGCACCGGAATGCAGGTCATGACACGGGGCTTAAAGAAGAAGCTCTTTCCGGCCACCTTGTTGATAATGTATTCCAGCATCTTCTGGGTAATCGTATAGTTGGCGATGACCCCTTCCTTTAAAGGACGTACCGCTACGATGCCCTGAGGGGTACGGCCCAGCATATCCCGGGCTTCCGCACCCACAGCCAGTATTTTATTGCCTGCTTTTTCCACCGCCACCACGGAAGGCTCGTTCAGCACGATACCTTTTCCTTTCACGTATACCAGTATATTGGCGGTGCCTAAATCTATACCGATATCTGTATGTCCACCAAACATGCTATGTCTCCTGCTTTACTAAATTTCATCCATCCCGCCTGCCTGCCCCAAGAGCTGTTTTTACCCCAGAGAACCGTCATGGTCGGAACGCCCTGCCACAACCAATACAGTCAGTCTTTTACACTTATACGCTGGATATCCGCACCCAGTGCCTGCAGCTTTCCTACGATATCTTCGTATCCCCGGTCAATGTGATGCAGATTGCCGATAATGGTCGTTCCTTCTGCAACCAGCCCGGCCAGAATCATGGCGGCGCCGGCCCGCAGGTCTGTAGCATTCACTTCGCAGCCTGTCAGCTTAGCCGGCCCTTCAATCATGGCCCCACGGGCCCCTGTGGTCACGATATTGGCACCCATGCGGTTCAGTTCGATCACATGCATGAAACGGTTTTCAAACACAGTCTCCATTACGGTACTGCGTCCTTCACAGATGGTCATCATAGCCATGATCTGGGCCTGCATGTCCGTCGGGAAACCGGGATAAGGAAGGGTTTTCACGTTAACGCCCTTTAACGTTCCCGGGCAGGCCACATGGATCCGGTCGATATCTTCCTCAATCAGTACGCCGGCTTCCCGCAGCTTGGCCAGCAGCGGTTTCTGATGTTCCGCCAGCACATTTTCAATAATCACATCCCCATGGGTCATGGCCGCTGCAATCATGTATGTTCCTGCCTCAATACGGTCAGGAATCACCGAATGTTCGGCGCCATGCATATGTTTGACACCTTCGATGCGGATCACATCGGTACCGGCCCCACGGATCTTGCCGCCCATCTGGTTCAGGTAGTTGGCCAGGTCTACGATCTCCGGCTCTTCCGCCGGGTTTTCCAGGGTTGTAGTGCCTTCAGCAAGGCAGGCTGCCATCATAATATTTTCCGTCGCGCCCACGCTGGGGAAATCCAGATAGATGTCCGCACCGTGGAGCCCATTAGGGGCTACAGCATCAACAAAACCGTGATCCTGGGTAATTTTTGCTCCCAGGGCTTCAAAGCCTTTTAAATGCAGGTCGATGGGACGGCTTCCGATAGCGCAGCCTCCGGGCTGGGAAATCCGGGCATGTCCCTTCCGGGCCAGCAGGGGACCCAGTACCACAAAAGAAGCCCGCATGGTCCGGACCAGCTCATAAGGGGCTTCATACGCGGAAATTTTCGATGTATCCAGCGTCAGTTCATGTTCTTTGGATGTGTCTGTTTTTACCCCTAAATATTGCAATACCCTGCAAATGGTATGTACATCGTCCAGCTTGGGAATTTCATCCAGATGGCTGGGTGTTTCACCTAAAATAGAAGCAGCAATAATAGGCAGTACCGCATTCTTTGCCCCGCTTGTCTTTACTGTGCCAACCAGTCGGTTGCCGCCTCTGACAATCAACTTCTCCACAAGCTTACCCCCTACCGTTAATTTTTAAATTTGTTTGATATCTTGCTTATGATAATTACTCTATAACAAACACTGATTCAATGAGTTTGTTCGACGGCCGAAACCTTTCGCGTGCGTGGGAACGAATGAATCAGTGTTTCCCTTACAATTTAACTCTATCATTATAAACGCCTTTTAGCAAGAGGGCGCGAAAAAATTTTACATTAAAGAACCACTGATTGATTCGCCTGCGCAAAAAGAAAACGCCGCACCTATAAGCGCAGCGCCCGTAATGAAATATATCCTACTACTTGTCCAGGTTGCTGAGATTCTTTGCCACGGTATCCTGCAGCTTTTTTTCCTTCAGCTTTAAAAGTTCGGCGTGCTGCCTTTCCTGTTCCGCACGCTCTTCCTCCAGCTCCTTCATACGCTTGGCCTTGGCAGCCCTGCGCTCTTCCCGAAGCTTTTCCAGTTCTTCCTCACTGATTTTGTTCTTTTCGATCTCGTGTTTGCGTTCCAGCTCCATCTCGGCCCGTTCCGCCGCGATGCGCCGTTTTTCTTCCTCGCGCTTATGATCTATCTCCAGCTGGGCCTTTTGCTCAAAGGAAAGATCAACCGTGCGGGCCGCGCGCTGCCGGTAGAACAGGTAAGCCAGAACGACGGGCCAGAAAATAAAGGTTGCCGCTATCCAGAAGTTCCTGTTGGGGACTTCATGTTTGACAGCGTCCTTATAAACATAATACGCCACTACGCAGCGTAATGCGATCTGTGCCAAACGCACCAGTAACTGCTCATCCATGATGCTTAAATACCAGTCCTTCGACGGTCAGCAAGTATATTGTAGTAGGTTTCTTTTTCTCTGATAAGCTTTTTCAGCTCGGCAATCTTATCCGGTTCAAACTCTTTCCTGAGCTGGGCCTTAAGGTCCGCAATCTCACTCTTTAGCTGCCCCATACGGTTGCCGGCCAAACTGCTCAAAGCATCTTTTGCCATTTCTCCTAAGCCTCCTAAAAACAGTGCGGCCAGGCCGCTGAATACTCTCTTAAAGCCCTTCCCCTTTTACCTTGCAGGCGCATTGGGATCGGGCAGCGGCACCAGTTCCGCCGCCTGTCGTTTGCAGTCGTTGATAGCCATGGAGTTCAGAACGCACATATTGCCGCGCTTAAGAACCAGGTCCAGGCGCGTTAAAAGGCGCATGGTACGCTGCAACATGACCGCGAATTGGTAATCCTGTTTATCCGCAAGTCTGAATTCATTATAATCCGGGGTTCTTTGCACCAGCAGACCGATGCTTTCTATCTTGCTCCTGCATACTTCCCGCAGGCGTTCCACATCGCTCCTGACGCTTTCAACTGTCTCGCCCAGACGGCGCATACGTCCTACCGCATCAGCAAGTTTCAGACTGCGCCAGTCGATCTGGTCCTTCAGGGCGAAGGCTTCATCCTTGGTGAGTTCCGTTATGGGCTTTTCGGAAAGCTCGGCTAACAGGGCCTCCGTCTCCACAACGACAGGCATGCCCAGTATCTCATTCAGAACTGCGCTTTCTTCTATCACACCATTGTCGCTATGGTGGGGAGCCGGAACGGTCCCCATGGTGTCAAGGACACTGTCGCCCTCTTCGGTATCAGGGAAACCGTCAATGTGCAGGATCTGGTCTTTCCCCACTTTCTGGGTCATGGTCTTACCGTAAATGGCAAGACTGGTCAGCATTCCTGTACCAACCGCATCCCACTTCTGCTCATGAAGGGCATCCAAAGAAGCTACCATGGTGCGGATATCGTCCATCTGCGGACGTCCGGCATGCACACTTTCCATTCCCTTATAGCTGATGAGTCCGGGCGGATTCTGCATACGGCTGTAAAGCTGGGCCAGAACACCAAACTCGTCCCACATCTCCAGCTTGAATTTACCGTAATCGACAACCGTCTCCAAAACCTGTTTACTGACGGTATAGTAACGGATCTTCTCATCATTGTAACGCTCCAAACTGCTTCTGACAATCTGCGCGGTATTGCTCAAAGCCGTATACAACTTGAAACCCGCCACGGCAAGTCCCGCAACCGCTATCACGGCCCCCGGATGCACTGCCATCCTTACACCTCCAGTAAGTTCCCAGACATTCCGCCTGTAGCCATAAAACCATATTTAAGGAACTGCTGATCAAGGAAGATTCAGCGAACATTGTTACGAATATTTTTATAAAAAAGAGGTTCGTCCGAATATAATTCCGGACGAATCCCTCCTTAAACCTTAACGACACAGACCGTCGCCCGGTCTGTACGGCTCCTGTCAGCGGGATTCCGCCGCCAGCCTTACGGTCTTCAGACGCGCTTCCGAGCGGCGCAGGCTGCCCATGACACGATCCATGTCAATCTCGTCATCGGGACTTGCCAGGCGCTCACGGGCACGCAAAGCAGAAGCTTCGGCCCGGTCAACGTCAATTTCATCGGCAGTCTCGGCTGCCTCCGTCATAACTACGACCTTGTTGTCCTTAACCTCCATAAAGCCGCCCTGCACGCACAGGAAATGAGCTATACCCTCAGCATCCCGGTACTTCAGAGGAGCTTCCTTGAGAGCGGCAATAAGCGGGGCGTGACGGGGCAAAATGCCTACGCCACCCCACAGGGTCACCGCTTCCACATAGGAAACCGCATCCGACTTCAGTACATACTTGTCCGGAGCCAGGACCTCAAAACGCATTAAACTGGCCATAGGATCACTCCACTTCCATGCTCTTGGCCTTCGCGATAGCATCATCAATCGTGCCGACCATGTAGAACGCGCCTTCCGGCAGATCGTCGTGCTTGCCTTCCAGGATTTCCTTGAAGCCGCGAATGGTTTCCTTCAGCGGAACATACTGGCCGGGCTGGCCGGTGAACTGTTCAGCTACGAAGAAGCTCTGGGACAGGAAACGCTGGATCTTACGGGCACGGGCAACGGTGATCTTGTCATCTTCGCCCAATTCTTCCATACCCAGGATCGCGATGATGTCCTGCAGTTCTTTATAGCGCTGCAGAATAGCCTGTACGCCACGGGCTACCTTGTAATGTTCCTCACCCAGAACCTGCGGGCTCAGGATACGGCTGGTGGAATCCAGAGGATCCACGGCCGGATAAATACCAAGCTCTGCGATCTGACGGGAAAGTACGGTGGTAGCATCCAGATGTGCGAATGTTCCGGCAGGAGCAGGGTCAGTCAAGTCATCGGCAGGTACATATACAGCCTGTACCGATGTGATGGAACCGTGCTTGGTAGACGTGATCCGTTCCTGCAGAGCGCCGATGTCGTTAGCCAGAGTAGGCTGATAACCTACGGCAGAAGGCATACGGCCCAGCAGTGCGGATACTTCGGAACCTGCCTGAATGAAACGGAAAATGTTATCGATGAAGAGCAGTACGTCCTGACCGCCTACATCACGGAAATATTCTGCCATGGTCAGGCCGGACAGGCCTACGCGCATACGCGCTCCGGGCGGTTCGTTCATCTGACCGTATACCAGTACGGTCTTGTCGATTACGCCGGACTCCTTCATTTCGCCCCAGAGGTCATTACCTTCACGGGTACGTTCGCCTACGCCTGCGAATACGGAATAACCGCCGTGGGCCGTAGCAACGTTATGAATGAGTTCCATGATCAGTACCGTCTTACCTACGCCGGCGCCGCCGAACAGGCCTACCTTACCGCCCAGAGCATAGGGGGCGATCAGGTCAACGACCTTAATGCCTGTTTCCAGGATCTGCTCGGAAGTGGCCTGGTTTTCCAGGGCCGGGGCAGGACGGTGAATCGGCCAGTAGTCGGCCGCTTCCACTTTTGTATCATCATGGTCTACGGTTTCGCCCAGTACGTTGAAAATACGGCCCAGGCAGCCGGGACCTACGGGAACCTTAATAGGCGCGCCCGTATCAATTGCATCCATACCGCGTACGAGACCGTCCGTGGAGCTCATGGCTACGCAGCGGACCACATCGTCGCCGATATGCTGCATTACTTCGGCAGTCAGGTGGATCTTGATGTTTTCACCTACCGTGCCGTCAATATGAATAGCATTGTAGATCGCAGGGAGCTGTTTCGGCGGAAACTTAATGTCGATAACAGGACCCAGGACCGTTACAATTTTGCCAGTCGTCATCAATGCTTTCCTCCCTTAACTGTTCAGCGCTTCCGCACCGCCGACGATTTCGTTGATTTCGTTCGTGATGCCAGCCTGGCGGGCCTTATTGTAAGACAGCTCCAGGTTGCGGATGAGGTCCGACGCGTTATCAGTAGCACTGCTCATCGCAGTCATACGAGCACCCAGCTCGCTGGCAGCGCACTGCATAAGCGCGGCATAGATCTCCGTTTTAACATAGTATGGCAGCAACTGCTTGATTACGTCCACCGGGTTAGGCTCGAAAATAATTTCGTTGGCCGAAGCCCCGGCCCCTGACGCTTTTTTGTCCGTCTCTTCCACCGCTGCAGGCGGAACGATGGGCAGAACATGCTTCGTCACAGGGGTAGACGACAGCGCCGATTTAAACTCAGTATAGATAAGCACGACCTCGTCCACGGAGCCGTTCAGGAAGATCTTGATGGCTGCACGGGCAATATCGTTCGCGTTTTCGTAACTGGGCTTATCGGAAAAGCCAAACAATGCCTCGGAAATATCATACCCGCGGCGGCTGAAAAATTCCTTAGCCTTACGCCCTACCGTAATCAATGTGTAATCGTCGCTGTCCATCAATTCCATCTGGGCGTGTTTCAGCACATTGGAATTGTACGGGCCAGCCAAGCCCTTATCAGAGCTTACTACAATGTAGCCGGTACGCTTAACAGGTCTCTGCTCCAGCAGCGGCATGCTTTTGGGGTCGATATGCCCCAGAACACTGCGGTCGCTTACCGCGTCCTGCAGAAGCTGTTTAATCTTTTCGGCAAACGGCTTGGTGGTAATAGCGCGTTCCTGCGCCTTACGCAGCCTGGCGGACGCTACCATCTTCATGGCTTTGGTTATCTGCCTGATATTGGTAACGGATCGCATATGCCGATGTATTTCGCGTGGGTTTGGCATAAATCAATCACCTCGCTTCACTGGAAGCAAAGGTCTGCTTAAAGTTCTTAATAGCGGTCTTGAGAGCCTCTTCATTGTCAGAGGTAATCTTTTTCTCCGTTTTAATGGATTCGGCAACCTCAGGGTTGTTGGAAGCCATGTACTGCAGGAGTTCAGATTCAAAACGGCCTACATCGGAAACCGGGATATCATCCACATATCCGTTGGTTGCCGCATACAGGGAAATAACCTGTTTTTCGACAGGCATAGGCTCATACTGGCCCTGCTTCAGGATCTCGGTCATGCGCTGGCCGCGGTCTAACTGGGCTTTGGTAGCCTTATCCAAGTCGGAACCGAACTGGGCGAATGCAGCCAGTTCACGGAACTGGGCAAGGTCCAGACGAAGGGTACCGGCTACGGATTTCATAGCCTTGATCTGGGCGCTGCCGCCTACACGGGATACGGACAGACCTACGTTGATAGCAGGACGTACGCCGGAGTAGAACAGCTCGGATTCCAGATAGATCTGGCCGTCGGTAATGGAAATTACGTTGGTGGGGATGTAACCGCCAACGTCGCCTGCCTGGGTTTCAATAATAGGCAAAGCCGTGATGGAACCACCGCCGGCCGCTTCATTACGGCGTGCAGCACGTTCCAGCAGACGGGAGTGCAAGTAGAATACGTCGCCGGGATACGCTTCACGTCCGGGCGGACGGCGCAGAAGCAGCGACATGGCGCGGTATGCTACCGCATGCTTGGACAGGTCATCATAAATGATAAGAACGTCCTTCTTCTGGTCCATGAAATACTCAGCGATGGTTACGCCGGTATAGGGAGCCAGGAACTGCATAGGAGCGGGATCAGCTGCCGTAGCGGCAACAATGATCGTATAGGCGTTGGCGCCGCGCTCTTCAAAGGTTTTAGCCAGACGGGCAACACGGCTCGCTTTCTGACCAATTGCTACATAAATGCAGATTACGCCGGTTTCCTTCTGGTTCAGGATGGTATCAATGGCAATCGCAGACTTACCGGTACCGCGGTCGCCGATGATCAGCTCGCGCTGTCCGCGTCCGATAGGTACCAGAGCGTCAATCGCTTTAATACCGGTCTGCAGCGGAACATCTACCGATTTACGATCCGCAATACCGTAGGCCGGGGATTCAACAGTGCGGGTCTCGCTGGTACGAATTTCACCCTTGCCGTCTATGGGCTGGCCCAGTGCGTTGACGATGCGGCCCAGCATGGCCTCGCCTACCGGGCACTCCATGATGCGGCCGGTACGGCGCACTACGTCGCCCTGCTTGATCATATGGTCATTACCCATTAATACGATACCGACTTCATTCGGGCGAAGATTCTGTACCATGCCGGTTACGCCGTGAGGTAATTCTACCAGTTCGGAAGCCATAGCGCCGCGCATGCCCGATACCGTGGCAATACCGTCGCCGACTTTTTCAACAATACCGAATTCTTCCAGGTCAACATCAGCCTTGTAGGACTGGACCTTGGCCGCCAGGGCTTCAGCGATGCCCTTGGGAGCAGAAAGGCTCTGCCCTGCCATGTCCACTTTGCCCAGCTCGCCTTTAACGCGTTCCAGCTGACGTTTGGTGCTGGCATCATAAATCTGGTCACCGATCTGCAGAATGATACCTCCGATAATGGACGGTTCCACTACAGTTTCCAGGGTAACCTTTTCAGCGCCGAGACGGGCGCCGATCAACTTAGCTACGGCAGCCGTTTCTTCCTCGTTCAGGGGTGCAGCCACCGTGGTTTTAATTACGGCAGCGCCATCCTTGACGCAGCTCTTAACGACTTCCGGATTCACCTGCAGACCCTGCAGGCTTTTATCTATGAAAGAAAGCTTTTCATCCTTCATATTGTTATCCATCACCTCCATATCTCCCGCTTTCAGGCGGCGAGATTGCTTGCGGGGGAACCGCAAGTCTTCAGCCGGCTGCTCAGCCGGAAATACAGTCTCTTATAAGAAACTTGATTACTTGTTCAGAACCTTGTCCGCCGTCTTGGCGATCAGGGCCTGGTCTTCAGCGCCGGTAAGCTTGTCGGAAACAACTTTGCCAGCGATTTCCGTTGCCAGGGAAATTACCTCGGTACGGACATCCAGCATAGCCTGCTGCTTCTCCTGCTCAATATGCTCACGGGCAGTAGCCATGAGCTGTTCCTTTTCGGCCTGGGCCTGGGACATATAGTCATCATGAAGCTTCTGGCCAATCTTGTTGGCCTTATCAACGATGGCAGTTGCTTCCGCGCGGGCGTCAGCCAGCTGCTGTGCATACTGCTTCTTCAGTTCCTCGGCTTCCAGGCGGGTCTGCTCCGCAGAGTCAAGATTATTGATGATACGGTTACGGCGATCATCCATGACCTTCAATAACGGCTTGTAGCAGAACTTGGCTAAAATAGCTAACAGGATTATGAAGTTTAGGACCTGCGCAATAATGGTTGCATCAATATTTACCAACTTCCCACACTTCCTTTTCTATAAAATACGTCTATTTCAGGTGTATCGGGATTCCTGACTATCAGCCTACAAACGGGTTAGCGAATACCAGAACGATTGCGATAACGATTGCGATAATAGGCATGGATTCGATCAGACCTACAGAGATGAACATGGTAACCTGAAAGTTGGATGCCTGCTCGGGTTGACGGGCCATGCATTCAATCGTCGTGCTGGTAACACGGCTGTTGCCCAGCGCTGCGCCCAGGGCTGCGCCAGCACCAATCAAACCTGCAGCAAGTACAGAAGCTACTACCATAAGAGCATTTTCCATTTGTAAAATCTTCCTTTCTCTTTTTAAAAAAAATAATAAAATTTTAACTTATCCACAGCTGTCAGTATCAGCCGTGAACAGCTTTAAATACAGGGGCTAAGGCCACGATGGTCAGCATTGTGAAGATAAAAGCCTGTAAGAAGCCGATAACCAGACTGAATCCAATCCAGATGTCAGGAACCAGCCACGGGGTCAGCCTGTTCAGGACGATCAGCAGGATTTCACCGGCCAGTATGTTACCGAACAGACGGGCTGCCATGGTAATGGGGCGGCTGATATCTTCCATAAGATTAAGCGGGAGCATGAACGGCGTCGGCGAGATAAGGTGCTTGAAATATCCCAGACCGTGACGGGCCACGCCGATTATATACACCAGAACGGCAACCATAACCGACAGTCCCAGCGCCACATTAATGTCGTTGGTAGGTGAGGTGAAATGCACGCCAACGGCAGGCAGCATACCCAGTTCATTGCCTATGAAGATGTAGAGGAACAAGGTGATGATGAACGGTGTCATCAGCCGGCGTCCTTCAACGCCCATGTTCTGTTCCATCAGGTCTCCCAGCCATTCAATGAACATCTCCACCACGTTCTGCACCCCCGAAGGAATGAGCTTACGCTGACTCGTAGCAGCCGCTACAATCAGGATGACGACAACCATCGTAATCCAGGACATATACAGCGTCTGCATATGAACGGTGGTACCTAAGAAATCAATCTTCTGGGGTAAATAATGAATAATCTCTGGACCCATATTATTCTCCTTTCCTCACGGCCCTTGGCTTACCTTCTTCTACTTCCGGCCCGTGAAAATTAACAACTTAAAATTCAATACCAGCGTCAGGTGCAACAACGTAAATACGATGAGCATCCAGACGATACCGGCATTATACCTGTGGACCAGGTATAGCATAACAAGCGCCAGAGTAAGGCGTTTCACGAAATTCATAAACACCCGGAATTTCAGTTCCGCCTCTGACATCCTGTTTAAGCCCTTCAGTACGCTTATCACAAGCAGCAGGGTGTCCAGCAGGCTCCACACGGCCCCGGATCCAACCCCTGTCAGCGCAGGCTTCATCAACAGGGCAGCGCCCACTACCATCGCCGCCGCTATATAGACCTGACGTCTGTAAAGTTTAGCCAGCGCCGCGACGACCTCGCTTCTGTCCATTCCCTGAAAGCTGAACATTTTGCTCCTTGTGCGCGGAGATATGCCCCAACAGCGATTTAATACCGCTAAAAAACTACTTCTTCCGGGCATACTCCAACCCAAAATTCAACCTATAAATCAACTGTATTTTACAATAAAATTAACAATTTGCCAACACCTTTTTGAAAAATATGTGAATTTTTTACCCTGCTCAGCGGCTCCCTTTAAATTCCTCAGGAGGAGCTGCAAGAAAACCGTTTGCCCACAGAACCGCTCCCACGATCCGTTCACAGGCATGTCCGTCCCCGTAGGGATTTACGGCTTCCGCCATGGAACGGTAATACCCGTTGTCTTCCAGCAGCCTGCAGGTTTCGTCTTTGACCGCGTCATAGCCGGTGCCGGTCAGCCGGACGGTACCCGCCGTCACCGCTTCCGGCCGCTCCGTAGTATCCCGCAGCACAAGGACAGGCTTGCCTAAAGCAGGGGCTTCCTCCTGGATGCCGCCGCTGTCTGTCAGCACGATATCCGCCCGGCCCATCAGGTTGGCGAAGGGTTCATAGTCCATAGGCTCGGTAAGGTACACCCTGTCAATACCGGCCAGTTCCTCCCACACCACTTCCCTTACTTTGGGATTTTTATGGACCGGGAAGATGGCAGCCGCCTCCGGATGACGCTCAAGCACAAACTTTAAGGCCCGGTAGACCTGCCGCATGGGTTCCCCCAGATTCTCACGGCGGTGGGTAGTCATAAGGATCAGCCGTTTCCCGCTGTCCAGCGCCTTCCGGATCACCGGGTCGTCAAATACAAAATCTTTCTGTACCGTAGTATTCAGCGCATCAATAACCGTGTTGCCAGTTACAAAGATACTGCCGCCCGGCACATTTTCCTTCAGTAAATTTTCCCGGCTCACTGCCGTAGGGGCAAAATGAAAATCCGCCAGGGCGCCTGTCAGCTTCCGGTTCATCTCTTCCGGATAGGGAGAAAATTTATTGCCTGTGCGCAGGCCTGCTTCCACATGTCCCAGTTTGATCTGGGCGTAATAGGCCGCCAGGGATCCGGCAAAAGTAGTAGTGGTGTCCCCATGGACCAGGATCAGGTCCGGCCGGGCCTTTTCGATAACGTCCTTTAACCCCAGCAGAGCTTTTACTGTTACATCATATAAAGTCTGGCCGCTGGTCATGATGTTCAAATCATAATCCGGTTCTATGGCAAACAGGCGCAGTACCTGATCCAGCATTTCCCGGTGCTGGGCCGTAACGGCCACGATAGGTTCGATATAGTCCGGATGCTTCCGCATTTCCAGGACCAGCGGACACATTTTTATGGCTTCCGGACGGGTACCGAACACCGTCATTACTTTCAGTTTTTTCAAGACAAGCCCTCCTCCCCGGCACTTGTTCCCTGATTCTAACAATTTTGTATGATCATGTTAAATTTTTTAACTGCTTTTTCCAATAACGCGGTCAGGGGTTTCGCAATATCCCTATCTTCTTTGCCCCTATGGCCACCGCAATCACGATCACAACGATGACCGCACAGGCAACATACACGTTGGCCATGGCCAGCACAAAGGCCCCCAGACTCAGGACAAAGCTGATGGCATACATGAGCAGCACTGCCTGCCGCTGGCTCAGGCCAAGGGCCAGAAGCCTGTGGTGCAAATGCCCCTTGTCCGGCTGGAAGATAGGTTTCCCGTTACTGTACCGCCGCAGGATGGCAAAAGCCGTATCCATAATAGGCAGGCCCAACGCTACCGCCGGCACGATCAGCGCAATGGTTGCCGCGCTCTTTACGGCCCCAAAAACAGCAATAGACGCCAGCATAAAGCCGATAAACATACTGCCCGTATCCCCCATAAAAATGGTGGCAGGGTTAAAATTGTAATGGATAAAGCCGAAGATGCCCCCTGCCAGGGCTGCCGTCAGCGCAGCCACCGGATAATACCCCTGATGGACGGCTACCAGGATGATGGTGACAGACGCAATGCCGGATACCCCGGCCGCAAGACCGTCCAGACCGTCGATCAGGTTCACTACATTAATGAAACTGATGACCCAAAAAATGGTAAAGGGTATGGACAGGTATTCCAGGTAAAAATACCCGCCGAGGGGATTGTTCAGCCACTCGATCTTAATATCAAAGGCAACCAGGATGCAGGCAGCCAGGATCTGCCCCAGCAGCTTCACCTTGGCCGGCAGGGAATACTTGTCGTCCAGTATCCCCAGAAAAACGATCCAGGTCCCCCCCAGCAGGATCCCCAGAAGGTCCCGGGTAATGGGCAGGCTGCAGCATACCGCGAGAACAGTGGCCAGATAGATCGCCAGTCCCCCCAGTCTGGGCATGGTGCGTGTATGAACTTTTCTCGGATCGGGTTTGTCTACCGCCCCGATTTTAAAGGCCAGCTGCTTGACGTAAGGCGTCAGCAGGAAACTGGCCAGCAGTGCAATTACAAAAGCTAATATATACAACCGACAGACCTCTGTCTTTCTATTAAAAACTTCCTGTTTATCCATGCCGTACCCCGGGGATTACGCATATATATCAGGGCAGCAGGATACGGATCATCCTTCTGATTATTTCGTATGATCCAGCACTTCTACCATCATTCCGGAAGCAGCCAGCATATCTTCCGCCAGCTTATCCGGATAAGGGTCTTTATAGACAATGCGTTCGATCCCCGCATTGATCAGGATCTTGGTACATACCACACAGGGCTGGTTAGTGCAGTACAGGGTACCGCCTTCCACGGAAACGCCATGGACCGCCGCCTGCACTACCGCGTTCTGCTCCGCATGGATGCCCCGGCAGAGCTCATGGTTCTTACCGGAAGGCACATGGAGCTGTTCCCGGAGGCAGCCCACTTCCCCACAGTGGGGCATCCCCTTGGGGGTACCGTTGTACCCCGTAGCCAGGATCTGTTTGTTTTTTACGATTACAGCGCCTACACTGCGCCGCAGGCAGGTAGAACGTTTGCTGACCACCTGGGCGATCTCCATAAAATAGTGATCCCAGTCCGGTCTTATTTCTTTATTGTTGCTCATGATCTTTCCAATCTTTTTTGTGAAAACACTGATTAAATGAGTTTGCGCGATTGCCGAGGGCTTTTTGGGAATGAATCAATCAGTGGTTCTTAATTCCTTTGCCTTCAGCAGGCAGCAAAACCCGCATGTATCCGGTGCAAAGCCCCTTCACGGAATCCTGCGCAGGCTGCGCATAAGCGTTATGTTACAGCGTTCCGAATACCCGGTCCCCTGCATCACCCAGTCCCGGCAGGATATAGGCCTTGTCATTCAGTTCCCGGTCAACAGCGGCTGTGTAAATTTCTACGTCCGGATGTTCTTTATTGATTACTTCAATACCTTCCGGAGCCGCTACCAGCACCATCAGGCAGATATTTTTCAGCCCTTTTGCCTTCAGCATGGAAATCGCCGCCGCGGCAGAACCGCCGGTGGCCAGCATGGGATCTACCACTATGCACTTGGCGTCCATCTGTTTGGGCAGGCCGCAGTAATATTCTACGGGCTTATGGGTGTCCGGATCCCGGTACAGGCCGATATGGCCTACATGGGCATGGGGAATCATCTCCATAACGCCGTTCAGCAGTCCCAGCCCGGCCCGGAGGATGGGGATGATGGTCACTTCCCCTTTCAGACGATAGCCCGTCGTCTTTTCCAGGGGAGTCTCAATTTCCACCGGTTCCGTTTCCCAGTCTTTCGTAACATCGTAAGTCATCAGGGACGCGATTTCCCCCAATAACTCCCGAAAGTTCTTGCTGTTGCAGGTTTTGTCGCGCATCATGGTCAGTTTATGCGCTACCAGCGGATGATTTACAACATGTACGTTCATGGTCAGGACTCCTTTCAATTATATAAATCAGGCTTTCCGTTATGGTTCTGAATTAATTCTTTTTCATCAGACAACTCAAAAATACCTGGCCCGTTCTCCCCCGATGAGGGGCGGACGTGTACGGGCCGCTGTAAGTACGGCGTTACCGATGGTTTTTACCGAAAGCCGTACGGGAACCGCCACCCGTTTCAGATGCATGCCGATCAGGGTCTGGCCGATATCCATTCCCAGATCCGCTACAATGCTTTCTACCACAATCGGATTTTCAAACAGTTCAAAAGCCCTGCTGGCTGCGCTTCCGCCTGCTTCAGGCACGGGATGGACGGTGACCTCCGTCAGGCTGAACCGCTCTGCCGCCTCTTCTTCTACCACAAGAGCACGGTTCAGGTGTTCGCAGCACTGTACGGCCAGATACAGTCCGTGTTTTTTTGTAACTTTCATCAGCGCGGAAATAATCGCCTCTGCCGTTTCCGGCGAACGGGCCGTACCGATTTTCGAGCCCAGTACCTCGCTGGTGCTGCAGCCCAGCACAAAGATACGTCCCGGTTTTGGTCCGGCGGTTTTTATCAGTTCTTCTGCTGCGTTTGCTACGTCAGAAGCCAGTTTCATTAAATCCATTTCCAAAGCCTTCATTTCAAAACTGTTGTATCAGGAACTTTATCCCTGCAAATCCTGCCTGTTTTTTCAGCCAGTCCTTTTATTCCTCAATGGCCATGATCTTATCTACCCGGCGCTGATGACGGCCCCCGGCGAATTCCGTGTCCAGCCAGGCATCCAGGACGCACACAGCCAGCCCCGGTCCCAGGACCCGTTCCCCAAGGCAGATCACATTGGCATTGTTATGTTCCCGGCTCATAGTGGCAGAAAACACGTCCCCGCACAAAGCGGCACGGATTCCCTTTACCTTATTGGCAGCCAGCGACATGCCGATTCCGGTACCGCAGACCAGGATGCCCCGGTCCACATTTCCCTCCGTGATCTCCCGGCACACCTTCAGGGCAAAATCCGGATAGTCACAGGATTCTTCCGTATAGGTTCCAACGTCAATACATTCGATTTTCCGTTCTTCCAGATGCTTCTTCAAAACTTCTTTCAGATGAATACCGCCGTGATCACTGCCGATTGCAAGTTTCATGCGCGCCTCCCAAGCAAACATATAGAGAATACTGCGTTAAACCAAACTGCCTATTCGATATATTTTATCACAAATCGACGAAGTATACCACATACAGTTTTATGGAGCCGGTGGTTAAGTAACTGCTGATTAATTCGTCTGCACACTTGCAGAACGTTTTTTACGTACGAATCCTATTCCTCCGGGACCAACAGGAATTCAGGAAAGTCTTTCCCGCTGCGCACCGCGATCCGGTCCTCTTCCGCCAGAAGTATCTGGTAACCCGCGGCCTTTCGCAGCCGGTTCATCACTGCCAGGCCCAGGCCTTTTTCGTCTACGCCCATGCCGATGATCATCTCCGGGGCCAGCCGGTCAAAATCCCGGAGCAGCTCATACAGATGCTCTGCCAGATCCGGCTTCCCTTCTCCCCAGGATAAAATTTCCAGAGTGTGTCCTCTTCGGAGGCTGCCCTCCAGGCGGGCCTTTACCCTGTCATCACACAGTACTCCAATATGCATCCCCTGTTTCTGGGCCCGCATGGCCGCTTCCGTAAGCCGGTCCGCTGCCCGGGGGCCTTCATACAGATACACGGGCGCTTTTGGGGCATAATGACGGTATTTCATGCCCGGTGCCTTCGGTCGCAGAGCCGGATCCCCGTTCAGGGCCGGATCGACTTCCACAACCCCCAGCCGCTCTTCCAGCATTTCCCGGGTAATACCGCCGGGACGCAAAATGGTAGGAACAGGGGACGTTGTGTCCACTACCGTGGATTCCACACCGATCCCGCAATTGCCGCCATCCAGTATGCCGGCGATTTTTCCTGTCATATCTTCCGCCACATCCTGAGCGTTGGTAGGACTGGGTTTTCCCGATACATTGGCACTGGGAGCCGCTATGGGACAGCCCGCAGCCCGGATCAGGGCAACCGCCACCGGATGGGAGGGCATGCGGACAGCCACCGTTTCCAGTCCGGCCGTTACCCCATCCGGAATGATTTCAGACCGGGGCACAACAATGGTGAGGGGTCCCGGCCAGAACGTATCCATCAGGGCCCGGGCATTTTCACTGAGCCCTGTGGTCAGGGGCAGGATCTGCTCCGTATCCGCAATGTGCAGGATCAGGGGGTTATCCCCCGGCCGTCCTTTGGCGGCAAAAATTTTTTCCACTGCCGTACCGTTTAACCCGTCAGCACCAAGCCCGTAGACCGTCTCCGTGGGAAAGGCTACAAGCTCGCCCCGGCGGATCAGCTCCGCCGCTTCCCCGATAGCAGCCTCCGGATTTTTCTTTAACTCCCAGAATTTCGTTTCCATTTTGCATTCCTTTTTTATAAGTTACAGATCCGCTGATCAATTCTTTACAAACATACCGCCACGTTTGCCGGCAGCTTCGTTAAGGAACCACTGATTAATTCATCTGCACGATTGCCGGTGCGTTTTGTGAATGACTTCGTCACTGCCTCTTGACGCAGCCCCGCTGCGCCTTCGAGCCATTTCCTTGTCATTCGTAAAACGCTCTCGGCAATCGCACAAACTCATTTAATCAGTGTTTCCTTAACAGGAAAAGCACTTACCTATCGTTCTCTTAATTCTGCAGCTGCCGTACCCAGCCGGCTTTGGCGCTGTCCGGCCTTACGGCGAAGACCATCCGGTCGATACCGGCGTAATCCTTTACCACTGCCGTTACGGTAAAGCCCTGTTCCCGGCACAAAGCAGCCACCGCTTCCCCCTGGCCGATGCCCACTTCAAAGGCAGCCAGTCCATCAGGGCGTATATGCCCTGCCATGCCCGCCGTAATTTTCCGGTAAGCATCCAGCCCGTCGGGTCCGCCGTCAAGGGCCAGCCGCGGCTCCTTCTGCACATCCCGTTCCAAGGTTCCGATAACCTCCGCCGGAATATACGGCGGATTGGAAACTACTATGTCAAACTGTGCCTTGCCCGGCATCCGCGACCAGATATCCGACTGGAGGAACCAGGCCCGGTCCGCTACTCCCAGCAGTTTTGCGTTTTCTTTTGCTATAGCCAGGGCTTCCGGCGAAATGTCCACCGCCAGCCCCCGGCTTCCCGGCAGCAGCTTCAGCAGGGAAAGCAAAATGGCCCCGCTGCCGGTACCGATGTCCAGAATATCAACAGACTGACCGGCGGTTTTAACCGGTGGGATTCCCTCTTTTCTGTCCGGCAGCCCCTGTGGGTTTTTCTCTTCCGCATCATCAGCCGGTTCCGGAATTTTCTTTTCGTCCGGCTCCCCAAAAACCAGTCCGGCCCGTTCCGCAGCCTGCAGGGCCACCGCTTCCCGATCCGCCACCTCCTGCTGCCAGGCCATGGCTTTTTCGGGATCCGTTTCATCCTGCAGCTTTTCCGCAGACAGGGTCTTCACCTTATCCACCGCTGCTTTCGCTTCTTCCGCCTTTTTCCGCCAGAAGGCTTCCTTCTCCAGCTGGGTCAGGCTTTTCCCCGTTACAAAATGAACAGCCTTTTCCACCAGCAGTTCCGTTTCCGGCCGGGGGATCAGGACAGCAGGGGTTACGTTGAACTCCCACTGCAAAAAAGTTTTATGTCCTGTAATATAGGCCAGGGGCTCCCAGGCCGCACGGCGCAACACAAAGCTCCTGTACTTTTTCAGTTCTTCCGTGGAAAGCTCCTGCTGGAGCCGCATAAACAGATCGATACGGCGGCAGCCCAACACGTCACAAAGCAGTACTTCCGCATCCAGGCGTGGGGTTTCCAGGCCTTTTCCCGAAAAGTACTGCTGTGTCCATTGCAATATTTTATTTACAGTCCATACGGCCTGCTCCGTCATCGCTATCATCCATTCTGTCCGTACCGTTTCGTCATGGACTGAAATGATACTGCTTTCCTTTATTTCACCTGCTGCAATTTTTCTGCCTGACTTGCCGTCACCAGCGCATCCAGCAGTTCCGACAGATCCCCGTTCACCACAGCGTCCAGCTTGTGGAGGGTAAGGCCGATCCGGTGGTCCGTGACCCGTCCCTGTGGATAATTATAGGTGCGGATCCGCTCACTGCGGTCCCCGGTCCCTACCTGGCTCTTCCGTTCCGCTGCCTCAGACTGCTGCTGCTCCTTCTGCTTCAGTTCCAGAATGCGGGAACGAAGCACACGCAGGCATTTTTCACGATTCTTTAACTGAGATTTTTCATCCTGGCACTGGGCCACGATTCCCGTAGGGATATGGGTCATGCGTACCGCGGATTCCGTCTTGTTCACGTACTGCCCGCCGGCGCCTCCTGCACGGAAGGTATCTACCTTGATATCCTCCATGCGGATGTCCACATCCACCTCTTCCGCCACCGGCAGCACTGCCACCGTACAGGTAGAGGTATGGATGCGGCCCTGGGATTCCGTTTCCGGCACACGCTGTACCCGGTGCACGCCGCTTTCAAACTTCATTCGGCCGTAAGCGCCGGCGCCGGAAATCTGGGCCACCACTTCCTTAAAGCCCCCCAGCTCCGTGGGGTTGGCGTCCATCAGTTCCACGGACCAGCCCATGGTATCCGCGTACCGGGTGTACATACGGAACAACACTTCCGCAAACAGGGCGGCTTCTTCCCCGCCGGCCCCTGCCCGGATCTCAAGGATGATGTCCTTGTCGTCATTAGGATCCCCGGGCAGCAGCATCAGGGTCAGCTTCTTTTCATATTCTTCCAGCACCGGTTTCAAAGATTCCGCTTCTTCCCGGGCCATATCCGCCAGTTCCGGATCGCTGTTTTCTTCCGCAACGGCCATGTCGTCGTCAAAAAGCTTTTTCTGCTCCTGATATTCCCGCCACACCGCTACGATCTCCTGCAGCTTTGCATGGGCTTTCGCATATTTTAAATACTGTTCCGGGTCAGAGACCACATCCGGATCCGACAGCTTCGCTTCCAGATCCAGATACTTCTCTTCTACCCCGTGTAATTTTTCTAACATGTTTTTTCCTCACAGGAAACGGTTACGCATTTCGCTTCACCGGTTTTTATCTTCGCCTAATTTTATGAAATAAACACAGGCTTTTATATTATAACAAAACAACAGCAAAAATTCCACGATTATTATATTCTTCACTGAATTGTTTTTTTCTAACTTTTTTGAATAATATAACAGCGTTTTAAATATGCGTCAACGTAAAACACGCTATATTTTTCGGTGAACAGCCTATTTTGGTTCATCGCAGAAAAATATAGCAGTTATATTTTGTAAAGCACCGGTTAAAAAGAGATTGGAAGAGCAATAAAAAATCCCTTTCCGCCCGGCCATAAAACTGAGTGGAAAGGGATTAGATTTTTAGTTCTGCAAATTTCTCGAAAACAGACAGGCCAGGCCGCCTTTCCCATTCTTAGCAACAATCATAAAACTGTCAACCGCCTGCAATGTAAACAGTTTTTCTCTTATGAACAGATATGCTACACTTATATTTCCGCCAAACAATTCTTTCGCGCTGTCGCTCATGCGGCCTAACCGGAAGCTGGCTTCCGTATACACGTCGTGCTTGTTAGCGAACTTGGCCATGAGGCCGCCCCCTGAAGTGTCTCTTCTTCTAGTATAATTTTATCATTCTGCAATGACAACATCCGCTCAATGAGCGTCATTTTCAATCCTTTCAGCTTTTTACAGCAAAGCAATAATCTTTTTACGATACGCCGCCTGCCCCCAGCCTGTAAGCTACCTGCGTATACTTCCCCGGAATGGGGATGTCCAGTTCCATGGCCCGGTGGATCGTCCAGCCGAACTTATATTTTTTAGCCTTGCGAAACAAGTCCAGTTCTTCAAAGGTCTTGCATTTTCTGTAATCTGTATAAGGCCGTGCGGAAATTTCCTGCAGCATCACGTCGTCAATGACTGCCGGTTCCCGTCTTTTTGCCATAAACTCATAGCCGCAATTGGGGCAGGCCTGCTTTCCGGAAGGCACCACGGCGCAACAGTTGGGGCAGTTTTTCACGTTTACTTTGCCGTTCTTTTTCGTTTTCTTTTTCTGCTGCAGCGTCCATTCCCGCTCGTCGTCCGGCAAACCGTGCCGAGTATAATTTCCGACATGGTCAAGTATGACGGCCGTTTTCCCCGGTTTGTACCGCATACTGCGCATGGACTGCTGGATGTGCAATGCCAGCGACCGGGTAGGCCGCAGCAAAACCACCGCCTCACAGTCCGGCACATCAAATCCTTCCCCGAACAGGTCCACATTACACAACACTTTTATTTTTTCGTTGCGAAAATCCGCCACAACCTGTTCCCGATCTGTTTTATGAGCCGTACCGTCCAGATGGGCGGCAGTTATTCCCGCTTCCTGAAAAGCCTGGGCCGTTGCCTTGCTGGTATTGATACTGCTGCAATACACAATGGTCTGTCTGCCCTCTGCAAACTTCTTCCAGTTTTCCACGGTGCTGCCGAAAATAACGTTTTGGGACATCAGGCTTTCCACTTCGTATGGATCGAACTCTCCGTTTTTTATGTGGAGATGCCGGGTGTCTGCCAGCTCCACGCCGTAATATTTGTACGGGGCCAGATAGCGATTCTCTATCAGCCATTTCGTGCTGACCGATTCGATCAGGCTTTCAAACGCGGCGCCCAGCCCGCCTTCATTCATACGTACCGGGGTGGCGGTAAAGCCTATCACAATAGCCTGGGGAAAGCTTTCAATGATTTTCTTATAGCTGTCGCTTAAAATGTGATGGCACTCGTCCACCAGGATCAGTTTCGGTTCATTGAGTTTTGCCACACGCCGACATAATGTCTGCACCATGCCCACAGTGCAAAACGTAAAATCCACATCGCACATCCGGAACGTGTTCTCAATTTGCCGGCACAGTTCCTTCCGGTGAACGATAAACAGGACTTCGTTCTTTTTTTGTGTGGCAGATTGGGCGATCATGCCCTGGATGACAGACTTGCCGCCACCGCAGCCCAGTACGGCGCAGATGGATTTTTTACCGGCCCGCAGTTCGTTCCGTATTTTGTCTATCAGTTCTGTTTGATATTGACGTAATTCCATGTTTTGCATCTGTCTTACGTTAGTCTTACCCTGTCCTGGAAAATGTAAGACCTCCTTTGCACAGCGTTCATGTGTGTTTCGAAAAAAAGTCTTACATTCTTACAAAATTTCAGCACAGGGCATTCATTCTATAACGTAATTACACAGCCTCCTTTTTTGTATTCTTATTTTTTAATTTCTTTATGTAAAAATGTAAGACTGTAAGACCTGTGTTCTTTTCCTGCACGGCTGGCGCATTATCATGTTTTACATTTGTCTTACATTCTTACATTCCGTCATATTTCAGACGGACATAGTAATCTTTCGCATTATCAACCTTTGTAAAGTTAGCATATCTTCCGCTTGTGCTTTTCAGCAGATACCCTTTTTCCGCCCATTTCTTTTTCACAGCGTCAAAACTAAACCCCAGGGCCTGCAGCTCACGGGTCAGGACAAACTTGTTGATCAGTACGAAATCCGTTCCCATCCGTCCCCACCGTGCTGTGTTCACGTCCGGCTTAAAATTCACTTCGTGTTCCATGATGACGCCCACGATTTCCCGGAAGGACCGTTCCGCCGCGTCAATGTCGGCCTGCACTTTAAGGAAGGGTTTTACGTCTTCTACCGTCAGGGGCGCTTCGTTGCAATAGAACGCCAGCCCCGCCAGCTCATCTGCCATCATAATCAGGGCCATAGCCATGGCCTGCTTTTCCGACGTGTCGGTTTCCGCCAGGATCTGTTTCATCTTCTCTTCAAACAATTCCTGGATCGAGCAGTCCGACAGGAAGCGGATATATTCAGGACCGGCCAGCCCATAATTTTTATTGATGAAATTTACCACGCCGTTGCCGTCATTCACTACGTTGTCCGTGCATTCGATCTCAATGACGCGGTTCTTTACGCCGCCGCCGGACACGTTCTGGGTACAGGGTTCCTCGCCGGTAAATATAAACGCGTTCTCCCAGGTCATCTGCTGCTGCAACGCCGTGTCGGTCATGCGTCCCCGGTTGATGCCTTCCGTTACCTGCATGATCAGCTTGTCATAATTTTCAAACCGGCTCTTAATGGTCTGCAGCTCATCCCCAAAAAACGGCAGGTTCCGCAGCACGGAAGCCATCTGCATCATGCTGTTGACGGTCATGTTCATGGTACGCGTCAGCTTGCCCGGACGGGGATCGCCCCAGATGCTGGCCGCTACCATGGCGCCTGCCGTTTTGCCTACGCCGGTTCCGCCCCACAGGTGAAACACGAAAGGCAGCGCGCTCACTTTGGCAATCAACGGACTGGCAAAGGAAGCACCCATGGTCAGCCGCAGCACTTTATTCTTGCGCAGCTCCCCGGTATAATCGATCCATTCCTGCAAGCCGCCCAGGCTGCTGACGGAAGCGATCAGGTCCTGGTACTGGCTCTCGCTGTCCAGTTTCATATCTTCCGTATAGGGAAGGAATTCGTTACCCGACCAGCCCATATGGCGGCAGGACTTTACCACCGGGATCCTGTCCGTATTCAAAGCGGTTACCTCCGCCAGGTATTTCACCATCAGCCTGGCATTGTCGCTGGTTACGTCCAGTCCCATGTCCGCCAGTTCCACGATCTTCACGTTGCTGGCCACTGTGGAACGGGGAGCCAGGATCTTGTTCCACCTGCCGTATTTATAAAACCCGATTCGGATTTTTTCAGTGCCCTCCCCGGTATTCTGCAAAATTTCCAACGGCATCACCGGTATGTGGGAAGCATACTCAACTTTCAGGTTCCCGTACCGGTCGCGTACCATCCGTTTCACGCCGTCCCCGTCGGCGATCCAGTCCCCGGCGTTTAACGTAAGGGGCTGCTCCGGGAAGTTCGTCCGGTTACCTGTCACGGCTCCCGCCTTCGCCTTGCTGCGCAGAAAGGTCTGCCAGCCTTTATTGAACTGCCGGGAAACAGTTAATTCCTGCGCCCGCTGCTCTGCCAGTGAAAGCACGTACTGCCTGCGGTTTTCCTCTTTGATTGCGTAAATGGATTCAAAAAATTCCACCCCGATGATTTTCTTTTTGGTTACGTTGCTGAAATCAATGTTGCTATATTGCAGCATTGCCTGGTCATTCCTCCTCATGGATTCCATTGTCACCTCCGATTCTTGTTTAAAAGACTGACTCGTCCTTTCCGTCAGTTTTGCTTTTGATTATTAATCACTGTTTTGGGCAAAAAAATACCGTTTCGTTATTCACTTCTACATTTACGTGTTCTCCTTTCTTTTATTTGATTTTGAATCATTTTTAGAATTATAACCGCGATTTGATTAAAAGTCAAGTATTTTTTTGAAAATATTTTTTAATTGATTTTAAATAACAATCGTGATATGATAGTCTTACAGAAAAGGAGGCTGTATCGATGAAACTATATGAAAATATCCGAGCGAAACGCATCGCTTTACAAATGACCCAGCAGGAACTGGCAAAAAAGTTAGGATATAAATCCACGTCTACCATTGCAAGAATTGAATCCGGCGAAAACGATATCCCCCAGGCAAAGCTTGCAGCTTTCGCCAGCGCGTTAAACACGACGCCGGCCGAACTGATGGGATTACAGATTGTAACCTTAGGCCCGGAAGAACCGGACGATACGGAGACTGTCGCCATCTCAAAGGGCAAGCCGCAACTGGTCGAACTGATCCACCAGCTGGACAGCCTCAGCGAAAAGAACCTGAACCGGGTCATTTCGGTGGTGAATCCTTTAATTGAAAACTTCTTATCCGGCGAAGACTTCCGTATAGAAGTCAAAAGCGAGTCCCGCCCTGTTGAGTAGCAGATTTATATTATGGATCGCAATATGGATGCGCAGGGTCATGTCTGACGTTACACGTTAAAGAAGCACGATTCAAACAGGAAGCACCATTGGAAAGTACTCGCTAATGCAATAAAAAATCCCTTTCCGCCCAGTTTTTATTCTGGGTTGAAAGGGATTTCCATTTGTGTTCTTCTATGAAGATAATTAAAAAACAGCCTCTACGAGACGTTTTGCATATTCAGATTTCGGACGCAGGATCACATCATCCGGAAGTCCCTGCTCCACAATCTTCCCGTCCCAGAGAACGATCACTCTGTCGCAAAACTGCTGAACCAGCGCAAGGTTGTGGCAGATAAAAAGATACGCAAGCTCCTTCTTCTGCTGCAGCTCCTGCAACAATTCCATAATCTGCTTTTGCACCGTCACATCAAGGGACGAGGTAGCCTCATCAAGAATAAGAATTTTCGGGTCGCACATCAGGGCTCTGGCAATCGCCGCCCGCTGGCACTGTCCACCGGAGACCTGGTGCGGATAACGTTCCAAAAATTCGCCGGGCAATCCGCATTGTTCCAGCAGAGCCCGCGCCTTTGCCTCACGCTCCGCTTTTGGCACTCCCTGGTTCCGCAGGCTCTCGCAGATTCCATCGCCCAGGGTTCTGCGGGGATCAAAAGAGCCCTTGGGCGTTTGAAAAACCATCTGGACCTTTCCATAGACAGGGATCATCTCCCGTCCTTTCAGGCCGGTAATATCCTGCCCTTCGATTTCAATCTTGCCGCCTGTCGCGTCAATCAGTCTTGTAATTAGTTTGGCAATGGTGGACTTACCGGAGCCGGATTCGCCTACGATGCCGAGAATCTCACCCGACATAAGCGCAAAGCTCACATGATCCACAGCAAAAAAATCTTTTTTCCCTGCACGTGAAAAGGATTTGGAAAGGTCTGTGACCTTCAGGACCGGATCCATTTACACTATCCCCTCCTCAATCTCGGGACCGCGCTGAGCAGTTTCCTGGTATAGCCGTTCCGGGGATTTTCCAGAATTTCTTTCGCCCTGCCGTATTCCATCACCCTGCCATCTCGCAGCACAAGGACGCTGTCCGCCATGGCGGAAACAACGCCGATATCATGCGTCACAATAATGATTGCGGTACCGAATGCATCTCTGACGCTCATCATTTCCTCCACCACCTGCCGCTGCACTGCCACATCGAGAGCGGAAGTCGGCTCATCTGCCAGAAGGACCACAGGGTTCATGAGCATAGCTATTGCAATGCCCGCCCGCTGGTTCATGCCGCCGGAGAGTTCAAAGGGGTAACTGTTCCAGACCCGTTCGCCGTCTTTCAGGTTCAGCTTGTCAAACAGCTCCATGGCCGCAGCTTTTGCCGTCGTGACATCCACCTTGCGATGGGCTGCCATGCTCTCTACGATCTGTTCCCCGATGGTGCGGATGGGACTCAGGGAAGCGCCGCAGTCCTGGAATATCATGCCAATCTTTTCTCCGCAGATATGCCGCATCTCCCGGTCAGACAGATCCGGCAGGTTTTTTCCCTCGAACCAGATATCGCCTCTGGTAACCATGCCGGAACTGCCGAGCAGTCCCATCGCAGCCTTGATCAGCGTAGATTTTCCAGAGCCTGATTCCCCCACCAGGCCCAAAATTTCGCCCGGATACAGCTGAAACGTTACATCATGGACGACCGCATTCCCGTTAAAGGAAATCTCCACATGCTGATAATCCAATAATCCTGCCATAGCACGACCTCGTCATACTGTGCTTACTTGATGTCCAGATCCGCAGTCAGTTCGTAAAAGTCGCAGGTATGCGCCGTAAGACCGGTAACATTGGCCTGCATGATCATGCTCATGCGCAGGAACGAACAGAAGAAATAGGAATTGTCATCCAAAAGCTCCTGCTGCATCTTGACTGCTATCTTTGCGCGCTCGCCCGGATCAAAGGCGCCGCGCAGCTGTACGGCAAGCTTCTCCAGATTGTCGCTGTGATGGCCGCCGGAGTTCTTGATGGAAGAATCCAGGCAATATGTATCAAAGAAATTCTGAGGATCGCCCAGGCCGGCGTTCACGTTGGCGCTGACCCAGACATCCCAGGCTTGGGGATCCTTCCGGATGCTGTTGTGGTTTTTGGTGTTGTTGATCTGCACTTCGATACCTATATCCTTAAGGGTGGCCTGCGCGGACTCAGCCAGCAGCGGCAGCTCCTGGCGGGACGGGTAGGTCAGCCAGCGGATGGCCAGCCTGGTGCCGTCTTTCTCGCGGATACCGTCGCCATCGGTATCGACCCAGCCGGCCTCTTGCAGGATTTTCTTTGCCTGCCCGGGATCGTAGGAAACTGTGTTGATTCCCTTCCCGAAAGCAAAGCTGTCGGGGAACGCGCCGGCAGCAGTGTAGCCGTAGCCTTTCAGCAGAACATCCACAAAGCCTTTCTTGTTGATTCCCATGGCAATCGCTTTGCGGACAGCCGGATCGCTCATGATCCGGTAGCCGGGATTCTCTTTGTGGAAGTTCATCATGCCCCAGAAGCAGCGGCTGGTCTGGATACTGCTGAACTTGAATTTGTTGTTTTCAAAGAGAGGATAGCTGGCGTACGCCATTCCATATGCCCCGTTGATCTCGCCGGACTGGAGAGCCATCGCCAGCGTGTCGCCGTTAGAGATGGTGCGGACGGTGACCTCGTCAATTTTCACGTTGCCGTCCCAGTAATTTGTATTCTTCACCAGTTTTACATGATTATCCGTTACGACCTCCGTGGCCACAAAAGGACCGGTGCCCACAACGCATCCGTTTTTGGGAATACCGGTTTCCATATCGATAATGCAGCCGTAGCCCTCAGAGAGATAGTTCATCAGAATGGGATTTGGCTCCGAAGTGACGATGGTCAGCTTTTGGCCGTCCGCCTTCATGGAAGCAATCTTCAGGTTGCCGGCCGCCCTCTCATGGACCTTGACCAGGTGCTCGAGACAAGCTTTCACAGCAGCAGCATCGCACTTTTTACCGTTGGAAAAGCGGACTGCGTCCTTAATCACGATTTCCCATGTCGTCTCATTCACATTTGTAACGCTCTTCGCAAGCCAGGGCTTCAGCGTACCGTCGTCCGCAATCTTCATCAGCGTCTCACCCACGCCGTAACGGATGCAGGGCCATCCGGAGTAAGCGTTATGCGGGTTGATATCCGGTTCTTCGTTCTCCGCATTAAAGGTCGTATCGCCAAAGACAAAGATCTTCTTTTTACCGGAGGCAGCCGGCGTATTGGCGCCGCCGCCGCATCCGCTCAGAATACCTGCTGCGATACAGAGTACCAGAAGGACAGCCAGAATCTTTTTCATGTTTTTTCCCCCTCTATCAGAAAAAGTAGTAGTTGTTTGCGACCCTCTCCAAGGTCATATAAAACGCGTGCGCGTAAAAAAGCTTACAGATCATTAGCTTCCGGAGTTTTTAGGATCCATGTAATCGCGGACCGTATCCCCTAATAGATTGAAGGTCACGACAGTCAGGAAGATGGCAACGCCGGGAGACAGTACGAGCCAGGGATATGTCTGCAGCATACTTCTCCCCCCGCTCATCATATTCCCCCATTCGGCCACCGGCGGCTGCGCGCCAAGCCCAAGGAAGCTCAGTCCTGCCAGTTCCATCATCATCGTTCCGATATCCAGCATGGCCGTAACCAGAATCGGGCCAAGGATGTTGGGCAAAATATGCCGCAGGATCATCTGGGCCGAATTGTCTCCGGCAAGTTTTGCCGCCGCCACAAAGTCGCTGTTCTTCAGGGCCAGGGTCTGGCCCCGCGCCACGCGGGCATACTTAGGCCAGCTGATGACTGCCAGCGCAATAACCGCGTTACTCATGCCCCCTCCAAGCAACGCCGCAATCGCCAGCGCAAAGACCAGCCCCGGAAACGCCAGACACACATCCGAAATCCGCATCACAACAGAATCGATTTCCCGTCCAAAGTAGCCGCAGAGCGTTCCCGTAACGGTTCCGAATACCGAGGTAACGCAAACGAGTACCAGCGTGGAGAAAACACTGGCCTTCGCTCCCACAACTACGCGGGAGAAAACATCCCGGCCGTATTGGTCCGTTCCCATAAAATGGGCTGGCGACGGCGGCTGTCTGGACAGACCCAGATCCTGCGCGTACGGGTCATAGGGAACAATCTGGTCCGCAAAAAACGAAACCAGCACCAGGATCACCGCAAGAAACAGGAAAAAAAACAAACGCGTCCTGATCCGGTTCTTTTTTACTTTCTGCACGCGAACCGTAACCGGCCTGTTCATTGCTCAGTTCCCCCCAGCCTGATCCGCGGATCCAGATACCGGTAACTTACGTCAGTTACCAGGTTGACCAGCACATAAATAACCGCCATCCACATGACATAAGCCTGAATAATCGGATAATCGCGCATATTGATGGCATCCACCGCCATCTTGCCAACGCCGTCCCACATGAAGATGGACTCTACAATGGCAGTCCCGCCCAGCAGGGAACCAATGGAGAGCGTCAGCAGCGTAATAATCGTTACAAGAGAAGCCTTCATCACGCTTTTCATCATTGTCGTCGAGAACTTCACGCCTCTGGCTTTGGCGCCAAGCACATAGTCCTTGCTGAGTTCATCAAGAACGGTTGCGCGAACCTGCCGCAGATATTTGGCTGACATGGCGATAGCCAGCGTAACGGACGGGAGTGCCACGCTCTGCAGACTGACGTCTCTGGAAATAACCGGGAACCAATTCAGCCGGATTGCGAAGAAATACATCAGGAGCAGGGATACAAAAAAATTAGGCAGAGAATTCCCTATGAAGCTCGCCGTGCGGATCACGTAATCGGCCGCCTTGTTCTGGTTCACAGCCGACCAGATTCCAAGCGGGATCGAAACGATCACCGTCAGTAAAATGGAAACGACTGCCAATAGCAGCGTAGCAGGCAGTTTGGATACAAACGTCGAAAAGACCGGTTTCCCGGAGACATAGGACACCCCCATATCCCCTTGCGCCAATTTTCCGAGCCACGTAACATATTGGACAATAAAAGGCTTGTCCAGGCCCAGTTCCTCTCTGGCTGCGTCAATCATCTCCTGCGAGACCGTACCGCCTGTATTTTCCATTTTTTGTTCCACCACATCGCTGCCTGCCAGGCGCATCATCCCGTAAGACAGGAAGGTAATCGCGAATAAAATCGGAATCAGCTGCAGCAGTCGTCTGACAGCGTAGTGTTTCATCGTCACGCCTCTTTCAATTACTTTTTAGTGCAATTTATGTTTGCAATTTATGTTTTTTCTATCCAATACCACAATAGATGCTGCCTGTTGTAAGTATTATATCAACCCGCCTTTGCCTTCGTAAGCCTCCCCGGGGGATACAATTTTGACTTTCAAATGCTAAGGAAACGCTTCTGTTTCGTTGCCCGGTAACTGAATCTGCCGCCAGACAGGCTCATAAAAATCGAGTGGGAGTTGCTGGGGTTCATCGGCAACTACGCCCCTTGCGGACTTTCACCACAGACTAACGGCATACCCGTCATACGAAAAAAGCCGGTCTTCCGACCGGCAGGATCACTGCATGGAAACAAGTGCTGAGCAGTACTGCTGCACCCATACATGCGCAAAAATATCAACGCCTACATAAATTTTTTTACCGCTTTCTGGAATTCCTCCACAGCGTCTTTATCTCCTTCTTCAATCGCATGAACAATGCAGTGTGTCATATGTTCGTTTATGATTTCTTTTCCGAGATTTCTAAGAGCGGAAGTAACAGCGGATATCTGAATCAGAACATCAGAACAATCTTCATCATTTTCTATCATTGTTTTCACATGCTTTAAATGTCCGATTGCTCTTGATATGCGATTTACTTGCCGTTTCTTTGCTTCCGGCGAATGATAATGACCGTGGCTTTTAAGCCGTGACTCGGCGACTTCATGAGTATGAGTTATAACATTTCCTTCACTGTCAATGTGCGTATGTGTATACTTGCTCAATTGTCAATCCTCCGTCAAAACCGGCGACTTCAGCGCAATCGAATCCGGCACCTTCAGTTCCACCTTCTGCAGCTCCACCTTTTGCAGCTCTTCCTCCGGCAGCACCGCCTTTACGGAGGCAATGGCCACCTCGATCATCTCGTCGTCCGGTTCCCGGGTAGTCAGCTTCTGCAACAGCAGACCCGGCATGATCATCCGGTGGACCCAGGGTTTGTCATTATTCTTTCCCGCAAACCGGATCAGTTCGTAACTGATGCCCGCCACCACCGGCATCAGCAGGATCCGGGACAGGATGCGCTCCACCAGGTTAGGCCAGCCTAAAAAGGCAAAAATAAAGATGCTGATGAGCATGACGATCATCAGGAAGTTGGTACCGCAGCGGGGATGGAGCCGGGGAAAGGTCCGTACGTTCTCCACCGTCAGGGGCAGACCCGCTTCATAGGTAAAGATCGTTTTATGCTCCGCCCCGTGGTACTTAAAGACACGCTGGATATCTTCCATGGAAGATATGGCAGCAATATAAACAAGGAAGATGCCCATCCGCAGAAAGCCTTCCGCCAGGTTCAGGGTCAGGCTGCTGCTGGTCCATTGCTGCAGAAAACGCATGGACCAGGTGGGTATTGCAATAAACAGCCCCACAGCCAGCGCCACGGACACCAGCATGGTAAGAGCCATCTCTTTATCGTCCATCTGCTCGTCTTCTTCGCCGGAGACCTGTGCAGAGTAACTGAGGGCTTTCATACCCATTACCAGTGACTCGAACAGGGCCACAACGCCCCGGAGCAGCGGTTTTTTCAAAATCGGATACCGGTCGGCAATACTGTTGACCGGGTTCACATCTATATCGATGGTGCCGTCCGCCTTGCGTACCGCCACCGCAACCTCTTTGGGGCCGCGCATCATCACCCCTTCGATGACCGCCTGTCCGCCAATACTTAATTTCGCCATAATTTCTGTTATCTCCAATCAACGTTCGTTGAAGTTATAAAACCGCTGAATATCCAGCGATTTCTTCCCTGACGCGGCAGCCGGAGATTCTTGTTTGTCCAGCCGCGTGGATTCAGTTCACACTTTTGCCAAAAAAGGTCTGAATACAACTACAGCAGAGCCTAAGCTCTGCTGTGTGAGTTGCTTTTATTTGCTTTCTACATTGTAACGCTTGTTGAACTTTTCGATACGGCCGCGGGCTGCTACGTTGCGCTGCTGTCCAGTATAGAAGGGATGGCATTTGCTGCACACGTCCACGCGCAGTTCCGGTTTGGTGGAGCCGGTGATGAAGGTGTTGCCGCAGCCACAGGTTACTTTGCAGTCAGTATAAAATTTCGGATGGATTTTTTCTTTCATTTCTATGCACCTCTTTTTTTATTTGCGTCAATATTACCCGACATTAACGCTTTACTATAATAGCACACTCTTTGACCGAGCGCAAGTGCCAGTTTTGGAAAAAAAGAATTTGTGTGCCTAAAATAATGCGGCAAGGGAAAGGCGTAAGCAAACCGTCGGAGGCGATTGCGTCATTCCATGAGATGAAATGGAGGGACGAAGTCCCGAGTTTCGAAGCCACAGGCGAATGAGTCCATGGAATAGCAATCGGTGACGGGTTTGCGATGCCTTTGCCTGACAGCATAATTTATGCACACATAAACTTCAATTTCCGTCATCGACCTCGGCTTCGGCTTTCTTTTTCGCCTTCTTGGCAGGCTTAGTATTGAACTGCTGCATCACCTTGTCCAGATTCCCGCCTTCCTTCAGCCAAAGCTCCAAGGCGTCTGCCATTTTCTTCACGGCTTCTTCAATTACCTGTTTATCGTCCCCTGCAAAACGCTGCAGCACATGACTGATCACCGCCTGCTGTTCGTGGACAGGGTGTCCGATACCCAGCCGGAAACGGGGGAAGGCATCCGTCCCCAGGTTGCTGATAATGGACTTGATCCCGTTATGTCCGCCGCTGGATCCGTTCTTCCGGATCCGTATGGTCCCAAGAGGCAGATCCATATCATCGTGGACCACCGCCACTTCCTCCGGGGCGATATTGTAAAAATGAGCCCAGGGACCTACGGCATTACCGCTGAGGTTCATATAGGTGACCGGCTTCAGCAAAAACACTTTTTCCGGCGCCCGGTACTCCACATACATGGCATTCCGGTCCGTCCGCCAGGCGTTCTCCAGATTCCAGCGCCGGGCCAGCTCGTCTGCCACCATAAATCCTATATTGTGCCGGGTCTTATCATACTCTTTTCCGATATTCCCCAGTCCTGCAATAATTTTCATCTGTCAGTTCCTCAAAATATATTCTTCCAACGATACCAAATGATACCCTTTTTCCCGCAAACTGTCAATCAGCGGGCCCGCTGCATCTACCGTGGCCTGCCGGGAAGCTTTGTATAAGGGGCTGTCACCGTCGTGTAAAAGAACGATAGCCCCGTCTTCCGCCTTGTCCATGACCCGGTTGTAAATTTCCTGTTTATCAATACCTGTCCAGTCCCGGGGAATCACAGACCAGTTTACCACCTGCAATTGTTTTTCTTCTGCTATCTTCATCACCGAACTGTCCCGGAATCCGTGGGGCGGTCTCCAGTAATTTGGTTTTTTCCCGGTGATGGACTGCAATATTTCTTTTCCCTGCTGCAGGTCTTTTTCCTTTTCCTCTTCCGTTAATTTCAGGAAATCCCTGTGACGGAAGGCATGGAGTCCTACAGTATGGCCTTCATCTACCATCCGCCTTACCAGATCCGGATGCAGCCTGGCCTGCTCCCCTACCAGAAAAAACGTTGCATGAATCTTTTTTTCTTTCAGTACATCCAGCAGCCGGCCGGTGTAAGGCGGATAGGGCCCGTCGTCAAAGGTCAGGGCCATACATTTCCTGTGGACAGCTAAAGAAGAATCCTCACCCTGCGGCTCCATCCCTGTTTTACGTCCGGCAACCGCCGTACCCTTCGCCATTTGTTCAACAAATCCGGCCGTGGAAGCAACAGCTTTTCCATTAAGATCCGGCAGGACGTTTACCGTGGGGCCATACAGATTGCCGGCCGGATACACCGCTGCAGCCAGAGCTCCGGAACCTGCCAGCAGGCAGAGGACCGAAAGGGCCGCTGCCATCTTCCGGCGCAGCATCCCGAAACGACCGGTCCACAGCAACAGCAATGCAGCCAGATAAAATGCTCCCATGAGATACAGTGCACGCATAAAATTACCTTTACAAAAACCGCCGGTCAATTCACGGCTCACCTTGCGGCTGCCATACAATTGCAGCCTGATCAGCAGTTCCTGTTACCAAAACAAAAGGCTCCGCATACCGCTACACGGAGCCTGATCAATACAGTCTTTACAGAATCGCCCAAAAATAGAATTTCTGCGATTCCTTTATACTTCTTCAAACAGCTGGCTTACAGACCAGTCGTTAAATATACGCAGCATGGTTTCCGCCAGGATCGGCGCAATGGACAGCACCTTGATCTTGGAGTGCTTCTTGGCCGGAGGCAGAGGAATGGTATTGGTTACGACCAGTTCCGTAATTTCCGATGAAGCAATACGGTTCAGGGCCGGATCCGTCAGGATGGGATGGGTGCAGCAGGCATATACTTCTCTGGCGCCAAATTTTTTCAGAGCTTTGGCGCCCTCGGTGAGGGACCCTGCCGTATCTACCATGTCGTCTACCATGATGGCCGTTTTGCCTTCTACGCTGCCGATCAGGTTCATGACTTCCGCCACGCCCGGTTCCGGACGGCGCTTGTCAATGATAGCCAGACCGCAGTTCAGGCGTTCCGCAAATACCCGGGCACGGCTGACGCCACCTAAATCCGGGGAAACCACGATCATGTCCTTCAGGTTTTTCTGTTTGATATAATCAGCCAGTACAGGAGCTGCCGGCATATGGTCCAGAGGGATGTTGAAGAAGCCCTGGATCTGGGCTGCATGGAGGTCAATGGTCAGCACCCGGGTAATACCGGCGCACTGGAGAATGTCCGCCATCAGCTTGGCCGTAATGGGTTCACGGCCCCGGGCCTTCCGGTCCTGCCGGGCATAGCCGTAAAAAGGAATTACCGCAATAATATGGTTGGCGGAAGCCCGCTTAAAGGCATCTGCCATAATCAGCAGTTCCATTACATTGTCATTGACATTGGGTCCGCATGTTGGCTGCACAATAAATACATCTTTGCCGCGAACGCTTTCATTGATCATGGCCTGCACTTCCCCGTTATTGAAACGGTTGATCACCGCATCGCCCAGGGTGGTTCCCAGATAAGCGGCGATTTCCCGTGCCAGGTCCGGATTTGCGTTACCTGTAAAAATTCTGAATCTGTCTTCGTTTGCCAACATTTGGATGTCCTCCCGTATCCTTTGGTTTCCTGTCTTGCCCATTCGCAAACTGCATATGCTGTCCCGGGTTCCGTAATGCAATGCCCGGGATAAAAACCTTCCCCAAAAAATCTCTATTCAGTATATAACAAAAGTTACATTTTTCACAAGTATTTATTTTACGAAACTGTTTTTATTCTTTCTTTTTCCGCTCCTGAAGCCTGCGCTGCATGACCGCCTCAGCCTCCGCCAGCTGGTCCTGGCTGTTGACGCCCATAATCATTTCGCTGTCGGCGGTCACCACCCCGCCCACTTTTTTACCCATGGCCCGGAGCTTGGCCAAAACGTCCGTCAGGTAATATTCCCCCTGGGAATTATTGTTGCCCAGGGTCTTCAGAACATCAAACAGCAGCGGGGCTTCCACACAGTAGTTCCCGGTATTGATCTCCCGGATCTTCCGCTGTTCATCGGTGGCGTCCTTTTCCTCTACAATGGCAGCCACATCACCCTTCTCATCCCGCAGGATACGGCCATAACCGAAAGGATCCTCCATCATGGCGGACATCACCGTAGCCGCAGCGCCGGACTTCACATGTTCCTCATAAAATTTCCGCAGCTCTTCTGCTTCCAGAAGAGGCGTGTCACCGCACAGGATCATGACCGTGCCGGTATAATCATGCAGGATATCAGCAGCCTGCAGCACTGCATGGCCGGTTCCCAGCTGTTCCGCCTGGAGGGCAGTCCGTGCCCGGTCCCCGATCAGGGACTGCACCATCTCAGCCTTATGACCCACGATCACCACATTATCCCGGCAGCCTGCGGCTTCCGCAGCGTCCATTACATGCTCCAGCATGGGGCGTCCCCCCACTTTATGCAACACTTTCGGTAATTCCGATTTCATCCGGGTGCCTTTGCCTGCAGCCAGGATCACCGCTGTAAGATTTGCCATATGTTCCTCTCCTTTATCCCAATCATCTGTTTTTGTCTTTTCATTCGCTGCGCCGGGCTCTTTCAGGGAAAGCGTTTTTCCTGTCCCGTTACAAAAAAGATCCCCGGCATTTTATGTTTTAACTTTATAATTGCTTTCACATTATAATATGAGATCTGCATAATTACAAATATTTTTCTGCTTCCGGCCATTCCTCCGCCCGGTCCAGATCCGTCCCGATACAGGCGTAGTCCGTAATGACCGCCCGTCCTTTATATCCAAACAGCGCGGAAACTTTGGTTTCCACGTCTTTCAGGGAAAGGCGCCGCAACAGCATTTTTAAGATAAACGGAACTCCCAGCCAGCCTGCCAGCTTCAGTGGGTTTTTCCGCAACGCGAACACCTGCTTCATCTTTTCAATACAGTCCGGGAACAAAGTTGAGGACACCATGGAAACGTTGCCGCCGGTAAAATCCCCTTCCCGCAGGTGAAAGAAGGTCCGCTTCAGGGACGGATAATCGCGAACACAGGCTTCTTTCCGGACAACGGCATAAACTCCATCCGCATCCAGTACCTCAGCCCGGGCAATAAAATCGTCCAGAGCTTCCCCCGTCAGGAAAGGTACATCGTCACAGACAGTGACGACCCTGATCGTTTCCGCCCCGCCCCGCCGCTTTTGGACAGACCGGATGGCCTCACAGGCACACTCCGCCATGCTGCCGTCACAGATACAGAGCTGTACCTCTCCCGGCAGGGCCTGCCGGAACGCCTCCCGGTTCACACTGTGGGCAACCAGCGTTACCGTATCAATACGGGAGCTGCACTTCACTCCGTCCAGTATATAATCTAAAAGACGCCGGCCTCTCAGTTCTGCCAGCGTCCGGGCCCTGGTACCCTGGCCGGGCAGGGTTACCATTCCCTTTCCTCCGGCCAGAATGATCAGGTCATATTGTTTCATTATACGGTTCTTCGTATTATTCTGATTCTGATTCTTCAACTTTCTTTTTCTCCGCAAGTTTGCTGATATCCCCGCCATCTTTCCGCTCCGACATGGCTGCCATCAGGGTCTTTTCTGCATTTTCCAGATGGATCCGGGCCATTTCCTGACTTTTCTCCACATTCCGGGCGGATATGCATTCTACCAGCCGGCGGTGCTCATCCTGGGTATCCTTCAACCGTCCCGGATACCGCATGGATACGCCCCGGATCACGGTAATCTGTTCCCGCAGGTTATTGATGATATTACGCAGCCGTTCGTTGCGGCTGGCTTTATACAATACATCGTGGAACTCGATATCCGCTTCCACAACTTTTGCCATATCGTTTTTTTCAATGGCAGCCCCTACCTTCACCAGCAGGCGCTGCAGCTCTTCCAGTTCCTCATCGCTGATCCGCTCCGCCGCCAGACCTGCTGCCAGTGTATCCAGGCTGATGCGGATCTCGTACACGTCGTTGATGTCCTTGATGGACATATTGGATACATACGTCCCCCGCCGCGGGATCATCACCACAAAGCCTTCCATCTCCAGCTTGCGGATGGCCTCCCGTACAGGGGTGCGGCTGACTCCCATCTCGTCTGCCATCTGAATCTCCATCAGCCGTTCACCCGGTGCGAACGTACCGTTTATAATAGCCTCCCGAATATGTTCGCAAACCAGCTCCCGCAAGGGTTTATAACTGTCCAGACGAATCTGTTCCAGATGTCCGCTCATACTTTTTGCCTCCCCACAAGTTCCGCAACCGCTGTCTCCATCTGCATCGACTGCAGCAAAGCGGCGATTTCTTCGCCAGCTTTTTTCTCTTTTACAAAACCAAACACAGTAGGACCGCTTCCGCTCATAAGCACCGGTTTCGCCCCGTTTTGCAGCATCCTCTGCTTTATTTCCCGGATTTCCGGATGGGCCCCTGCCGTTACCGGCTCCAGTACATTCCCGCAACGCCGCAGTACGCCCTCAATATCACCGGCCCGTACCGCTTTTACCATACCTTCGATATCCGGATGGACCACGTTTTTCTGTTTGTCAAACTCCCGGTACGCCCAGGGAGTGGAAATGTCCAGCCCGGGTTTGGCCAAAATCAGATACAGGGGCGACAGGTCCGGCAGCGCAGTCAGTATCTCGCCCCGTCCCTCAGCCAGAGCCGTTCCCCCGGCCACACAGAACGGCACATCAGATCCCAGTTTGGCCCCCAGCCGTTCCAGCTTTTCCGCCGGCAGTCCCAGCTCCCAGTACCGGTTCAGGCCGCGAAGGACCGCTGCCGCATCTGTACTTCCCCCTGCCAGTCCCGCTGCCAGGAAGACCTTCTTTTCAATATGGATATGTACCCGGGGGGTCCGGCGGGCATACTCGCCCATCAGCACCGCTGCCTTATAGGCCAGATTGGAAGGTCCCCCTTCCAGTCCGGGCAGATCCGTAGTCACCTGCAGCTCCGGCGCGTCCGTAATGGTTACCGTATCCGCCAGACTGACGGTCTGCATCACCATGGCCACTTCGTGATATTTATCCGGGCGCAGTCCCAGCACGTCCAGCCCCAGATTGATCTTCGCGTATCCAGTCTCAACCAGTTTCATATATTTTTCCTTCGATTTGTTTCGGTAAAAAAATAATACTGTATACAAAATTCCATGCTTATTTTAGCATATAACAGCAAATTTTTAAATATTAGCCTGCCAAAAAAAGAAAAAGCAAATTTTTTCCGGCAAACCGGCATTGCTTTTTTCTAATATAGTGGTATGCTAAAGGTTGTATTTCCTTAAGGACTTCACAAAAACAAGGAGCTTTATTAATGAATAAACAACTGAAACGGTATCTGACCATTACCCTGGGCACCTGTATCTCAGGTATCGCCCTGAACACCTTCTTCCTGCCCCATCACCTGCTCAGCGGCGGCATCACCGGTCTGGGCATGATCCTGTTCTACCTGTTCGGCTGGCAGGTCAGCGTCACCAACATCCTGTTCAACATCCCCCTGTTTTTCCTGGCCTATAAGCTGATGAGCAAAAACTATTTCATCAGCGGCATCTTCGGCACTGTAGCCCTCTCCTTTTTTCTTCATCTGTTCGCGCCCCTGAACCAGCTGATGGCAGTTCATGATCCCATGCTGAGCTGTATTGCCGGGGGCGTCCTCCACGGTATTGGTCTGGGGACCCTGTACCGGGTAGGGGGCAGCACGGGAGGCAGCGATATTATTGGCGCCATCGTCCAGAAATTTTACAGCATCAGCATCGGCACTACCGGTTTTCTGATCAATATCGTACTGCTCTGCGCCGGCGCTTTCTTCTTCGGGCTGGAGCCGGCCTTATACACCATGACCGCCTATTTCGTGGTATTCAAGGTGTCCAACGCCTTTACAGACGGTTTCGATTTTAAGAAAAATATCATTATCATCAGTGACCACAACGAAGAGATCGCCGAAGCCATTATCAAAATCGTAGGCCGGGGCGTCACCTACATCGAAGGGGAAGGAGCCTTTACCCACCAGCACCGGAAGATTTTGTTCTGCGTTGTAAAACTGACCCAGGTAGCCAAGATCAAACAGCTGGTAAAAGGGCTGGATCCTTTTGCCTTCATGATCGTACAGGATGCCAGCGACGTATTCGGCCGGGGCTTCACCCAGCGCACGGACCATACGGTACAGCGGCCTCCGGAACTGCGCACCGGCTGGACTGAGATGCATGAAGCAGAACAAAGACAAGATTCGTAATTTAAAAACACTCCCTGATCTGAACCGCTCCCCGTCAAGAGGACAATGAAATAAAATAAAGTTTTGAGACGCTGACGACTTCGTGTTGTCAGCGTTTTTGCTATGCAGCAAGATATAAT
>OMYP01000002.1 GCA_900315345.1 uncultured Selenomonadales bacterium | reverse complement strand
GGGAGCGATTACCGAACGGGTATACCGCAAGGAAATGGAACAGCCTATCGAAGATATGAAGCGATTTCTTGACGGGATTTTACATATCTACGATGAGGGACGCACAAAGGTATCCATGGGCGACCTCTTCGGGATAGTGGCGGAAGCCGAAGCACGGCTGTCCGAAAAAGAAAATTCCGTGGCACCTTGACAAAAAAACAGGCCGGTTGAAACCAACCGGCGTAAGTGACACAACTTATTTTACGCACACCATATGTCACAGTCCCGATTGCCACGGATAGGAAGGAGATTTTTTATCTATGGCAAAAGGTTCTGTAAGGAAAAAAGGCAAGAAGTGGTATTACCGCTTTTATATCGAAGATGAAAGCGGCAGACAGGTACAGAAAGAGTTTGCGGGCACGGAGAGCAAAAGCGAAACGGAAGCCCTGCTCCGCAAGGCGATGGAAGATTACGAAGCCAAAAGGTTTGTAGGCAAGGCGGAAAACATTACCGCAGGCGAAATGCTGGATCTGTGGATTGAGGAAGACTTAAAGCCCAGCAGCCTGAGCAACGGGACGGTCATGGCGTACACGGCGGCGGTCAAAAAAATCAAGAAATACCCGATAGGCAGCCGAAAGCTAAAGACCGTAACGGCCGACCATTTGCAGGCGTTCATTGACTTTATGAGCTACGGCGGCACAAACCCGGACGGGACGGCCTCTCCCCCGATGAGCAAGGGATATATGCTCCAGTTCTCTGCGGTGCTGCAAGGGGCGTTCCGCTTTGCGGTGTTCCCGAAACGGCTGATTACCTTCAACCCGATGCAGTATGTACGGCTGCGGGGACGGAAAGAGGAAGCGGACATCTTCTGCGGGGAGGAAGCCGAGGCGGTTTCCCGACCGACCATTACCCACGGGCAATACCTGAAGCTGACCGGCTATCTGAAAGACAGGAAAAACCCTGCGCTGCTGCCCGTACAGATCGCCTACTACACGGGGCTTCGCATTGGCGAGGTCTGCGGCCTGACATGGCAGGACATCAATCTGGACGAGCAGTACCTGACGGTACGCCGCAGTATGCGGTACAACGGCACAAGGCACAAGACCGAGATAGGGACGACCAAGCGGAGCAAAGTCCGCACCGTGGACTTCTGCGACACGCTGGCGGAAATCCTGCGGGCGGCGAAGGCGGAGCAGCACAAAAACCGTTTCCAGTACGGGGAGCTTTACCACCTGAACTACTATACCGCAGTGAAGGAAAAAGACCGCAGCTACTACGAGGTTTACAGCCTGCCGAGGACGGCGGAAGTCCCTGAAGGGTACAAGGAATTATCCTTTGTCTGCGTCAGGCCGGACGGGATGTTTGAAAGCGTCGGGGCGGTCGGTCAGGTATGCCAGAAGGCAAGGAAACAGGTCGAAGGGCTTGAAGATTTCCACTTCCATATGCTGCGGCACACCTACACGAGCAACCTGCTGTCGGGCGGGGCAAAGCCCACCGATGTGCAGGAGCTGTTAGGACACTCCGATGTCAATACCACGATGTCAATCTACGCTCACGCTACAAGGGAAGCGAAGCGTACTTCCGCAAGGCTGCTGGACAAGGTGGTCGGCGGGGCCGTAAGGGCAAAAACAAGGGAAAATACATGAAAACCGAGCATTGGACAGGCGAAATGCCTTGTAGTATCAATGGTTTTAGGAATTTTGAGTTTTTAATTATAATTAAAATTACAATTAAAAAAAGATATGACCTGCGCATCACAAATTAATGAATAACTGCCATGAGCTATATCAATGTTTCTTGTTGCTATTTACATAGAGCTATGATAAAATTCAATTAGAATTACAGTTATAGTTATAGTTATAATTACAATTAAAATAAATTTTTAGGAGTACGATAATGGAGCAACTCAAAGAAACTTTAAAAATAGAGTTTAAAAGCGACGTGAGATGTTATCCAATGTCAAGACTGTTTGAAGATTTGGTTGGTATGGCCAACACAGAGGGTGGAACGCTTTATTTGGGTATTGAAGATAATGGTACGGTTACCGGGGTCAATGTACAGCATAAAAATATTCCACAAATGGTTGCAGACATACAAAACCACACCAATCCTTCACTTTTTACAAAAATGTATTTAGAAGAAATAGATCATAAGGATGTTTTGGTAATCGAAGTTCCGATTTCGCATCAGCTGATGATGACAACAGATGGAAAATATATGCGTCGGCGTTTAAAAACAGATGGTATGCCCGAAACCATTCCCATGAAGCCAGCAGAAATTTTACAGCGTTTGTCTTATATTCAGGCATTGGATCCTTCCGCCCAGATCATCAAGGATATCGAGGCCGATGTAGCATTAAGTAAAATAGAACACGAACGGCTTCGCAAAATGATTGAAATTTATCATGGTGACACAACCTTGTTGGAATTATCTGATTTAGAAATTGACAAGGCGTTAGGATTTGTAAAGGAAATTGATGGTAAGTATTTTCCTACGATAGCTGGGCTCTTAATGGTTGGTAATGAAAAATATATTCGTGAATTTGTTCCCAGTCACGAGGTTCTCTTTCAGGTCCTGGATAAGACTGCGGTTATTGTAAATCCGTCGGCCATGCATTTTTCTTTACTTCAAACCTTTGAAAAGGTTGATATGCTGTTTCAGTCCCGCATATCCGAGCGGGAAATTATGATAGGGCTTTTCCGGGTTCCAATCCGGAATTACGAACCGGAGGCTTTCCGCGAAGGTTTTGTAAATGCGCTGGTACATCGCGATTACTTCCGCATGGGCGCAGTACAGATTCAGCTCACAGAACAACAGATGAGGATCGTAAGCCCGGGCGGTTTCCCCGAAGGAGTCAGTGTGAATAATATTCTAACCGTAGCCCCAACTACACGTAATATTTTACTGGTTGAAGCTGCGAAAAGAATCGGATTAGCAGAAAGAACGGGTCGTGGAATTGACAAGATATATGCTTCCATGCTTCGAAGCGGCCATGGCATTCCAGATTATTCATCGTCTACTGATATTTCGGTAGTATTATGTTTAGACAGCTCAGAAGTTGATAAAGAGTTCGTCAAAATATTGGTTTCAGAACAAAAGCGGTTAAACAAAGAATTGCCGGTAGATGTTTTGATAATTCTGTCTGTACTGAAACAGGAACGGCGGGCAACATTAGAGAATCTTGCTATCCGTATCCAAAAAGGTACTGTTGAAGCCAAAAACACTGTCGAATGGCTTTTAGAGCAGGGCTTGGTTGAAGGAGTAGGAAACGGTCCGGCCAGGCGTTATATGTTGAGCTCAAACATTTATGCTGCTATCAATAACTCTTCCGGATATACCCGGCAAAAAGGCTGGGACACTATTCAGGAGCAAGAAATGATTATTTCTTACATAGATACCTATCATAAAATTACCCGCTCAGATGTTATAGATTTATGCCGCTGTAATGAAAATCATGCTACCTGGCTTCTCAGGAAGTTGGTCAAAGAAAACAAAATTGTTCTTTCAGGCAGAGGAAAATACGCGTATTACCAAAAGAAAGATTAATTGGTCCTTCATTTATTTTGTCAATGTCAAATTTCCAAAACAGTGTTTCCATAAAAAGAAAAAGGGTAAGCGTTATGTCATTTATGTCAGAAAAAGTTATGAAGAAAGCAAATGAGTTTTTAGCGGATCATCTTACAGAAAATATGAGTGAAGAAGGCGGAAGAGTACGAAGGTGTACGCGAACAGGAGAATTTCTGCGCAAACCCTAAACTTCCGCTCTCTTTCAGTTTGTATTGACAGCCGTTCAATGATTGCTGTCAAAGCTTCCAATAAGGTTCTACATTTAAAAACTTAAGAGTAAAAGGAACCAAAACCCGCACTACGTCTGGTTTTGCGTTTTGAAGTTGGTCGTTTTTACGACCAGGCGGAAGGGGAGCCGACAAGACCAGTAATTACAGAAAGAAGGATAGTAATGGATGATATAATTTTGTATCCCAGTAGTGGCGACATCCTTAAGGATGCATCCTCTATTATAGAATTGGCACAACGATATGCTTTTAAAGCGGTTGACCGCACGCTTGTGATTCGCAACTGGCTATTGGGCAAACGGATTGCGGAAGAGGAACTGGGAGGAGAAGGCCGGGCCGAGTATGGAAGAAAAACGATAGCATCCCTTTCTGCATTTCTCAGTGAAAAATACGGAAAAGGCTACGACAGAGCCTCTTTATATCGTTATCTGAACTTCTATCAAATGTATCCAAAGATTGTCGCCACAGTGAGGCGACAATCACAAGATAATTCCGATGATGAAATTGTCGCCACAGCGTGGCGACAATTGGCGAACTTAACTTGGTCGCATTATCGCGTACTACTTCAGGTAAATGATCCCATTGCCCGCAGCTGGTATGAAAAAGAAGCTTGCGAGCAGAATTGGAGTGTGCGTACCCTGCAACGCAACATATCTACCCAATATTATTATCGGATGCTGAAAACCCAAGACCCGGCTGGAGTAGAAGCGGAGATGAAAGAGCATGCCGCACCTTTGCAGGACAAGCTGGAATTTATCCGGAACCCTGTGATTGCGGAATTTTTAGGCATGCAGCAGGACACAAAATATTATGAATCAGATTTGGAACAAGCTATTATTAGCAACCTGCAAAAATTTTTGATGGAATTGGGGAAAGGCTATGCGTTTGTTGCCAGGCAGCAGCATATTCATACTGAGAAAGAAGATTATTTCATTGACTTGGTATTTTACAACTACATTCTGAAATGCTTTGTGCTGATTGATTTAAAGACAAGTAAAATCACCCATCAGGATGTTGGACAAATGGATATGTATATCCGCATGTATGATGAACTGAAAAAGCGCAGTGACGATAACCCGACGTTGGGTATTGTTTTATGTGCGGATACAGACGAGGATATTGCGAAATACTCTGTGCTTCATGGGAATGAACAGCTTTTTGCTTCTAAATACAAATTGTTTCTTCCTTCGGAAGAACAGCTTCGCGCAGAAATTGAAACGCAGAAGCGTTTCTTTCTGTTGCAGCAGGCGGAGCAGAAGAAGGATATATAATTTAACAAGTAGGACGCGCAGGGATTTGACAGGTGCTGGCATAGAAAATAACAGTTTAAATGGAATAAGGAAAAAAATTGAAAAAGCAGATACACAACTGGTTTATATGCAAATTGACGGTTATTCAGGCAAGGAAGTTCTTTACGAAGAAATAATCTTTCCTCGTAACAGACAGTTTTTAGTTACAGCCAGGAGGATAAGAGATTTAAACGTAACGCAAGTTATTTTAAAAGAAATTGATCCAATTATGAATTTACAATATCAACGAAGGAATGTTGATGAAGAATATTGGTTCTGAGATTCCACGTTATGAGTTGCGAGGCAACGGGATTCGCGTGCATTTTACCGCGTTGCAGAGTGCGTTGATAAAAGAGGATAAAGAGAAAGAAGAGGGCTCCAAAGCACCAAAGCACCAAAGTGCCAAAGCACACGGTGCTTTGGAAGACACGTTGGCATTTGACATTATAAAAATTCTGAAAGATAATCCTGCAATATCTCAAGATGAAATTGCAAAAGCGCTCAATACAACAAGGCGCATCGTGCAACGAGTAATGAATTCTTTAAAATCTTCAGGCCGTATCGAGCGTGTTGGCGGCAAACGTTACGGGCATTGGGGAGTATTGAAATAACACAAATAGCTTTGTAAAATCTTTTCACACTATTAAAAGTTGGTTTATAATATTTTTGGATTTTGGAGATTTTATGTCAGGCACATTATTTTTAGTTGCAACCCCTATCGGGAACCTGGGAGACATGACGCCCAGGGCCCTGGAGGTTCTGGCAGCGGCAGATCTTATCGCGGCGGAGGACACCCGGCGCACCCTGCAGCTGCTGAATCATTTTTCCATTAAGGGGAAGCTGATCCATTACGATGAAAATAATAAAGAAAAGCAGGGCCCGGTGCTGCTGCAGGAGCTGCTGGAGGGAAAAAATATCGCCCTGGTGACCGATGCGGGGTTCCCGGGGATTTCCGATCCCGGGGAGGCCATGGCGAAGCTGGCCATCGAAAAGGGCGTTACCGTTGTGCCGGTGCCGGGGGCCAATGCCTGCCTGACGGCCCTGGTTGCATCGGGACTGCCTTCCACTCCGTTTTTTTTCGGCGCCTTTTTGCCGAAAAGCAAAAAGAACCGGAAGGAACAGCTGGAAAAATGGAAAAATATTCCGGCCACGGTGGTTTTATATGAAGCGCCCCACCGCATCGTGGATGTGCTGGAAGAAATTTTGGCAGCGTGGGGTGACCGGCAGATGGCTTTCGGCCGGGAGCTGACAAAACTTCACGAAGAATTCTGGCGGGGCACGGTGTCCCAGGCGATTACCTATTTAAAAGAAAACACGCCCCGGGGTGAATTCGTTTTAGTTATCGCCCAAGCCCAAGAGGTTCCGGCAGAGGATGAAGAAGAAAAAGACCCGCTGGAAGCAGTAAAGGAAAAAATTGCAGCGGGCATTCCCAAGAAAGAAGCCCTGGCCCAGATTGCAAAACAGTTTAAAATTCCCAAACGGGATTTATATAACCGCTTGATTCAGGAGCAGGAAAAATAGTAAAATAATAAAATGAAAGTTTCTAATTTGTTTCTTGTCGTTCAGACGTAATTTTTTCGCGGCTAACTGCAGAGCAAAGAGACGCAAGAGGAATTTGAAAAAGTTTATTATTCTGTAATACAGAGACATAAGAAAGAAAGGGAAAGCCAATGGAAAAGAAACCGTTTTTTATTACCACACCGATTTATTATCCCAGTGAGAAGCTGCACATCGGCCATGCTTACTGCACTACCATTGCGGACGCCATTGCCCGTTACCACCGGGCCAAGGGGGAAGATGTATTTTTCCTCACCGGCAGCGATGAGCACGGCCAGAAGATCCAGCGTAAGGCGGAAGAATTGGGAATCACTCCCATTGAATATGTGGACCGGATCGTGGCTACTTTCCAGAGCCTGTGGAAACGGCTGGAAGTGACCAACGACGATTTTATCCGCACCACCCAGGAGCGCCACGAAAAAGTGGTGCAGGCTGTGATGCAGCAGATCTACGATCAGGGGGATATTTATAAAAAGAATTACGAAGGCTGGTACTGCGTGCCCTGCGAATCCTTCTGGACCGAGCATCAGCTGGTGGACGGCAACTGCCCCGACTGTGGCCGCCCGGTAGAGAAGATGCAGGAAGAAAGTTATTTCTTCAAAATGAGCAAATATGCGGACCGCATGCTCCAGTATATTGACGAGCATCCCGACTTTATCCAGCCGGTGGCCCGCCGCAACGAAATGATCAACTTCATTAAGCAGGGGCTGGAAGATCTGTGCGTGACCCGTACGTCTTTCGACTGGGGCATCAAGGCGCCCTTCGATCCCAAGCATGTGGTATATGTGTGGTTCGACGCCCTGCTGAACTATATGACCGCCATCGGGTTTAAGTCAAATGAGGAAATGTTCCATAAATTCTGGCCGGCGGATATCCATCTGGTAGGCAAGGAGATCGTTCGTTTCCATTCTATTATCTGGCCCATTATGCTGATGGCCATGGGGGAAGAAATTCCGAAGAAAGTGTACGGCCACGGCTGGCTGGTAGTGGACGGCACCAAAATGAGCAAATCCATCGGCAACGTAGTGGATCCTAACGGCCTGATCGATGAATTCGGCGCCGATGCTATCCGCTATTTCCTGCTGCGGGAGATCAATCTGGGCAGCGACGGCAACTTCAGCCGGGATGCCCTCATCAACCGGATCAATGCAGACCTGGCCAACGACCTGGGCAATCTGCTGTACCGGACCGTAAGCATGGTGGAAAAATATCATGAAGGCCAACTGAAGAACTGTCCTTCCGTGGCACAGGATGTGGACACCGCCCTGATGAAGCTGGCGGAATCCACGCTGGCCGCCTATCGGGAACATATGGACAAGATGGAGATCAACGATGCCATTAAAGCCGTATGGGGACTAATCGCCAGCGCCAACAAATACATTGACGACACGGCGCCCTGGAAGCTGGCGAAGGATCCGGCCGATGACGACCGTCTGCATCTGGTGCTGTACAACCTGGCGGAGGTGCTGCGTTTTGTGGCCGTTATGATCGAGCCTTATGTACCGGGAACCACGCCGGAGATCTTACGGCAGCTGGGGCTGGAATGCAAAGAGCAGAACCTGCTGGCGGATCTGAAGTGGGGCGGCATTGCCGACGGAACCAAAGTGGTAAAGGGCGAGCCTTTGTATCCCCGCATCGACGTGTTACCGGATGGCCGTACGTTGATCGGTGCAACCAAAAAATATGCCGGTAAGGTGTATAATCCGGAAACCGGAAAGCATGAAGAATATCATCCGGAACCGGCCAAACCGGCTGTCAATAAAAATAAGAAAGCGGAACCGAAAAAAGCAGACGCTTTAGCGGAAGCCCAGGCGAAAGCAGAAGAAGCTAAAGCGAAAGCACTGGCAGCCAAAGAAGCGGCGGCGAAAAAAGCAAACTCTGCGGCAGATGCGGCCAGCGATGCTGTTGCGGCGGCAGGCGACGCAGCCAAAGCGGTTGGCGGCGCGGTGCTGGCAGCGGTAGCTTCCGCAAGAGCCCGGGTCAGCGCGGCGGCGGACGATGCGGTGCGCACGGCTACGGAAGTAAAGAACGCGGCTTTGGAAGCGGCCATGGGTGCCGATGCGAAAAAATCTGCCCCGGCGGCCGAGGGCGAGATCACCATTGACGACTTCGCCAAGATCGATCTGCGGGTAGCGAAAATTTTATCGGCAGAACGGGTTCCCAAGACCGATAAGCTCATGAAGATCCAGGTGCAGTTAGGGGAAGAGGAACGGACCATCGTGTCCGGCATCGCCCAGTACTACACACCGGAAGAACTGGTGGGCCGCAACGTAATCGTGATCAAGAACCTGAAACCTACCAAGCTGCGGGGCATTATGTCCTACGGTATGCTGCTGGCGGCTTCCGACGGGGAAGGCAACCTGGTGCTGGCGGATGCGCCTAATATCAAGAGTGGAAGCAAAGTGAAATAATCATTACAAATAAGTTGTGTGCGTGGCGAGACTGCCCAAAACTGTTTGCGTTTGCTATTTCATGGACTCATGCGCCTGTGGCTGCGAAACTCGGGCTTCGCCCTCAAACAGTCTTGCCACGACGGCGCATTTCGTCTCATGAAATTACGCAAACACGCACAATGTTTTGATCAGTCTTGCCACGCTACATTCATTATTATTTTGTTGAAAGGCTTTCTATGTCACGTTTAGGTATTATAGATACTCACGCCCATTTGGATGACGGTCGTTTCGACAGTGACCGGGCTGTGGTGATGGAGCGGCTGGCCAGGGATATGGAGGCGGTCATCACCCAGGGTACGACTTACGAATCGTCGGTGGCTTCTGTGGAAATGGCCGAGCAGTACAATTTTGTTTATGCGGCGGTGGGCTGGCATCCGGAGGATCTGGCTGGCATTAAAGACGAAAGTTATATCGCCGAACTGGAAAAGCTGGTCCGGGAGCACGAAAAAGTAGTGGCCATCGGGGAGATCGGGCTGGATTATTACTGGAAGGAAAATGAGCCGAAGGAGGTGCAGCTGCTGCGGCTGAAGCAGCAGTGCGATCTGGCGTATTCTTTGGATCTGCCGGTGGTGATCCATGACCGGGAGGCCCACGGGGACTGCCTGGCTTTTTTCCAAAACGAGGCGCCGAAAGAACTGAAGGCGGTGTTCCACTGCTTTTCCGGTTCCCTGGAAATGGCGAAGGAACTGTGGAAGCGGGGATATTACCTGGGCTTCGGCGGTACCTCTACTTATAAGAATAATAAAAAGGTGCGGGAAGTGCTGGTGGCCTGTCCGGAAGAATTGTTTGTACTGGAAACAGACTGTCCCTATCTGGCGCCGGAACCGTTCCGGGGACGGCGGAACGACCCGTCCATGACGGAATTTGTTGCGCAGAACGCGGCCCTGGTCCGGGGCACGGATTTTGCGCATATTGCGGAACAGAGTACGAAGAATGCGCGGGTGCTTTTTAGCAGAATGAATTTAGCGTAAAAAGATTTTGCAAAAGCTCAATCTCTCTACGCAACTACCATAGTTGTTAAACAAAAAAAGACAAAAGAGGGAAGATATTATGGAGGATGGCGAAAAAGAAAAGAAAGTAATATCGGCATTGCAGGCGATTAAAGACCGGCGCAGCATCCGAAAATTCAAGCCGGATGCCATTTCCGAAATGGACCTGCATACGATTCTGGAGGCGGGCATTGCGGCGCCTTCTTCCAAGAACCGGCAGCCCTGGCACTTTACGGTAGTGCGGGGGGATGCGAAGGAAGAGCTGGCTCAGGTGATGGAGCGGGGGCTGAATCTGGAGATCAAGGCCCACGAACCCTTTTTGCCGGACAGCATGAAGTTCATTAACGGCGCTTTTACCAGTGTGAATGTGATGCGGGAAGCACCGGTGGTGGTGCTGGTTTCCAATGACCTTGGCCGCTGTACGGATTTTGCTTCAAACCTCTCTGTGGATGAGCGGGTGGCGGAGCTCTGCAACGTGCAGTCTGTTGCCGCTGCCGTGGAAAACATGCTGCTGGCGGCGCAGGAGCTGGGCATCGGCAGCCTGTGGATCTGCGATATCTTCTTTGCCTATCCGGAACTTTCGGAATGGATGGAAAAGAAAAACCTGAGCCATGGTATGCTGGTGGCAGCCCTTGCTTTCGGCTATGGGGACGAAGCGCCGAAGGCCCGGACGCGGAAGAGTTTGCATGACGTGGTTACGTTTATAAAATGAGATATGGAATTCAAAATACCATGAGCAGTCCTGAAATTTTTTGGGACTGCTTTTTAATAAACTGCATTGCTTACACGTTCGTAGGAGATGAATCAAAATAACAAAGGGCGATAACCAGAAACTGAAACTGCTGTACCTGGCGAAAATTTTAATGCGGGAAACCGACGACCAGCATTCCCTTACCCTTGCGCAGATTACGGAACGGTTGAACGACTGCGGCGTGAACGCAGACCGGAAAACGCTGTACACTGACTTTGAAGAGCTGCGGCATTACGGACTTGATATCATAAAAGTGCAGGCCCAAAGGAATTTTTATTACCATATAGGAAACCGGGAATTTGAACTGCCGGAACTGAAACTTCTGGTGGATTCGGTACAGGCGGCTAAATTTATAACAGGGAAAAAATCGAACAAGCTGATACGGAAACTGGAATCCCTCACCAGTAAATACGAAGCCCGGAAACTGCAGCGGCAGGTTTTCATTACCGGCCGGGTTAAGACTGTGAACGAAAGCATTTACTTTAACGTGGATAAAATTCACGAGGCCATCGGCAGCGACTGCCAGATTCAGTTTAAGTATTACCGGTGGAACGTAAAAAAGGAAATGGAACTGCGGAAGGGCGGCGCCTGGTATGAAGTGAGTCCCTGGGGCCTGATGTGGGACGACGAAAATTATTATCTGGTTGGCTACGATGGGGAAGAGCGAAAAATCAAGCATTACCGGGTCGACAAAATGCTGAAGATCGAGCTGCTGGATAAAAAACGCAAAGGCAAAGAAAAATTTAAAGAATTTGATATGCCCCGGTACACCAAGAGCCTGTTCGGCGTATACGGCGGGGAAGAATGCCGGATAACGCTGGAAGCGGAAAACGAAATGGTCGGCGTGCTCATTGACCGGTTTGGCAAAGAAATTTCCATCAGTCCTGTGGACGAAGGCCATTTCCGTACTACGGTGAATGTGGCGGTCAGCAGCCAGTTCCTGGGTTGGATCATGGCGCTGGGAAACGGCGTGAAGATTGTGGCGCCGGAAGCCGTGGTGAATCGAATGAAGGAGGAAATCCGGCTGTTGAGCGAAATGTACAATTCCGGAGATTGAGAAAGCAATTTGCCCTGTGCAAGCAGATAAAATTTAACAGAAAAATTAATGAACCCCTGTAACCCGCTCCATGACCGGGCTGACGGGGGTTCGTTTTTGTCTTTGCGAGAGGTGACTTTTGGACGCGAAAAAATGTAGAATTTAGATAGTAGGAACAGCAGGGAACTTTAAATGAAGAAGTTATTGCAACAAAAATTTTTCTTTTTTCGATAAAACTGTTGCAATAAGTTTTGCAAATATTTAAGAACAGGAAAAATAGTTTCAGAACGGAGGAAAAGCAAAATGAAAAAAATGTATTTCACTATTACCGGAACAAAGCATTATCATGGGCAGGATTTTTTGAAAAAAGGAATGACAGTGCGGCTGGAAAAAGAACCGGATAACGCGTACGACAAAGAAGCAATTAAGGTGTTGCTGAAAGGGCTGGATAAAATCGGTTACGTTGCTAACAGCCCTTATACCACGTTGGGAGAAAGTTTCAGCGCCGGTCGGCTGTACGATAAGATCGGCAAAGTTGCGGAAGGAAAAATTTTATATGTGGTCGCCGAAGGAGCACTTTGCTGTGTGACTAAGAAACGTATGAAATAAGGGGAAGGTAAAAAAGCTCTCTGTTAACATGGATGGAAGTTTTGAATTTAATGGCATATGGAGGATGAGGCGAAAATGGCCAAAGAGATTTTAGATTTAGAAGATTTAACCAGTACAGAAAAAATCCTGCAGTACATGTCGCAGTTCATGCCATCTGGTAACTATGAAACGGAAAGCCTGCAGGAAAAACTGCAGAAAAAAACATTGACACATCAGGAGTTTAACGAACTGTGCGAAAACATACTGAACTTTCTTGAATACGGGTGCTGGCCAGAGATGGAAGACATTTATGTGATCGTCATGACGGCAGAACAGGCGGAGCCTCTAATGCCGCTTACGATGTACGAATATGACGCAATCGACAAAATGGATATGTGGCAGGAAATGTGGGGAGAAGAAGATATAGGGGAACTGGATAATGCCGTTACGGTGATCTTCGGTAATCCGGAGGCACGACAGTTGATTGGACAGTACGCGCTGAAAGGTGAGTACCTTGAACTAGCCGAAAATATTGGAGTTACTGATGAACTTGTGGAGTTTATCGCATAGTGGTAATTATCGTGATTGTATCCTGCTGGCCGCCAATTTAGGCGGCGATACGGATACGACCTGTGCGGTAGCTGGCGGCCTTGCAGGAATTATATACGGTATTGGCGGAGAGAAAGGGATTCCGGAAGAATGGATTTCTGAAATTGCAAGGAAAAACTGGGTTATGGAGCTTTGTGAAAACTTTGATAAATCAATGTATTCGTAACAGGGGAATCGTGAGTGGCGTTTTGTTAAGAAAGCTTATTGCAAAAAAATAAATGTTTAAAATTGATTAATATATCGTATATATCAACTTAAAAGCTTCTTTTTCTGAAAAAAACTGTCATTTTTTGGATGACTATCCAAATAGATGAAATTTTCAATGCGATGATGATACTGTTATAATTAAATTCGGTGTAATAGTGAGTGGCGGTCTGGCCATAACTTTGTATGCGCAAGTATTTCTAATGACCTTTATGGACAAAATAGGAAGTCGCCTAAAAAATGGAGGATACGCTAAATCGCCCGTAACACATAACCGGAGCATCGATTAAGGGTGCTCCGATTAAATGTGTGGGAAGGCGTAGACTCCGAAAATGAGTAAAATGGTTACCAACATTTAATGCTAACAATATTCGGTTGCAGGAAAAAACGTAAACAGGAAGAATAATAGAGGCATGACTAACCCTACGAAAGCGAGGACTAAAGAATGCCTATAGGTTGGATAGATTTTTCAAAGTCAGATCGAGATAAAGTTAACAGCATTTTGGATATGTTAGGAGAGAAAGCAACGTTAGACGAATTGGGAATTGCACCAATTCGTGACGGCTTTGCGGATATATTTTTCCCCGGTACGACCACTATCCAGACCAGGGCTAAGTATTTCTTTTTAGTACCTTACGAATTACGAGACATTGAGTTAAGCAAGTTAGCAGAATCCAACAACTTGATGGGCTTATTACGAAAAAGTGAACATGATACAGGGAAAGCATTATATGAGCAAGATCCATCAGAACACAGCGGGGTAATTGGTCGCCGCATTTTACGCAATAATGGCAATAACTGGGTGAAAAGAACACCTGCTGAAATCTATTGGGCTGGCTTGCGCAGATATGATATTTTCAGAAATAACATTTCCCTGACAGAATATCTTCAATATGTAGCAGCGCAAAAAAGGAATAAGGAAAATATTTTAAGCATGGGAAATCGAAATGATAAAAAAGAAGAACGGGACGATGCGGATGCCGGCGATGTACCTTATGCTCGTTTTTGGAATTTGCCGGATACTGCATATTTAGGAAAAGAAGAGTGGCGAAAAACTCTTTCTATGAAATTGGATAAAGAAGAAGGTTCTTTCTTGAAGAGGCAAATCCATATGACATGTCCTGATTCCATGATGGATTATTTGTTACAGAATAATTTAAGTGATGTTTTGCAAGGGTGTGATTATTTCCAAGACTTGGAGAAATGCAAATATCATTTCCCGGATTCGATGAGACAAGATTATGAAATGGCATTAAATTTTTCCAACTTTGTTTATTTGTTGCGCATCTTATATAATCGTATTTGCAGGCAAGAAACTTATGAACAGGCAGAAATTGCCTGGAAAGAAAAGGAAAACAATATAATAGAATATAGTTCTGCCTTGGATATTGACGGCATTTTTACCCGCTTAAGTTTATTGAAACAGGGAAGAAATAAATGGTTGTATAATTTCTTGAAAAATTGCCAGCAGGCGTTATTGCACGAACAGATTGAAAAAGCAGAAGATGAAATTACAAAGCGTGAAGTATGGCTTAAAGGTGAAGCACGTTCCCGAACAGTAAACAAACTCCCCGGTGATATACTGGACTGGTTTACTGGGGGAGAATTAGATTACCGGTATGGAAATGCTAAAACGATTATGAATGATATTTTTGAAAGTGAGGCGGAATAAATATGTTGCGCCCAGATCAAAACCGTTTGAATTATGGTGAATTGCTAGCTCCACCAGCTACGTATCATTTGGATTTTGCTATTGGAACAACGTATTCGTTGGACTTAGATGCTTTGGTAGGCGCTACAATGGCGTTGGGGCTTTCAGCAGAAACCGATACGAATTTGATTAAAAACCCCGTCTGTTTATTAGAGGCATTGAAAAAAACAGCAGACAAAATTGCCTTGTTTTGTGAAGCCGGTCAAATTCATATGCCAGGCAATGTTACGGAACTATATATTTTGCTAGAAAAAATGGTATTCAGTGTAGCGCTGTCGGGCACAAAAAAGAACCGGCACGCTTCGTTTCATCCCAAATTTTGGCTAATACGCTATAAGAATGACAATGGCGAAATTATGTATCGTGTAGTTGTGTTAAGCCGTAATTTAACATTTGACCGCAGCTGGGATGTAACGTATTACATGGATGCATATCCAAGCAACGAAGAACAAATTGAAAATTATCCCGTTTGTGATTTTGTTCGCTATTTAGCGAAAAAATGGCTGTCAAAAGATGACTGTGCAAACGAAAAGCGGAATCGCATTTATCGGATTTGCAGAGAGCTTCCTATGTTTAAATTTGAGCCCACCGATTATTTTACAAATTTTGAATTTATGCCGAACAATATTCCAAAATATAGCGGCAGGGATTCAGAGAATGAAAGCGGGAAATATCGTATTGAAGAAACGTCGCTATTTCAAGAATCGTTTAATGAGTTGCTGGTGTTGTCGCCGTTTCTGAGTAATGGCATTTTGAAAGAATTGCAAAAAAAGAATGGTCATATGAATAGCCAGAGGTACCGGTTATTTACCCGTAAGGAATCGTTGACTAAGTTAAATCCAGAAGATTGCAGTAGTTTTGATATTTACTGCCTGAAGGACAGAGTAGTTCAGGGCGAAGATTTGTTAGGCGAAGAAAAACTGGAAAATGAAGATAACCAAACCAGTAGTGAAGAAGAAACGAGATCAAAAATACAGAAACAGGATCTTCATGCAAAATTATACTTCTCAAGAAAAGGGGCAGATACGCGTTTATATTTGGGGTCGTTAAACGCTTCGGAGAATGGTATTAATAACAATATTGAATTTCTGATCTGCCTGAAGGATAGGATGAAATATCACAACCTGAAAATGGATGATTTGTGTAATCAGTTCTTTAATGGCGATGAAAATAATCCTGAAAACCCATTTGAAAAAGTTGAAATTGCAACTATAAATAAGCAGGATAAAGATGAAAGCAACGATTTGGAATTCGTGGTGAAAACCCTTTGCCGGGGCGGAAATAAAGCCGTAGTGGATAATAACGGTAATGATTATGACTGCACGTTGTATTTTGATGAAACGATGCTGAAAATTGCATTAAATCGTTTGAGAGAAATTGGCGGAAAGGCAACGATACGGCCACTTTTTGCCAAAGTGCCAGAAAAAGAATTGGCATCCGATATCAAATTTAGTAAATTAGCATTGTTAGATCTTTCCGTGTTTTATGTTTTAACAGTACGCAACGAAAGCGGTACAGTACGCCGTGTGGTGGAAATTGAAACTGATAATCTGCCAGAAAATCGGGAAGATGAAATAATAAAAAAAGTATTGAATAACAAAGACTGTTTTTATCGGTATATTGCATTTTTATTGGGCGATGATTCTGTAATAGGGATGCTGGAAGTTAATTCTTTGCAGCTTGATCATAACGGAACCGGTAAAAACAGTGAAACGTTTTTGCCGGCATTATATGAAAAAATGCTGGAAACAGCAGCAACACATCCCGAAAAGTTAAGGGAAATCGGCAGCCTTCTTGCTGTATTGAATAATGGAAAATCGGAATCTGATTTTACAGATGGAACGTATGAGCTATTCAAACAAATGTATGAAACGTTCCAAAAGGCGGTGGAATAGCATGGCAAACGTTGCAGAACAGTTAGGTGAAATCGAGAAAAAAGTTATTAGCGGACTGAAAGATTTTCAGCGAGCGACTGTAGAGCGCATCGACTATTTGTTTCGCCATGGTAAGAACCGAGTGCTGGTATCGGATGAGGTCGGACTGGGAAAAACACTGGTAGCCCGTGGTGTCATTGCCAAGTTTGCTCATTTGCGTAAAGAAGAAGGCGATGATTTAGTAAAAATAGTATATGTTTGTTCAAATGCTGCTATTGCAGATCAGAATATAAACAAGTTAGCGGTATCGCAGGATTTGCAAAAGGAAAGTATTGGCACATCGCGTTTGAGTATGCAGCACATTAACATTTTCAATCAGGAAAATGATCCTGACTTGCGGAATAAGTATATTCAGTTGATTCCGCTGACCCCGGATACTTCGTTCCGTATGACACAGGGGTCAGGGAAAAAAATGGAGCGAGCCTTAATGTATGCAGTGCTGAAAGACATGAATTGTTTTTACGGAAAAAATGCAGAATTAAAGGAAGCGCTGCGGGGCGATGTACAGAACCAATGGGATGAGGCATGCGTGGATAGCAGTAAGTTAGTAAAAGAATGTGATGCTAATTCCAATGGCGCATATCTCGAATATATGCACCGTAAACTTGAAATTGAATTCAAAGAACCATTTAAAAGCGAAAAAGTTGAATTATACAAAAACCATAATTTTGAAGAATACTTTTTATGGATCCTGGAACAAATTAAACTAAAAGGGCCGGAAAAAATTAAAGAGGATGTGCGCCGTGCGGTTAAAGAGTTACGCTTGTTTTTCGCAAAAATAAGTTTGGAAAAGTTAGAACCGGATTTAGTAATAATGGATGAATTCCAACGGTTTAAGGAGTTGATTTCTGCAAAAAAAGAGTCCAATTTGGGCATGCTTGCCCATAAATTCTTTAATGCGGCAAATGTTCGGATGCTTCTTCTTTCAGCTACGCCATACAAAATGTATTCCACAATGGAAGAAATAGATGAATTGCAAATGGACGAGCATTTTCAGGAATTTAACAACGTTATGGAATTCCTAAACAAAGCAAATGTTGTTGAAGGAAAAGTCGTTAACGAATACCCGGCGTTTAAGAATGTTTGGAATAATTATTCCGTGAACCTGAAAGAACTCGATAAAGGTGATGAAGCGGTTTTACAAATAAAAAATATGGCAGAAAACGCCATGTATAACCATGTTTGCCGTACGGAACGCAGTTCAGAAAGTCAGATTGAAGATATTATAGATACGCATGAGGTTAAAGTACCTGTTACCGTAACCGTTGAGGATATTGAATCATATCTGCAAATGCACAAGTTGTTAACCGATATGGGCGTATCATTCCATGTACCAATAGACTATGTAAAATCATCACCCTATTTATTGTCATTTATGCTGGATTACAAGTTAAAGGAAAAAATTGAAAACTATTTTATTACCGGAAAGAACCTAAATAAAATAAATTTATTAAATCGAAAAACTTTTTGGCTGCGGAGAAAGCAGTTAGCGAATTATGAAAAACTGAACAACAATAATGCACGACTGGACCTGTTGATGAAGTATGCTTTTATGAATAATGCTGCCCGGCTGCTATGGGTACCACCCACGAAACCATACTATGAACCGCAGGGCGTTTATAAAAGCATAAAAGATTTTACAAAAACGCTGGTTTTTTCTTCTTGGGAAATGGTGCCCCGCATGATTACCTGTTTGGTTTCCTATGAAGCGGAACGGCAAAATATGCAAAGTTTAAAAACACAATTAAAGAAAGAAGAAGATTTACGTGAGATACAGTATTTTTTAGATGATGGAGAAGAGGATAACACAAATAAAATATCGCGTTATCCCAGGCCACGGATGAAATTTTCCTTAAATAGTGATGGCAGACCCAGGGCAATGGCGTTATTTTGTTTATTATATCCGTCAGAATTCTTGACAAGGGCGTATGATCCGGTTTCGTGTTTGAATGGTAAAATGAGTTTAGCATCAATCCGCGGGCAATTAAAAATTATAATTGAAACGGAACTGAAGAAGATCCCGCAATTGAATTCAACTGGCATCGATTCGCGTTGGTACTATCTGGCACCACTTTTGTTAGATGATAGTGGGTATGTTAAAGAATGGTTGCAGAATGAAGAAAATACAGCAGACAATACCAAGACCAAGGGCTACGGACGTCATTTAGCAGAGTTGCGTAATTTATATCAAAATGTAACAGAAGCAAAAAAGAATAATTTAGGCATACTGGGAAAGCAACCGTCCGATTTGGTGAACGTATTAGCAGATATGGCGCTGGCTTCTCCTTCGATTACAATCAACAGGACATATCATTTATACGATGAAGGCTTTACAAATAATTTACCAAGCAGGATTGCCAAAGAATTTTTAAACCGCATGAATACAACCGAAGCAACGGCTGTTGTAGAAATAGTAATAGGCAAAAAGAGCGATGAAGCGCATTGGCAAAATCTTCTTAAATATTGCGTTAATGGAAACCTGCAGGCCATGTGGGACGAATATGCGCATATGATTACCAGTGGTATGGATAAGAGTGCAGGGGTAGTGAATAAACTGCATAATGAAATATTGAACGGAATGAAAATCCAGACTACCCGGTATAAGGTCGACACATTAAGCTCTTTTAAGAAACGCATAAACAAAAAAGATAAAAATCCCATGTATATGCGCACCCATTTTGCTGTAGCATTCACGCGAGGGGAAAGTAAAGACAAAGATGCCGATCGGAAAAAAACAGTACGCAATGCATTTAATTCACCGTTCCGGCCGTTTGTGTTAGCATCTACTTCCGTTGGACAGGAAGGCCTGGATTTCCATAATTACTGCAGGCGCATAGTACACTGGAATCTTCCCGGTAACCCCATCGATTTAGAACAGAGGGAAGGGCGGATCAACCGTTTTGAATGTTTGGCTATCAGGCAAAATGTTGCAAAGCGTTATGGTAATATCCAATTTGAACACGATATATGGGATGAAATGTTTGAAGAAGCCTATCGCAGGGAAAATGGTGGTAAGAAAGGGTGTTCTGATTTAATTCCATATTGGGGACTGAGTACAACTGAAAATATGGTAAAAATCGAGCGAATTGTTCCCATGTACCCGTTTAGTAAAGACGGACTAAATTATGAACGCCTGATTAAGATTTTGTCACTGTACCGTTTAACATTAGGCCAGGCAAGACAGGAAGAACTGCTGGATTACATTTTTAAAAATTACGATGAAAAGCAACAAGAAAAACTAAAAGAATTGTTTATAAACCTGAGTCCGTTTTATAAAAAAGGTTTAAAGAATAACCAATCATAAATTTTAAAAGTGTCAGCACTGCATATCAACGGGTCAATCTGTTTGGCATGTGTTACTACAGCATTCCGGCAGAATGCGCCCGGGCCATTGCCAATGCAAAAAAATCGGTAAGCTTTACCATTTACGTGCCTTATTTCACAAAAAATTCAACGGGAACGGTATCCGTTAGAATCAATTAAGAAAATCAACAAAACGCTTGTTTGGTTATCGACAACATGCTATAATATGCCTTAGGGTGTTGCCATAACGGTGGACGGCTGGCCTTCTTCGGAGGGTCTATGCCCTTCGATTACATGGAAAGAAATTTCTGTGGAAAGGGGGGATAGCTTATGAGCGATTTTGAGTTATTCAGTGCGATGATGATGGTTTTGGCCATTGTTGTTAAACTGTTAATCTGCTTAATAAATGCAAAAAAGTAGCCGCCCCCGACCAAGGATAGCGGCTACTTTGTAGTTAGCGACCAGGTCAGCCGTTCATCGGCAACACCTGTTTCTATGTAAATTTTAGCATTGCAAGTGAGGCTTGTCAAGGAAGACAAACTATGAATTATGCCGGAAATATGGCAGGGTAACGGTTTGTAAAAATGCAAGCCGTTTTTTCTTTTGTTCCATACTTTTAAACGGGCAATACAATATTTTTTGCCGTGCTTCTGTACGGTGGGCACAGCGTAAAATGTTAAAACTGTAAAACTTGTTACTCTTTTTAATCGAAAATTAACTTGTATACACAAAACATAAAAATACATTGACACTTTTTTTCGCCTTCTATTATAATTTCAAGCAAATAGTTACAAAGGAAAAAATTAACTCTTTTGCAGATGCGCATAAGGTTGTAAACGAAAAGGAATTGTAACTATAGCTGAGTGAGGGGGGAAGAAAATGAAATTCATGAAAAAAATGTCCGGTGTAATGGTAGCGGCGGTTTTACTGGCGGCTTTGACGGCAGGCTGCGGCGGTGGCGGCGGCGACAAGAAGGCAGCGGGTGCCAAGGGCGGCGAAGCGCTGATCGGCGCCAACTATGAGCTGACCGGTAACGTTGCCAGCTATGGCCAGGCTGCTTTAGCCGGCGGCAAAATGGCGGTTGACGAAATCAACAAAGCCGGCGGCATCAACGGTAAAAAACTGCGCATTGTGGAAGCCGATAATAAATCGGAGCCTTCCGAATCCGGTAATGCGGCTACAAAACTGGTTACCCAAAATAAATTGATCGGCTTCGTGGGACCGGCGACAAGCGGCTGCACCATGGCAGCGGAACCCATCGTTACGTCTAATAAACTTCCGTCCGTAGCGCCCACTGCTACTGCGGATGCTATTACATTTGATGCTAAGGCAGGCAAAGTCCGTCAGTTCATCTTCCGCGCCTGCTTCATCGATCCCTTCCAGGGCAAGGTTATGGCAGCCTTTGCCGATGAGAAACTGAAAGTTAAGAGCGTTGCCATTTACCGCGATAACTCCAGCGACTATTCCAAGGGTCTGGCTGAAGCTTTCAAACAAAACTACAAAGGCAAGATCGTTGCGGAAGAAGCGTATCTGGCAAAAGACATGGACTTCAAAGCCGGCCTGACCAAGATCCAGGCTCAGAAGCCGGATGCAATTTATGTTCCCGGTTACTATGAAGAAGTTGGTAAAATCGTAAAACAGGCCCGTGAAATCGGTCTGGATGTGCCCATGATGGGCGGCGACGGCTGGGACAGCCCGAAGCTGATCGAAATCGCCGGCGCCAAAGCGCTGAACAAGACTTACTATTCCAGCGCCTACAGCGCGGATGACACCGATCCGTCCACTCAGAGATTCATCAAAGCCTTCAAAGAAAAATACCAGAAAGATCCGGATTTCTTCTCCATGATGGGCTACAACACGGTTCTTATCCTGGCTGACGCTTACAAACGGGCCGGCAGCGAAGACGGAACCAAGATCGCCGAAGCCATGGCCAAAACGAAAGACCTGCCGGTGGCAGGCGGCAAGCTCAGCTTTGATGACAAGCACAATCCTATCGTTCCGGCTCTGATCATCGAAGTAAAAGACGGCAAACCTACCTTTGTTGACAAGATTTCTTTCTAAAAGAATCGGGGAGACCTGATTTTGATCAGCCTGCCTTCAGTATAATTTTTGTTTGTATTAAGTTTAGATTTTGCGGCTGCCTCTGGCAGCCGATTTTTTTTATAAAAACCTTCAATATTTTGTAATTTGACCAAATTCTAAATTGCACTTTTTATTATTTGTTATATAATTAATTAGGTAGGAAAAATTTTAACCGGCGGCGTAGCCAAGTGTTTAAGGCAACAGTCCGCAAGACTGTCATTCCCTGTGTTCAAATCCAGGCGCCGCCTCCATTAAGGCTGTAAGACCAATGCGATTCGTTTTGCATTGGTCTTTTTAAAAATATAGAGAACCGGATAAAGGTTTTGTAAAACTCTGCCCGATGACTGGAAGTGCCCGCGTTGCCGTCAGGGTAAAGATAAATATAATCCGGCGTAACAGAAGGAACAATAGTTGAAAAAAATTTTCCCAAGTTGGAGGTATCACCTATGGCAAAAAAAATTGTGGCGGTGAATGCCAGTCCCCGTAAGGGATGGAATACGGATACGCTGGTAACGGAAGCTGCCAAAGGGGCGGAAGCCGCCGGTGCGGAAATCATAAAATTTGATTTGTACCGGCTGGGAAAATTTACCGGTTGCATTTCCTGTTTTGGCTGCAAGAAAGAAAAATTTAAAGGCCATTGCATCTGCCGTGACGGGCTGACCCCGGTGCTGGATGCCATTCGGGAGGCGGATGGACTGATCCTTGGGTCCCCTAACTACCTTTCGGAAATGAACGCGGCCTTCCGGGCCTTGTACGAACGGCTTGTGTTCCAGAATCTTACTTATAACAAAGAAAATTATTGCTGTAATCAGAATATGATTCCCGTGCTGCTGATCATGACCAGCAATGCGCCGGATACCTATTACACGGGATTGATGGAAAATTACAAACAGACCCTGACCCGGCTGGTAGGGCCTACGGAAGTGCTGGTCAGCGGCGATACCCTGCAGCTGAAAGATTACAGCAAACTGGACTGGCCCTGGACGATTTTTGATCCGGAAGCCAAGAAGCTCCGCCATGAGACCGTGTTTCCGGAAGAATGTAAAAAAGCCTTTGCCATGGGGGCGGCGCTGGTAAAATAAAAATTTACGAACAATTGTTAGCAGAAAGTAATATTCCTCCCAAGATGTTGTGGAGCCGCCCTCTGCAAGGGGTGCAGGTTTGCGCGGTATACCTTTTTATGATAAAATTATGCTGTTATTGGAGGAATAGATATGAAGAAAGACAGGATATATTTAACTAAAGAGCGTTTGCTTCAGGGGCTTGCGGGAATGCTTTTGTCCGTAAGCGCTTTGGTGCTTCCTGTGACCGGGTACGCTGAAAATGTTAAGCCGCAACAGGAGCCTGTATCGGCAGGGACGGCTGATACCCGGGGAGCGGAGCCTGCTCAGGGAAATCGCGGGCCAGTAGTGCCAACGTACGTGATGCCCCAGGAACAGGTATATCTGGATCCCAGCCAGGTGGAAGCAGCAAAGAAGCAGCTGGAAGCGGACGCTTATTACAATGCAAATCCCCAAAACGCTGCGCCGGTAAGTGAAAAAGCGGTAGAACAGAAAGAAGAAGCAACGAAGCCGGTTGCGGAAGAAAAAGTTGCAAAAGAAATTTCAGCAGAAGTGACAAAGCCTGCTGCGGAAGAAAAAGTTACAAAAGAAACTTCAGCAGAAGTGACAAAGCCTGCTGCGGAAGAAAAAGTTGCAAAAGAAACTTCAGCAGAAGTGACAAAACCTGTTGCTGAAGAGAAGGTTGCAATAGAAACTGTAAAAAAAGAAATTGCAGATGAAAAGCAGATAAGCGTTGCAGAAAATAAAGAAATTGTTGTAGCTAAAACAGAAGCTGAAGAAAAATCTAAAACTGAAACAAAAGAAAACGTTGAAGTTAAAACAAAAACTGAAATAGCAACAGAGCCTGAAATCAAATCGGAAGCGAAGTCAGAGTTTAATACTGAAGAAAAACCGGAAGTAAAGTCAGAAGTAAATGAAATAAAACCTGAAGCAACTCAGCCTGCGGAATCGATCGTTCCCGGGAAGAAGTCTATTCAGATCAGACGGTTCGGAACGGCGAAAGAATTCGTTACCCATCATAACACTGTTGCTGATGTGCTGAAAGATATGAAGATCAACATGGAAGGACGTTCTTCCTATCCGTCGTCGGAAACGAAAATTACCGACGGCATGGTGATCCATGTGCTGGGGCGAAAATCCTTCGTGTCTCACGAAGAAGTGGAGGTTCCGTTCCAGACGAAAACCATTGATGATCCGGAACTGACCTTTGGGGAGAAAAAAGTTGAAAAGGCCGGCGTAAAAGGGAAAGATATCGTAACCTACGAAAATATTACCCGCATTGGGTACGAGCAGAAAATCGAGCTGGACCGCCGCCATGTAACGGCGCCCGTAGATGAAATCGTGCGGCAGGGCATAGCCCAGTCTGTGCTGACTCCGGAAGGGTACAAACGTTACAAGAAGAAAATTTACGGAGAAGCCACGGCTTACACCTGGGGCGGCGGCGCATCCGGCACCACATCCCTGGGCCTTTGGCCCAAAAGGGGCATCGCAGCGGTGGATCCCCGGATGATTCCTTATTATACAAAGATGTATATTCCCGGCTACGGCATGGCGATTGCAGGCGATACCGGCGGCGCTATTGTCGGTCACCGCATTGACCTGTTTATGGAATCCCTGTATGAATGTTACCAGTGGGGACGTCGTGACGTGGAAATTTATATTTTGGAATAAGTTTTGATTTTTCAAGGAGCCCATATTGTTAAAAGAAGTCTTGATTGTAGAAGGAAAAATGGATACGGTGGCGGTTAAGAAGGCACTGGAATGCGATACCATCGAGACGGGCGGTTTTGCCCTGCGGCCTGATACCCTGCGGCAGATCCAGGCGGCCTATGAGAAACGGGGCATCATTATCCTGACAGATCCGGACGGTTCCGGGGAACGGATCCGCAAATATCTTACGGAACGTTTTCCCAATGCGGGGCAGGCCTTCGTACCGAAAAAGGATGCAAAGGCCCCGGACGACGTAGGCATTGAACAGGCGAAACCGGAAGCGATTCTTGCGGCTCTGGCCAAAGTACACCATCACGAATTCAGCCCAACCCCTTTGTTTGACGCAAAAGATTTACGGGATAACGGCCTGTCCGGCGGGCCGGATGCCAGCCACAAGAGAGATTTATTGGGAGCGGAACTGGGAATCGGTTACGGTACAGCGAAAAAGTTTTTGCGCCGCCTGAATACCTATGGCATTACCCGGGAAGAATTCTTTGCAGCATTAGAAAAAATTTAAATTTAAATAGCAAATAATTTCAAAGGAGCCTTCATGGAATCCATTCAGCCAATCATTGCCCGGCGGGAAGTGACCACACGCATCCTGCAGGCATTCCATTTAAAAGCAGATAAAAACCTGGGACAGAATTTTTTAGTAGAAGAATCCGTGGTCAACCGGATTGCCAAAGTTGCTGAACTGACCCCGGAAGATACGGTTCTGGAAATCGGCCCCGGCATCGGTACTCTGACCCAGGCTTTGGCCCTGACCGGAGCCAACGTTGTTTCCGTTGAACTGGATAAACGGTTACTGCCGGTGCTGCAGGAGACGGTGGGCGCTTATGAAAACGTCCGCATCGTGCAGGGGGATATTTTAAAAGTCAATATTCCGGAAATTATTGCAGAAGTAAAGGCTGGCAAAAGAGGTACAGAAGGCACAGCTAAAATTGCAGTGACACCTGAAGGGGACGCAAAGGCAGAAAGAGGCGCAACAGATCCTTCCTTGTCCTTCAAAGTCTGCGCAAACCTTCCTTATTACATTACTACTCCCATCATCATGAACCTGCTGGAGCAGAAGCTTCCTTTGGAACGGCTGGTGGTGATGGTGCAGAAAGAAGTGGCGGAACGGATGACCGCAACTCCCGGAGGCAGGGAGTACGGCGCTATTTCCGTGGCTATGCAGTATTACACGGAACCGAAGATCGCGTTTATCGTAAAGGCCGGTTCCTTTTTACCGGCGCCCAAAGTGGACAGCGCCGTACTGGTGTGCAAACGGAGAACCGTACCGCCGGTGGACGTGCCGGATGAAAAAATATTCTTCAAAGTGGTGGCGGCGGCATTTTCTGTGCGCCGTAAAATGCTGACCAACAGTCTGAAAAATATGGGAGGCCTTACCGGGGAGCAGGTGAAAAACTGGCTGGACCGGGCCGGCATTGACGGAAAACGCCGGGCGGAGACCTTAAGTCTGGAAGAATTTGCCATGCTGGCAAGGGCGTGGAAGGCATAGCGTATATAGGCAGCCTTTGACAATCGCAAAACACATTTAATCAATGATTTCACAAATATTTTTAATTTATCACCCGCTTTATTACCCACTTTATCGTCAATACGTTGTTTGCAAAAACTAATAAATGATGAAATAAATTAATGCATTACAAAACGGAGAAAGAAAATGGCTTCTAAAAAACCCATCATTGCGCTGATGTATGATTTTGACAAAACCCTGTGCACCACGGATATGCAGGCTTATACCTTCATTCCCAACCTGGGCATGTCGGCGAATGAATTTTGGGCAAAAGCGTCCGACCTGGCGGAAAAACATAAGATGGACCGCATCCTGGCCTACATGTACCTGATGCTGGACGAAGCCCATATTCACCGGAAACCGATCCGTCGCAGCGACTTTGTGGCCCTGGGCAAAGACTTGGAGCTGTACCCCGGGGTGGCGGAATGGTTCAGCCGCATCAACCGGTTTGGAAAAGAGCAGGGCGTTACCATTAAACACTATATTATTTCTTCCGGCCTCCGGGAAATTATTGAAGGTTCTTCCATTTATAAAGAATTCGACGACGTGTTTGCAGGGGAATTCCTGTACGACGAGAACGGGGTGGCCTGCTGGCCGAAAAACGTGGTGAACTATACTACAAAGACCCAGTTTTTGTTCCGGATCAATAAAGGTGTGCTGGAAATTTCCAACGACGACGACCTGAACCGGTTCACTCCGGAGGAAGACCGTCCCGTACCTTTCCGGAATATGATCTATATCGGAGACGGGCTTACAGACGTTCCCTGCATGAAGCTGGTGAAAGTAAACGGAGGCTGCTCCATTGCAGTTTACCAGAAAGGCAAACAAGCCAAAGTAAAAGACCTGATCCTGGACCAGCGGGTGAATTTTATCGAGCCTGCGGATTACAGCGAGGGTTCTCAACTGGACCAGATTACAAAAGATATTATTGTGAAAATGGCCGGTGTGGAAAGACTGATGGAACATACCAGGAAGCAGATGGCGGCAATAAAGAAGTGAAACGAACCGGTGCTGATGCTTTTAACGCAAATTCTGCATTAAGAATATTAATGAAATTCTTTTGATAATAAACACCTTATGTGTAGAACTATTAATCCATACAAATTTGGAACAAAGTCCAAAATTGTATGGATTTTTTTTTGTTAGATACGTTATACTAAACATAAGAAGAAAACCTTTTCTATTTAATTCTATTATAATTTTCTAATGAGGGAGGCAAGTAATCATGAACGAAATCTTACAGGGAATCCTCAACAGACGAAGCTGCAAAAAATTTAAACCGGATATGGTTCCCATGGAAATCATTGACCAGATCATTGAAGCGGGATTGTATGCACCTAACGGAATGGGAAAACAGTCCCCGGTGATTCTTGCGGTAACGGATAAGGAAACCCGGGACAAGCTTTCCCGGCTGAACCGCAAGTACGATCCGTTTAAGAGGGAAGATCCCTTTTACGGGGCGCCGGTTGTGCTGGTGGTGATCGCTCCGAAAAATATTCCTACCTATATTTACGACGGAAGCCTTGTGATGGGGAACATGCTGTTGGCAGCGGATGCATTAGGCATTGGCGGCTGCTGGATCCATCGGGCTAAAGAATCCTTTGCGGATCCGGAGGGGAAAGAAATCCTTGCTTCTTTGGGGATCGAAGGAGAGTTTGAGGGCATCGGCAACTGCATTCTCGGCTATCCGGATGTAGAGAAAAAAGAAGCGGCGCCCCGGAATCCCAACAGGGTGTTTAAAATTTAAGGATTGTAACAGCATGACCGTAACAGAATGCCAGAGGCAGTATGAAAGACCATAAACCCATGCCCCCCATGATGCATCACGGGCACCATATGGGGCTCCATTCTTCTTCCCTTATTGCGGATTTCACAACAGGAAACGTAAACCGGCAGCTCATTTCCTTTGCCATGCCCATGTTCCTGTCCCACCTGCTGCAGATCGTCTACAATATGGCGGATATGATCATCGTGGGGCAGATCCTGGGGAAGGTAGGCCTTTCCGCCATTTCCGTTGGCGGCGACATTATGAACTGCATGACCTTCATCGCCATGGGTTTTTCCAGCGCGGGGCAGGTGCTCATTGCCCAGTATATCGGCGCAAAACAGCATGATAAACTGAGCCGTTTTGTGGCTACCATGGGAACCACGCTGTTCGTTTTCGCGGCAGGGGTGAGCGCCCTGGGACTGTGGTTCCGCAGGGAAATAATGGAGCTGATGCACACGCCGCCGGAAGCCTTTGAGGAAGCGCTGGCCTACTGCGGCATCTGTATGGCGGGCATCGTCTTCGTTTACGGATACAATGCGGTAAGCGCCATCCTGCGGGGAATGGGAGACGCAAAACATCCTTTTTATTTCATCAGTCTGGCAGCGGTGCTGAATATTTTACTGGACCTGTTGTTTGTGATGCAATTAGGCACAGGGGCGAAAGGCGCGGCGCTGGCTACCATCATCAGCCAGGGCCTCAGCTTTCTGCTGTGCGCAGCGTTTATTTTCAAAAACCGTCATCGCTACCATCTGCATCTCAGTGCCGGGCAGTTTTTCCGTCCGGAAAGGGATATGCTGTATTCCCTGCTGAAACTGGGCGTGCCTATGGCCATCAAAAACGCGGCGGTGCAGTTTTCCAAAATGTTCGTCAATTCCTGGATCAATTCCTTTGGCGTAGCGGTTTCGGCATTTGCGGGCATCGCCAACAAGATCAACATGTCCGTCAACATGGTGTCCAACTCTTTCAACACGGCTGGGGCGTCCATGGTAGGGCAGAACATCGGCGCGGAAAAATACGACAGGGTACGGCAGATCATGTTTTCCGTCTACCGCATCATGATCGTCATTGCTGTGGCTGCTTCCGTCATCATTTATTTTTTCCCTGCCGAAGTGTACGGCATTTTTACCGACGACCCCTCGGTTCTTGCCATCGGGTACGAATACATTCCCATTGCCATCCTGGCCTTTTTCAGCTGCGCAGGGCGCAGCGGCAGCAATGCCCTTATTAACGGCAGCGGCAATTCCCGTGTGAACTTTGTTACGGCAATCTTTGACGGAATCGTGCTGCGGCTGGGGCTGTCGGTACTCTTCGGCATTGTGTTGGACATGAAATATCTAGGATTCTGGATGGGAGACGCCCTGGCTAATTTCACGCCCTTGTGGGTGGGGATGCTGTTCTATCATTCCGGCGCGTGGAAGAAACGGGCGGTGTGACGGGTTTGCGATGCCTTTGCCTGACAGCATAACTTAGGCACACAAACTTCATTTTACCTACGGAGAACCATCATGATTACGCGACGACTAATCCAGCTATGCTCGGCCATACTATACAACTGCAATCTGATCAGCGATATTCCGGCAAAATACATCAACAGCGAGTTCTGTGTGCCGGGATTGAACTGCCGGTACTGCCCGGCGGCGGTGGCGGGGTGTCCCCTGAACTTTATGCAGGGGCTCTTTGCAGGGGGCCTGGCAAACCTGCCCATTCGGGTTTTGTGCTGGCTTTTGCTTTTGGCCCTGGCTTTCGGACGGCTGATCTGCGGCTGGCTCTGTCCTTTTGGGCTGGTGCAGGACCTGCTGGATAAAATTCCCACGCCGAAAATTAAAAAGAACGAATGGACCAGAAGGCTCAGTTATCTGAAATATATTTTTCTGGCAGTGTGCGTTGTTGCAGTGCCTTTCGGATATTATCTGGGAGGGCAACGGGTTGTGGCTTTTTGCCAGTACGTATGCCCCAACATGCCCTTTTCCAATTTCCTTATGACAGTGGCTATGGGCGGATCCATTCGTCCTTACATGATTTTCAATTATCGCTTTCTGATTCTGGCAATTGTGCTGGTGGCGGCGGTTTTCCTGTTCCGTCCTTTCTGCCGCTTTATCTGTCCCTTGGGCGCTTTTTACGGGCTGTTCAACAAAATTGCGTTGCTTTCAATCAAAGTGGATGATTCCAAATGCGTGCACTGTAACGCCTGCCTCCGGACCTGCAAAATGGATATCCGCAAAGTGGGGGACATGGAATGTATTTCCTGCGGGGAATGTAAAGGAGCCTGCAAGTTCGGCGCTATTCATTACGGATGGGAAAAGAAAGGGAAGTAATAAGCACAGCGTCGTTTGTATGGCGTTTGTTAAAAGATTTTTGGAAGAAAATTTGTTCCCGGGTTAACCGCTGATGAAGAAAAAATGAAAATAAAAATACCGGCGTCTATAGTGATTAAGGAGTGACTCACTATAAGCGCCGGATTTTTATTTTGATACTAATTTTTGTGAAGGAATAACTTTCTGCAAATTTTTCGCAAGCTGTTTTTTTATAGTTTGCGATTTGTTTTGCGATCTTTTCAAAAGCTTATTTCAGCTTTTTATATTCTTCGTCCGATACCGGTTCGCACCATTCGTTGCTTGTTTCGGTTCCTTCCACTTCAATGGCCAGATGGGACATCCAGGAATCGGCTGCCGCACCGTGCCAGTGTTTCACATTGGCGGGGATGTTGACGACCGTGCCGGGAAGGAGTTCTACCGCGGGTTTGCCTTCTTCCTGGTACCAGCCCCGTCCGCCTACGCAGATCAGCATTTGGCCGCCGCCGGATTTGGCGTGATGGATGTGCCAGTTGTTACGGCAGGAAGGCTCGAAGGTCACGTTGTAAATAGCCACCTGCTGAGTGGAAACGGGAGCCAGATAGCTTTGACCGACGAAGTATTTTGCATAGGCATCGTTAGGCTGCCCGATGGGGAACATGATTTCTTTCTGGAAGGTTTCCTTATCCATTTTTGCAGGTGTTTCCTCTTTTGCAGCGCCTGCCGGTTCCGCATACACTTCCTTGGCCATGTTGAAAGCACCCCAGGCTTTTGGCCAGCCTGCATAGAAACCAAGCTGGGTGATGATCTCTGCCATCTCTGCTTTGGTTACGCCGTTATTTTTTGCGGACTGGATATGATATTTCAATGAACTGTCGATGATGCCGCTGGCTACCAGGGCGGATACCGTAACGATGCTGCGGTCATGCAAGGGAAGCACGTCGTTTTTCGACCATACTTCACCGAACAGGATGTCGTCGTTGTAACGGGCAAAATCCGGAGCGAATTCCCCTAACTGTGTCCTGCCTGCTGTCTGAACAATTTTCTGCGGTTTTTTATTTGTCATTGCTGCTGCCTCCACATTCATGATATTTGCGGAAAGAAGAATCGAAGCACCCAAGAAGGCCGCTGTCATTTTTTTCCATTTGCATTGCATAAACCATACACTCCCCTCAAAGTTTTATGGTGAACGGCAATTAGTTACTGATATATCTGTATGTATATGAAGTCTCAAAAGATGTGATGAGGTGATGGAAGTCCGGTCAGGAACTTCGTACTCACCAGGGAAAAACTTCATTTGCCGTTCGTTCCTGTCTACAAATGTATTATAGTTTAAGGGATAAGTGAAAGGCAAATACCTGTTTTTCATTCCGCAATATGCTTGTAAGGCATGAAACCCTGTTAAATTTTTATGGAAGCCTGTATCGACAGTATGAAACGTCGATTCTTGTCGTTTCTTAAAAAATTGTAAGAAAGTATACAAAAAATGCTGTCAAAATTTTATAAAACCGGATAATATACAAATAATGCTTGCTAATTTTACAACCGAGATTATAATAAAGTATAAGGGATAGAGTCCCTGTTTATAACATTCTTGAAGTAAGGGGGATGTATTATGTTTAAGACAAATTTTCAAAAGGGCGTGTTCACTGTCCTGGTAGGTATCGCGCTCTGGTTCTGCCCGATGCCTGCAGGGGTAACGGCTCCGGCGTGGCACATGTTCGCTATCTTTGTGGCTACCATCATCGGGTTTATCCTGCATCCGATTCCCATCGGCGGTGTGGCGCTGATCGCGGTAGGTCTCACCGGGTTCCTGAAAGTGCTGAAACCTGCAGAGGCCCTGTCTGGTTTTGGCAACGCTACCATCTGGCTGATCGTTGGCGCTTACATGTTTGCCAAGGGCTTTATTAAGACCGGTCTGGGCCGCCGTATCGCTTACGTTATCATGTCAAAGATCGCTACAAGCTCCCTGAAACTTGGTTACTCTCTGGCTATTACCGACTTTATCGTTTCGCCGGCAACCCCGTCTAACACGGCCCGTGGCGGCGGCATCCTGTACCCTATCGTTCGTTCTCTCTGTACTGCGTTCCAGTCGGAACCGGATGACGGCACCCGCAAGAGAATCGGTAACTACCTGATGCTCTCTACCTTTGAATGCGACTGCATCACCTCATCCCTGTTCCTGACTTCCGTGGCTCCTAACCTGCTGGTAGCGAAGCTGGCCAAAGATGTGACCGGGCTGGATATTACCTGGGGCACTTATGCGCTGGCCACGATTCTCCCCGGTATTATCGCATTGGTTATCACTCCGTATCTGGTTTACAAATTAGCGACTCCGGAACTGACACAGACTCCGGAAGCTCCCCAGCTGGCAAAAGACGAACTGGAAAAGATGGGGCCCATGAGCAGCGCGGAAACAACCGTTCTTATTGCTTTCCTGGCAGCTCTTGCCATGTGGGCTACCACTTCCTTCACCGGCCTGAACGCTACCATGATCGCTCTGGTCTGCATTGGATTCATGCTGGTGCGTGGCGCTTTGGAATGGAATGATATCATCACCGAAAAAGGCGCCTGGGATACACTGGTATGGATGGGCGGCCTGATGAGCCTGGCTACCGGCCTGGCGAAGCTGGGATTTATTAAATGGATGGCCGGCGGCATCGCGGGCAGCCTGAAAGGTATCGACCCCATGACCACGCTTATCATTCTGTGTATTATCAACATGTATGTTCATTATGCATTCGCGTCCCTGTCCGCACACGTCAGCGCAGTATATGCTGCGTTCCTGGCCGTTGCCGTGGCAGCCGGCGCACCGCCTATGCTTTCCGCTATTGCCCTGGGCGTTGAAACCGGTATCATGGGCTGCCTGACCCATTATGCAACCGGTCCTTCTCCCATTTACTTCGGCTCCGGTTACATTACCCAGCCGGAATGGTGGAAAGTCGGTTTCATCTGCTCTATCCTGTTCCTGATCTGCTTCCTGGGCATCGGGTCCATGTGGTGGAAGGTCATCGGACTGTGGTAAGTTTCTAAGGGAAAAATACAAAAATTAAGACGGCCGGAAACGGCCGTCTTTTTTATGAAGCAATAACTGTTATCGATATAAGAATTCTTATATTGTGAAAGAAACCGCCTGGGGAAAAACTATCGAATTGGTTTGTGTTCAAAGTATCCCGCAGATGTGTTAGAAAGCCGGTCAGCGGTCCCCTGATTTCATAAAAATTAAAAGCCCGTGTATCGTACCGACGACATCACGGGCTTTTAACTTTCGAAATCACTTAACCTCTGCATTGGAAACACTCCTTACAAAACTTTCCTATACTGCTCATAACTGTTTCGGGGGAACCACTCCTTTCCAAATTCTCTTCCGAAGTATCCTCATTTCCTGTTCAGGACATCCTCCCGCAGGAGGCTTTCTTTGGTACTTCCTTTGTTCATCTATACTATAGCATAAATTATCAGAAAATACAAGAATAAGTTGTGTAAAGAATGTTACACAAAATTCTGCAATTGTGACAGAAATGAAAAAAGTTGTGGTATAAATCGATAAAAACTTGTGGCAAAACCTTCTCTGAAAAGGATTGGAAATCTTAATTAAGGAAAAAAACAAGCCGGCTGGCGTAAAAGGTCTGACATGAAGTATAAATACGAAAGCGGTCTGGACCGGCCGGGAAATAAAATAGTTAACTGTATTCAAAAACAGGTTGACATTAAACGAAAAGTTTTTTATAATAAGACACGTGGTTAACCTTTTAAGAATAAAGGATAACTGTAGTCTCAAAAATAAATTTTTCGGAGATGAAGATAATGGCTCAGACCTCGGCAACATCAGTACATCATGAAACGGCAGCAGATAAAACCCGTAAGCTGACAAAGATGGCTTTGTGCGTAGCGCTGCTTGCGATTTCTGCGTATATTTCCTTCCCGCTGCCCTTTACCCCGGCCATGGTTACGGCAGCTACCATTATTGTGAATATGACAGCCTTTATTTTAAAACCCAATGATGCTTTCCTTGTGATCCTGGCCTGGCTGCTGATCGGGGCGGCAGGGATGCCGGTCTTTCCCGGAGGCTCTGCCGGACTGGGCAGGCTGATAGGTCCTACCGGTGGGTTTTATGTATCGTTTGTCATCGCAGCCTGGCTTATGAGCAAGTTGCTGAACGGTTCCAACAGTTTTAAGAAGATGGTGTTCCTGGGTATTGCGGTAGGTATGCCCGTCATTTATGTGGGCGGTTGCATCTCCATGTATCTGGTGGCCCACATGGATGTGTGGGCGACACTGGTAGCGGCAGTGTTCCCCTTTATCTTCGGTGACGTGGTCAAGGTGGTTGCCGGCGCTTTTCTGGCGACGCGCATCAATGCACTTTTAAAAAGTAACGGTTGATAGCGAAAGCTGTCTTATGGAGAGAAGATCAATACGTAATTCCGAACTTGAACAAACGGGTTGACTGACACCTCCATATATATCCCGGTCCGGAGCAGGCCGGGATTTTCTTTTAAGGATCCTTTTTCTGAATTGTTTTGATGGAGTTGGTTATGGAAAAAGTTTATTTACTTGGGGGCCTGCGAAGCCATATAGGGCTGACGGGTGGCATTTTTAAAAAGATTCCTGCCGAGGATCTGGCAGCGGCGGTTATGAAAAACCTGATGGAAAAATACCCATGTACCGGGAATGCGGAAGGGATATTTTGCGGGAATGCGGTAGGTACCGGTGGGAATATTACACGACTGGCAGCCCTGAAAGCCGGTTTTCCCACAAGCATTCCGGCCCTGACCATTGACATGCAGTGCGCTTCTGCTGCTGCGGCCGTTGAACTGGCCATGGCGAAGATCGGCAGCGGAATGGCAGATATTTTGATTGCGGGTGGATTTGAATCAACTTCCATGCAACCGGTGCGAAACTATGCAAAGGAAGACCCCCGTTATACGCCGGAAGGTTTTACCGTTGCCCAGTTTTCACCGGACACTGTCAGTGCCCGGGCCATGCTGGAAGGGGCGGAACGTACCTGCCAGAAGCATGGTTTTACCCGGGAAGAACTGGATGCTTTTGCAGTGAGAAGCCATCAGCTTGCAAAAAAAGCAAGGGAAGAAAACCGGCTGAAGGATATTGTTGTATCTGTCTTTGACAGTAACGCAGACGAAGGCATCCGGGACCGGATGAGCCCGAAACTGGCTTCAAGAATGCCGAAGCTGTTTAAGGAAAAAGAAGTAAAGGCTTTGCTGGAGACAGTAACGGATTTTCCCTTATTACAGAAGTCACTGTTGTTAAAAGAAAAAGAACAGGGCTCCGGATTACCGTCTGAAAATAAAACAACTGTAACGCCGCTGCTGACAGCTGCCAATGCCTGCCTGATGAATGACGGCGCCGCTTTTGTGGTGTTGGTTTCGGAACGGGCATTGAAAAAATTCGGACTGCAGCCGGAAGCGGAGCTGCTGAACGGCTGTCAGTGGGGCGTAGATCCAAGATACAGTCCGGAAGGGGCCATAGAAACAGGTGACCGGTTGCTGGAAAGAAGCGGGCTGCAGCCGGAACAGATCGATATATTTGAATACAATGAAGCGTTTGCGGTAATCAGTGCATTGTTTGCACGTAAGTATCCAAAACTGGCAGAACGATATTGTCCCTGGGGCGGCGCCTTAGCTTACGGCCATCCCTACGGGGCATCCGGCGCCATTTTACTGTTGCATCTGTGGCAGGAACTGAAGCAGATGCATGGCCAGCTGGGCCTGGTAAGTATTGCCGGCGCCGGCGGACTGGGTACGGCGCTGCTGGTCAGGAATTTACAGAAATAAATAGCAATCGCCTCCGACGGTTTGCTCACGCCTTTACCTTGCCGCATAATTTTAGGCACACAAACTTCAATTTTAAAAGTCGGTGATACCATGAACTATGTTGCTCTGTTAAAAATATTCGCGCAGGAAAAACCGGATAAGCCATATATTATTCTGCGTAACAGGCAGATCACATATCAGCAGGCATGGAAAGATGTAATATCCTTCGTTACACCTGCATGGAAAGATCAATTCCCTGAAAATTTTAAAACACCTGTCCTGATCGTTACACAGGATGTATACCACCAGCTCCTTGCGTTTCTGGCAGTAATGGACGCAGGGCAGATTCCTATTATCGGCCATTACGACCTGCCGGAAACGGCGGAGAGAGAACTGACGGAACGGAATCACATCGGTTTTATTCTGACTGAAGGGGAAAAGGGCTGGACATTACGGAAGTCTGAAGCAGTCGAACCTGCTCCTTATCCAAATGCCTGTATGGGCGTACTGAGCAGCGGTTCTTCTGATGTGCCGAAGGTGATGTACCGTACGTATGAAAGCTGGGCCGGCTTTATTCCGGAACAGAACCGGAGGTTTCTGATCGACGGCGATGCGGTGGTCTTTGCGGAAGGAAGTTTCAGCTTTACGGGAAATCTCAGCGTCTGGGCTTCCGTACTGTATGCCGGTTGTACGCTGGCGGTCAGTGAAACTTTTAACTGCCGGCAGTGGCTTTCCATGATAGAAGATTACAAGGTCAGTGTTTTGTATCTGGTTCCGGCCAAGCTGAAGGCACTGGCACGGTACCTTAAGCAGCAATATCCTTCCATGAGGATGATACTGGCAGGATCCCAGCTGCTGGGAGCAAAAACTGCGGAACAACTGAAAAAATATTTCCCCGGCTCCGATATCATTTTGTATTATGGCGCCAGTGAACTGGACTATATTACCTGGCTGGATTACGAAGAAGTACTTCGTTTCCCTGACAGTGTGGGAAAACCTGTACCGGGGGTAAAGGTGTGGGTGGAAAAGGGACTGATCTATATCGATACGCCATACCATGTGGAAGGACTGGAACAGCCCTGCACTCTCCACGATACGGGATACTTTAATGAAGAAGGCTACCTGATATTCAACGGACGGGAAAGCGATATTATCAACAAAGGCGGCTTCAAGATCAGTTGTACAAAGGTTGAGAATGCCCTGTGTTCGTTACCTGAAATAGCGCAGGCTGTGGTCATCCCTTACGATGACCCGGGCCGGGGGCAGGAAGCCGCGGCGTTTGTGGTCTGTGACAGGAATATTTCCCGGCAGGAATTGCGCCAGCATTTAAAAAACCTGTTGATGCAGCAGGAAATGCCGAAAAAGATGATCCTGTTGGATGAAATTCCCCTGAATAGCCGGGGTAAAACGGATAAAGACGCATTGAAAAAATTGCTTGAATAAAAAATAACTTTTATAAAAATTTCTTGACAAAACATTTATATAACCTTATACTATCAATGTTACAAACGAAACAGCAAAAAGCTTTTCGTTCATTTGGTCCATTAGCTCAGTTGGCAGAGCACCTGACTTTTAATCAGGGTGTCCCGCGTTCGAGTCGCGGATGGATCACCACGCAAATTACTCCCGCTCAGACGAGCGGGAGTTTTTTTGTTATTTTATCTTCCCGCATCAGGTAAAATAATGATATAATATAATGTATATTTTTATTAAAACGGACTGCATGTAAAATCTTTTGCAGAGTTGATAGATAATTTATTATGTAAATGGAGGAGATTTTATGAACAAGAAAGCGGAACAGTTTAAAAAATTTCTGGACGAACGGAAAGTCACGGCTTTCCAAATGGAAGAAATTGCCGATGATCCCCAGAATACAGTTGCATTCCGTTCTTTTATTGCTGTAGAAGGACAGCAGCTTCCTACCATGCTGATCGTGGACGACAGCGTATTTTCTATAATCAGGGTACAGATTGCGCCGCAGGTGCTGAAAGAAGATAATGCGGATGCCCTTCTGAAACTGGCGAACACCCAGAATATGACATACAAACCCTTTAAGCTGTTCTTTGACGGCTCCGGCGACCTGATTCTGGATACCTGCATGGTAGCAGAAAACGACGGACTGGAAGGGGAAGCAGTTTACCGTATGTTCAATGTGATCATCGGTTACCTGAACGATAACTATCGCAATATTATGAAGGCCGTTTGGCGGTAACAGGCAGCGAGCCGCTGAAATATAAATTTGTGATATAGATTCTTATCATACCAGTGCAAAATATCCGTAGGCGAGATAACACCCGATCAGCATCCATCCTTCCCAGCGTACGATCTTCATCTGGGTGTAACCGAAAATCAGCAGCAAGACCGTTGCCCCTACGGCTACGTAGGCGTCGCTGAGGAAATTGGGGGCGCAGGCAATGGGAAGGATCAGGGCAGAGGTGCCCAGCACAAATAAAATGTTAAAGATGCAGCTTCCCACTACATTGCCTACAGCCAGGTCCGCGTTTCCACGGAGGGCTGCGGTAACAGAGGTCACCAATTCCGGCAGGGAGGTTCCAAGGGCTACGATAGTCAGTCCGATGACCCGGTCGCTGATGTCAAATACTTTGGCAAGGGCTACCGCAGCGTCTACAGCGTAATCGCTGCTGACCAGGATCACTACCAGGCCGATGACAGTCAGGGCCAGCAGTTTTATGATGGAAGGATGTTCCTGTTCTGCCGGTTCCGGAGTGGTGTTGGCAGCAGTTTCTTGCACATTGCTTTTAACAGTATCTGCTGCAACCATTGCCGGTATTTCTTCTTCCGATTTCTGTTTTGACTGACGGATCAGATAGATGATGTAGAGTATGAGGCCGGCCCACAGGATACCGCCGTCAATGCGGGTGATGAGCCCGTCTTTGCCCATCCAGACAAAAAAGGCGGTGACAAGGATGGTATAGGGCATTTCATACCGGATGGTAGAGCGTTCGATTTTTAAAGGAACGATGGCGGCCACAGCACCCAGGATGATAAAAATATTCATGATGTTGCTGCCAATTACATTGCCGATAGAGATCCCGGCGCTGCCCTTTATGGCAGCGGCAATGGAAACGGCAGCTTCCGGAGCGCTGGTTCCCATAGCTACAATGGTCAGGCCGATGATCAGTTCCGGAATGCCAAACTTTTTTGCAATTCCCGACGCGCCGTCCACAAACAGATCGGCGCCTTTAACCAGCAGGGCAAACCCTACGATCAGGATAGCCAGCTGCTTTATGATTTCCATATCCATATCAGATCAATCCTTTACAACAGAGTTTGAAACAATGGGTTTTATCACCGGAACTGTTCGGTGGGTACACCGGTGATAGGGGATTTCCAATCTTTATGTGGCCCTGTAATTTCCACGATTTTGGCCGCTGCGGTTCCTGACCACAGGACCTGCCCGCTCATTTCGCCGTTCATTTTAAAGATGGTCTTCCGGCTGACGGAATCTTTAATGGAAAAGGCGGTAGGCGTGATTCCAAAGACCCCTTCATTCCGGATGATCACATCCGAAAAGATCTGTCCGCAGAAAACGCCGTCGCTGATCATGGGTTTACCATAAATATTCAGAGGCACGATTTTTGCTCTAATGGGTACCGTAATCAGGTTTACCACTTCGTTTACTTCCCGGATATCGTCATTGTGGTCGTGGAAGTAGTACACATCGTACAGCTGGCTGTTTTCGGCAGACTGGGATTCAAAAGGATACAGATGATTCAGGATCAGGGCATCCGTGGTGTGCAGATACAGCTTGTCATTGGGAGATGCATAACGGCCCAGATAAGTCCATTCTTCTGCAAAGGCCTGGGATGCAAACAGCATCAGGGTAAGGAGGAAGAGGAAAATACGTTTCATCATACGCTTCGTCCTTTCGTTTTTTATGGAATATAAATCAAATAACTATACATTAAATATAGTATGATTAACGAAGTTTTGCAAGTTTTCTTTCAGTAAGCCCGGGTAAATGTGACCGGATAACTGAAACTTCCGGTAAATGCTATGGCCAATACAAAGTGCCAAAATCCCAATAGTTTTATGTCTGCAGACAGAACAAAGGGTTATCTGATGAACGGATTTTGTATTATTCTTTACAAAAAATCCCAGAAAACGGTTCTGTTAACTGCTAAGGAGCTATATTTGTCTAAAAACTATTTACATTATCTGCATCACAGATTACAATATAAAATATGCAGGTATAAGCTAAAGATATAGAAAGTGCTTTTATCTGGATAGAGAAAGAAGGAAGGAGCAAAACGGGATGTTAAAGTTTTCCGGAACCAAAATGAAAGCGCTGACAGCGGCGCTGTTACTGATGCTAGCTGCAGGCGCGGCAGGCTGCGGCGGAGGGGATAAAAAAGCTGCGGCCCCTGCGGCAGAAAAAAAATATAATGTAGGTATCGTCCAGCTGGTAGAGCATGCGGCACTGGATGCCGCTAACAAAGGCTTTGTGGACGGACTGGCAAAGAACGGATTTAAGGAAGGGAAAAACATTACCTTCGACAGGCAAAACGCTCAGGCAGACCAGTCCAACCTGCAGAACATCGCTAACCGTTTTGTAAATAATAAAGTGGACCTGATCTGCGCCATCGCAACGCCATCTGCACAGAGCGTGGCTAACGCTACGAAGGATATTCCTATTGTAGGCACTGCCATTACGGATTATAAAGCGGCGAAATTGGTGAAAGATCCGGCAAAGCCGGGTACCAATGTAACCGGCACCACCGATATGAACCCAATCAAAGAACAGGTTGAATTGTTGCTGAAGGTTGTTCCCAAAGCGAAAAATGTCGGCGTTATTTACTGCTCCAGCGAAGTGAACAGCCAGCTGCAGGTTGAAATTCTGAAAAAGGAAGCGGCGGCAAAAGGCCTGACCATTAAGGAAGCTACCGTTTCTACCGTAAACGATATCCAGCAGGCGGCCCACAGCCTGATCGGCAAGGTGGACGCGTTGTATATCCCGACGGATAATATCATGGCTTCCGCCATGCCTACCCTGTGCAAGGTAACGGATGAAGCCAAGCTGGCGGTCATCTGCGCGGAACCGGGCGAGGTAAAGGCCGGCGGCCTGATCACCTTAGGCATTGATTATTATATGCTGGGCGAGGAGACCGGCGTTATGGCGGCCGAGATCCTGAACGGGAAAGCAAAGCCCCAGGATATGGCTATCCGCTCCCAGAAGGAATTCAAGGCTGTCGTAAATATGAAAAAAGCAGAACAGCTGGGGATCAAAATTCCGGAAGAACTGCTGAAGGGCGCAGAAGTTTTGAAATAATTTGTATGATATGATATAATCTTACAGTATACGGCTGGGCGGATCTGTCGTAACAAACGGATCCGCGCCTTTTTATATAATAATCAAAGAATTCGAGGTCATTGTTTTATGAGTAACCTGGCTGTGTCAACAGTGGCACAAGGCTTGTTGTGGGCTGTTATGGCTCTGGGTGTGTATGTAACGTTTCGCGTTCTGGATCTGGCGGATCTGACCTGTGAAGGGAGTTTTCCCCTGGGAGCTGCAACAGCAGCTACCCTGATGGCTTCCGGACAGGGAGTGGCAGTTTCCATTGCGGCAGCGGCGGTAGCGGGGATGCTGGCTGGAGCGGTCACGGGCATCCTGACCACAAAAATGAAGATTCCGGCATTGCTGGCCGGAATACTGACCATGATCGCATTGTATTCCGTAAATTTGCGGATCATGGGGAAGGCGAATTTATCCCTTTTGGGCGTGGATACGGTGTTCGTGATTACCCAGAAGACTCTGGGTCTGAATAATGCCCAGACCACTTTTGTTGTGGGAATGGCGGCCACGCTGATCGTGGGAATCGGTATGTACTGGTTCTTCGGTACAGAAATTGGCGCTGCCATCCGCGCAACCGGTTTTAACCAGCAGATGATCCGTGCCCAGGGTGTCAATACGGATATGACCATTATTTTAGGGCTTATCATCAGTAACGCGCTGATTTCCGTTTCCGGCGCCCTGGTAGGGCAGAACAACGGGTTCGCAGACGTGGGCATGGGCGTGGGTACCATCGTTATCGGCCTGGCATCCGTTATTATCGGCGAAGTGCTGTTTGGGACCCGCAGCTTTAAAAACTGCATGATCTCTGTAGTATTGGGTTCTGTAGTCTATCGTATCGTTATCGCAATCGTATTGCAGATGGGCATGCCGCCCAACGATCTGAAACTCTTTACCTCTGTACTGGTGGCGCTGGCCCTGTCCATGCCCCTGATCAAGGCAAAGTTCAAAGGCAGAAAGGCGGCGCGCTGATGTTACATGTAGAACATATTTTTAAAACATTTTTCCCCGGAACCATCAATGAAAAACGGGCCCTGAACGATGCGAATCTTCATCTGAAGCCGGGGGATTTTACCACGGTCATCGGCAGCAATGGCGCAGGTAAATCTACCATGCTGAATGCCATAGCCGGGGTATGGCCTATCGATAAGGGCCGAATCGTCATTGACGGGGTGGATATTACCAAAGAACCGGAACATAAGCGGGCACGGTATATTGGCAGGGTATTCCAGGATCCCATGCTGGGTACTGCCGCCGGTATGATGATCGAAGAGAATCTGGCTATCGCATCCCGGCGGGGACAGTTCCCCGGACTAAGCTGGAGCAGTACCAGCGAACAGCATGACCGTTTTTATGAAATGCTGAAGGAACTGAACCTGGGACTGGAAGACCGGATGACGGCCCATGTAGGATTGCTTTCCGGCGGCCAGCGGCAGGCGCTGACGCTTCTGATGGCAACTATCAAGAAACCGAAATTGCTGTTGCTGGATGAACATACGGCGGCACTGGATCCCAAAACGGCGGAAAAGGTTCTGGAACTTACAGATACCGTTGTAAAACGCGATAGCCTTACTACCCTGATGATCACCCACAACATGCGGGACGCCCTGCGCTTCGGCAACCGGCTTATCATGATGCACGAAGGCCGTGTACTCATTGATGTGGACGGGGAAGAAAAGAAAAACCTGAAGATCGGAGACCTGCTGGCCATGTTTGAAAAAGCCAGCGGCGACGGAATGGCCAGTGACAAGCTGCTGCTGGGATAACATGCTGTTGTAGTTAAAAAGGAAAGGTGAAATTAAAAAGTCTGTATCGGATGATCTGATCATCTGATACAGACTTTTTTTACCAGCATTCTTTCAATAATTTTACCGCCGGTTCGATGTCCTGCATCCGGATGCCGGCGAAAGAAAGCAGGAATTCAGGGTGAGGGGGTTCTGTCTTTATGGGAATCACCTTTACCCCTTTTTCAAGGGCCTTGCCGGCCAATATGAGGGAACTTTCCGGATTCCGGAGAGCAATACGCATATGGAGTCCCGACTCGTAGGACAGAATATGGACCTGGCCTTCAAAATACCGTTGCAAACACTGGCGCAGCAGGGTATTTTTTTCTTTATAAAGGTGCTTCAGCTTTTTAACGTGCCTTCGCAGGCTGCCCTCTGTAATAAAACCGGCCAGGGCCAGTTGTTCGATGGTACTGGCAGTCTGATTATATAACATCCGGTTTTTTTCGTATGCGGGAAGGAGCCCGGGGGGCAGTACCGCATAACTCAGCCGAAGACTGGGCAGGAGCAGTCTGGAAAAGGAACCAAGGTAAAGGATATGATCCCCGTCGCTCATTCCCTGGAGGGATGTGACCGGAGTGGAAAAATAACGGAACTCTCCGTTATAATCGTCTTCCAGAATATAAGTCTGGTGTTCACGGCTCCACCGCAGCAGGTTCCGGCGCTGTTCCGGGGTAAGGGAGCGGCCTTTGTAGGGGTTGGAGGGGCTGACGTATAACAGGCGGGGAAGTTCCGGCTGCATGGCTTCGATTGTAAAATGGCTGACATTCCAGTGGTTGCGGCGGAATATCTCTTCTGCCTGGGGAAAGCCCGGCTCTTCCAGGGAAACACAGGGAGCGGATTCTGCAAAAACAGAGTCCAGCAGCACAGCAGAAATGATTTCCAGCAGGCTCTGTACGCCGGCGCCGATAATGATCTGCTCCGGTGCGCAGGATACGCCGCGGCTTTCGTGGCTGTATTCGGCCAAAGCCTGGCGCAGGGCCAGTTCCCCCTGGGGATCTCCGTAACCGGACAGAAGCTCCCGGTCCCGGAGGGCGCGGCTGATATGCCGCCGCCATAAGGCTGCGGGAAAAGTAGTAGCGTCGATATAATTGTTGGCGAAATCATATTGTACGTCAGGGGAGGTCTTTCCCCCGGCAGGTTTCGCCGCAGGCTTTTTTTCGGACAGCAGTATATCCGCCGCATAATATCCCTTTTGGGGAAGGCTTTCTACAAAACCTTCCGCCATCAGCTGGTTGTAACAGGTCTCCGCTGTTGTCCGGCTGATCTGCAGTACTGCGGCAAGGCGGCGCAGGGACGGGAGCTTCGTTCCCGGAGGCAGCTGGCCCGAACGGATCTGCTGCTTGATAAACTGCCCGATCTGTACGTAAAGAGGTTCCTTGCTGAAAATGTCAGGAAGAAAATTTTCAATCAACATGATATATACCGCAATTTTTCTGACAGACTCATGTCGTCTTATCTTCTTAAAAATTATAAATTATGGTAAGATAAATAATATATTGCAGGAAAATTCTTTTACACCAGCTTTAAAACCGAATTTGGATACGCTGGTACGTAATAAGGACATCCTTACTTAATTATTATACTATAGATAGAAAGAAAAATTAAGAGAAACCGAAAAAATCTGTATGCTGTATTAAAGGACGTGGGCTTGTGGAACAACATTTTATTGTAGCGGTAAAAGCGATCATCCCCCTTTTTATCCTAATCGGGATGGGGATCTATGTCCGCTGGCGGAAGATGCTGACGGATACGGAATTGCAGCATGTGAATGCCATGGTGTTCCATGTGTTTTTTTTCTGCATGATGTTTTATAACATGTATACGACTACAATTGCCACGGCTTTTCGTCCCCGGCTCATGGCATTCACTGTTACCGCGCTGTTTGTCATGCTGCTTGTTTCCGGTATTGTAGTGTGCACCGTGGAAAAAGATAACCGTTCCAGAGGGGCTATGCTCCAGGGGCTGTTCCGGAGCAATTTTGTCCTGCTGGGCCTGCCGCTGGTGGAAAATATTTTCGGGCCGGAGGCTGTAGCGGTGCCGACAATGATGATAGCCGTGGTTTCTCCTATATACAACATCGTCAGTATATTTATACTGGAAAGCTTTCGGGGTAAGGGGCATTTTTCCCTGGCATCATCCTTTGCGAAGGTACTGCAAAACCCTATGATCGTAGGCGCCTTACTGGGACTGTTTTTTGTAATTACAGGCATTTCCGTTCCGGAGCCGTTGTTAAAACCGGTCCGCCAGATCGCCTACTGTACCTCCCCGGTAGCGTTGCTGATCCTGGGCGCGTCCTTCCGTTTCGGAACTGTCAGTGAAGAAAAGCGTAACCTGGCGATCCTCGTACTGGGCCGTCTTCTGGTAATACCGGCTCTGGTGATGGGAACGGCATATTATATGGGTTTCCGGGGAGTGGATTTCGTGACCATCCTCTGCATCTTCGCCACGCCCTGCGCGGTAGCCAGCTTTGCAATGGCGCAGCAGCTGGGCAGTAATGCGGAGCTGGCAGGAAACGGCGTAGTGGTGACTTCCGCTTTTTCCAGTATTACCCTCTTTTTCTGGGTAGTGCTCTTTAAAGCGTTAGGCGTATTCTGAAAAAATTGTCACTTCCTCAGGAAACAGAAATCGATCAGCTGTTCCTTAAACTCTTTTTTCCATGGTCCGCAAATTCGTTTGACCGGTGCTTTTGCAAGTCCGGTGTTGCAAAATTTCCCAAAACATGCTATTATTTTACAGTACCCTTTAAAACAGCAGTGTACATACTATTGCGGGCATAGTTCATTGGTAGAATGAAAGCTTCCCAAGCTTTAGAGGTGGGTTCGATTCCCATTGCCCGCTCCATAAAAAAACAACTCCTGCCGAAACGGCGGGAGTTTTTTATTTTGGGTTTTGGTACAGGTAATCAAAAACAGTGGGAAACGGCCCTCATTTAATCGGCGGTTCCTTTAACATTAATCCTGACGTCTACAGAGGCTCCTTCCGGAAGGTCTTCCGGTTTCCTGTCGGAGAACAGGACCAGGCTGTTTTGCCCCACCTGGCGGATAACGGCAGGAAAGGATTTTTTGCTTCCAGCCGGGGTAACGGTGGCTTCCGTGCCTTCCCTTATGCGGGGATCGGAAAGGGACACGCTGATTTTTACAGTGCATTCCGTAGAGGACAGAAGTTTCATTACAGGCTGGTCTTTTTGGACCTGTTCGCCGTTCTTAACTAAAATTTCCTTTACGATTCCGGTCGCAGGGCTGGCAATTTCACTGCCCTCCACGGTAAGGACCGTTGCGTCATAGGCGGTTTTGGCCTGCTCTACGTCCTGTTTCAGTTTTTCCAGCTCTTCCGGCGTATACTCCCGGCTTACCTGTTGCAAACGGGCCTGTGCGGCAGCAAGGCCGGCGTTGGCTGCTTCAAGATTCAGCCGTGCCTGCTCCGTTTTCTGCCGGCTGACGCCGCCAATGGCAAACAGCCGCTGCATCTTTGCATAACTCTGCTCCGCCGTCTGCACTTCGCTTTGGGCAGTTTGCAGGGCTGCAACGGCCGATGCCCGTTCCCTTTCATTGTTTTCCCGGGAGGCGCGGTTCAGCTGTGCCTGGACTCTGGCAAGTTCTGTGGCCGCTTTTTCCACTTCCGGGCTGGCATCCTGTGTGCCAAGGCCGAACAGGGGCTGGCTTTTCCGGATCCGTTCCCCTTTATCCAGGATCAGACCCCGGATCTCTCCTTCCACAGGGGCTTTCACCGTGTACCAGACCGCTTCGGTCTGTCCCTGCAATTTTATATCCTTTTCTGTTGTTTTGGGGCTGCTGCAGGCTGTTGTAAATAAAATGCAAAGCAATGCACACAGCATACAAAATTTTTTCATAAATAAACAGTACCTTCCTGATACGATTGTAGTACATTTTTTGCCTGTTGTCACATGGTAACATAAAAAAACGTTTTTTCTGTGAACGGGAAAGCTGCCGGCAGAAAAAAATCTTGATAAAATGAAAGGGGAAAAGTTTACAATGAAGTGTAAACTGTTATATAATACAATTAAAAAGTGTTTTAAATGTTATAAGATGAAAAGCAATTTTTAAAAAATGTAAATATGGCAGTGGAGTGGTTTTATGCGAAAAAAGCAAATAGCCGGAAAGCTGATGATCGGACTGCTGGCTGTGTTATATATGGGATGCCTGCAGCCGGCGGTAATGGCTGCCCCGGTAATTGCCAATATGCCTCATAAGGCAGATGGATCGCGGATCACGGGAAACCAGAGCGTACCCAAAGGGATGCCCGGGGATGTAGTAGTTAAGACAAAAACACCGGCGGTACAGCCCGCTGCAAAAACGGAACCGGCAAAACCTGCAGTACAGACAGTGCAGCCCGTACCGAAAACGGAACCGGTGAAATCTGCGGTACCGGCAGTACAGCCCGTACCGAAAACGGAACCAGTGAAACCTGCAGTACAGACAGTACAGCCCGTACCGAAAACGGAACCGGTGAAACCGGCGGTGCCAGCGGTGCAGCCCGTACCGAAAACGGAGCCGGTAAAACCAGCTGTGCCGGTGGCAAAGCCCGTGCCGAAAACGGAGCCGGTGAAACCGGCGGTGCCAGCGGCAAAGCCCGTACCGAAAACGGAACCGGTGAAACCGGCGGTGCCAGCGGTGCAGCCCGTACCGAAAACGGAGCCGGTAAAACCGGCGGTGCCGGCAGTAAAGCCCGTACCGAAAGCGGAACCGGTGAACCCTGCGGTGCCGGCAGTAAAGCCCGTACCAAAAGCGGAACCCGCGAAGCCTGTTGCAACCGGTGTCGCAGCAGCGAAGCTTCCCACGAAGCCTCCGGGCTGGGAGACGGGAAAGCAGAAAAAGGAAAAAGAAAAGGAACGGGAAAAAACGCCCGGGAAAGAGAAGAAGCAGGAACAGGTAAAATCCGTTTACCAGGTTGGGGATAAGGGCTGGAAGATCAAACAGGCCCAGCAATACCTTCTCAAACTGGGGTTTGACCCGGACGAGACCGACGGACGTTTTACAAAATCGACACGTAAGGCCCTTCGGAAATTCCAGAAAAAATATAAACTGAAAGAAACAGGCAACCTGGACAACGCTACCTACGAAGAGCTGAAGTTCCAGGTGGAAGCGAAAGAATACGGCGGAAACGTTGCCACTACCAAAATCTTGAAGACGGCGGCCCAGTACAAAGGAGTCAGGTACGTTTTCGGAGGTACAACTCCCAGCGGGTTTGACTGTTCCGGCTACGTCCAGTACGTATTTGCAAAGAACGGGATACGGCTGACAAGGACGGCGGATACCCAGGCCCTGGAAGGAAAGTACGTTTCCAGAAAAGCCCTGAAGCCGGGGGACCTGGTGTTTTTTACCACTTATGAACCGGGTGCTTCCCATGTAGGAATATATGCAGGAAATAATAAATTCTGGAACGCTACCAGTTCCAGGGGAGTTATGCTCAGCGATCTGACTGACAGTTACTGGGGCCCCCGGTATTATACGGCCCGCAGGATACTGACGGGAAGATAACGGATGCTTCCGCCGTGCCGGAAGACGTTGACGCGCTGTCAGTGGCAGATACTTCGGAAAGTACAGATGCTGACTGATCAGTGGTTCCTTAATTTGGAGGGAAAGAAGGACAGGCAAGATGATTCGTGAAAAAAGAAACAAGGAAAAACTTACGGCTTATTACAATAAATTTATGGATGAGGGGATCCTGGATCCCAATGTGCACCCGTGGGTGGCGGAATCCTGGCAGCGGTGCCGGAATATGCGGATACCCCATGAGACCATGCCCAAGATGAACCGTCTGACTAATGAGCAGCTCATTGAACATCAGAAAGAACATATACAGGTGGTTGAATATGTTGACGGGCTGTATGAGCAGAACAAACAGCATTTCAATACCCATAACCTGAGCATGCTGCTGATCGATGAAAACGGATACGTCATCAAAAATTACGCCATGCCTTTTTTCCAGCGGGCCATTGACGATATTCAGGGTATACGGGTCCTTGAAAGCGATGTGGGTACATCCAGTATCAGCGTAGCCCGGGAACATAACGTGCCGTTCCTGATGTTCGGGCCGGAAATGTGGATCCGGGAAAGCCATAACGGGGACGCCTGCAGCGCTCCTATCTGCGTGCAGGGAAAAATCCGTTATATCCTGTCTTTTTGCTCGGTTGATCAGAACGAACTTCCCTACGATCTTCTGCTGTCCCTTCTCCTGACCATGAAATACTCGGTAGAGCGGTATCTGGAGATGCTCATTTCCCAGAGTGTGCAGAGAATGGTCCTGGATGAGATGCCTGTCAGTGTGTTCTGGCTGAACCGGGACGAAAAGATCCAGTATTGCAATGAGAACGGAAGAAGGCGGCTGGACGGAAAAACATCCCTGGCCGATGTATTTCTTAATTATGAACATATACCTGTCCGGAGGGCGCTGTCCGGGAAACCCTCCTATCGCAGGGAAATTACCTGGATCACGCAGGAACGTACCTATGAGGATGTAACAACGACACTGCCCGTCAGGATAGGCGACAGTGTGGATGGGGCTGTCATCCTTTCCATGTCCATTGAGGATCTGAAGACAACGATAGCCCATGCTACCGGATACAGCAGCCGTTACAGCCTGTACAGCATGGTTGGGGACACAGCGGAATTTCTTTCATTGCAGCATAAGGCCACACGCATTGCCCGTCTGGACAATAACATCCTTCTCCAGGGGGAACCGGGAACCGGAAAGCAGCGGTTGGCCCACGGTATCCATCAGGCCAGTCCCAGGGCTGCAGCGCCCCTGATCGTGGTTAAATGCTCAGATGAATCTGTGGATACTATGGAAGAAGAATTTTTCGGACGGACAGACGGAGACGGGCTGCCGTGCGCCGGGAAACTGGAACTTGCCATGGGAGGCACTCTGTTCATTGATGAAGTGGAAAAGATGCCGGTAGAATTGGGAGACCGGGTGGCAGACGCGCTGCAAAACGGTTTGCCGGTGCGTGGTTCGGCAGAAAGGAAAAAGCTGAATATACGTGTCATCGCTGCCTGTGACAGCAATCTGAAACGGTTGGCGGATAAGGGACTTTTCAGTCACAGCCTGTTTGACCTGGTACTTGGTACTGTTGTGAGGATACCGCCGTTACGGGAACGGGTCAAGGATATAGCAGTTCTTACAAACCATATACTGGCTGAAATGAGTGCCCAGTATAACGTGCCCCAGAAACGTCTGACGCCGGACGCGCTGCAGGTGCTGACAGGTTACAGCTGGCCCGGTAACATCAAGCAGCTGCAGGGTGTTATTGAAAGGGCGTTTTTCCATGTTCCGGGCAGCATTATCGAAGAAGAAGATATCAAGATGCCGGTAGACAGAACAATGGAAAGATCCTGGAAATATGATAAAGACTCCTTTATTTCCGTGTGGAAAGCGGCCGGTGGAAATATTTCCCGGCTGGCCACCATGCTTGACGTCAGCCGGGTAACGTTATACCGTTATCTGAAGAAATACGAGCTGGGGCCGGAACAGGGGAGAGAGAAAAAAGGTAAGTGACATGCGTTTACGGAAGAAGCCCTGGATCGAAAAAGCACTGCCTGAGGTTATTGCGGCAGGCATGCTTATCAATGACGGAATGGAATGTTGCAGAGGGCACTGGCAGGAACGGTTCCCCGGCAAGGAGCTGTGCCTGGAGATCGGGTGCGGCAAAGGCGGTTTTATAACCGGCATGGCTCAAATCCATCCGGAAAAGGCCTTTATCGGAATCGAGACCCAGTCGGATATTGCCTATTATCCTGCAAAAAAGGCAATGGAAACCGGGCTGGGCAATGTAGTTATTATCAGCGGCAACGCTGCGTTTATGGAGGACTGGTTTGCTCCGGGGGAAGTAAGGACCCTTTATCTTAATTTCAGCGATCCCTGGCCCAAGGCAAAACAGGCAAAACGGAGGCTGACCCACCGGAATTTCCTCGGCCTGTACTATAAGCTGCTGGGTCCCGGCGGCCGCCTGTTTTTTAAGACGGACAACCGGAAACTGTTTGATTTTTCCGTAGAAGAGTTCCGCGCTTTCGGAATGGAGATCCGCGGTCTTTCCTATGATCTCCATAACAGTTCCTATCCCAACGAAGTGCAGACGGAATATGAGAAAAAATTCAGCGCCCTTGGGACTCCTATCAATTATTGTGAAGCCGTGTTTACGGCTGACTGCGGGAAGGTGGAGACCCGCTCCCCGAAAAATATCCGTCCTGCCGTACCGGCGGAACGGGAATAAGCAATTGGGGGAACGGGTACTGTCTCCGGAATATAGATTAACAGTTATACGGTTCTTTTATTTGTGAGGAAACGATAAACCATGCGAGAACGTTTCATGTTGTGGGAAAATCCGAAAGATGCCATTATCACGCTTATGGTCCTTCTTATGGGCATAGGCTGTATCAATGTGTTCAGCGCCAGCTTTGTTACGGCGGAAGCTATGACAGGGAACCAGTATCATTTCCTGATCCGGTACATCGGATATGCGGCTGCGGGTCTTGCGGTATTCTGGTTTACGGGGTTTAAACTGAATTATAAGCGTCTCATGAGCCCCCGGTTCTATATGGTCATTGCAGTCGTTACCATATTGCTGCTGGCGGCTACGCTGGGTATCGGGACCGTGGTCAACGGTTCCAGGCGATGGATCTATATCGGCGGATTTTCACTGCAGGCCTCAGAGATCGCGAAAGTCTCGGTCATTCTGATGTCGGCATCCTATCTGGGGGACCGGCTTCAGCGGGGACTGAAGGTAAGCCTGCTGGGCTATCCTTCCAATCAGGCTCTGCTCATAGCCCTGGCTTTTGCGGGACTGATCTTTCTTCAGCCCGATATGGGTACGGCTACCATCGTATTCAGCCTGATGCTGGGCATGTATTTCCTGGCGGGGATCCCCATGCGGCAGGTTACTTACATCGGGCTCATAGGAATAGCAATCGGCGCTCTGGCCCTTATGGCGCCATACCGCCGGGCCCGGTTCGCCCTGTGGCTGAACCCCTGGAAAGACGCACAGGGAGGCGGATACCAGATGGCCCAGTCACTGACCGCTATCGGCAGCGGCGGGCTGACGGGGCTGCCCTGGGGACAGGGCTCCGGTAAATTCTTTTTCCTGCCGGAAGCCCATACGGATTTTGCTTTTGCCATTTTCTGCCAGGAATGGGGTTATGTAGGCGCCCTCTTCCTGATTGCCTGTTTTCTGATTCTGGCCCGGGCCCTCTTCTGTATTGCCATGAATACGAAGGACCGGAAGGGATATCTGCTGGTAGCGGGCTCTACCATGTTCCTGATCGGCCAGTCTGCGGCCAATATGGCCATGGTTACCGGCGTACTGCCTGTCATCGGGGTACCGTTGCTTTTTATCAGCTACGGCGGAACGTCCCTGCTGGCCAATATGTTTGCCCTGGGCCTTGTGGTTTCCGTATATCGCAGCGAATGCGCCCGTGAAATTATGGAAGAGCGGATCGCGGCAGGACTGCCCCCTGTAGAAGAGGGCCGGCTGCGGGTAGTATCCTCAGGCAGAAGCGGGAGGCCCTTCCGATGAAAAAGACGAAATTTACGCTGGGAGACAGCCGGAAACGGCTGATGCTGGTAGGATATATCATCCTGGGAGCCTTTCTGCTGGTGGCGGTCCGGTTGTTGTGGATACAGGTCATCAGCGGAACGGAGCTGGGAAAACGGGCTGTGACCCAGGTTACGGAAAAGATAAAACGGCATACGCCCCGGGGACGCATCGTGGACCGGAACGGGGAAGAGCTTGCGGTCAGCATCATGGTCCATTCCCTTTATGTGAACCCGGATGAGATGAACAAAAGCGCAAAACCCGGAAAAGGCGGGGAGGTCCGGGACATTGCCCGCATCGCTGCCCAACAGCTGGCTCCCGTGCTGAACATCAGCGAGGCGGCATTATATGAAGATTTTACGCTGAAAGGCCAGTTTGTATGGGTCAAACGCATGCTGGAACCCAAAGACTATGAAAAGGTCGTTAAGATCATTAAGGATCATAAGCTGGCCGGCCTGCATTTTATTTCCGAAAGTAAACGGTATTATACGAAAAAATCCATGGCGGCCCAGGTGCTGGGCTTTGTAGGAACGGACGACAGCGGCCTGTCCGGCCTGGAACTGGCCCTGGACAGCATCCTGAAAGGGGCGGAGACCCGGCAGACCTTTAAGACCGATGCCATGGGAAGGATCATTGCCGATAAAAATACTGACCCGGAAGAGACGAAAGAAAAGACCATGGTGTCCACGGTCTATCTGACCATTGACAGCAAGATGCAGTTTGTCATTGAGGACGCCCTGGATGACGCCATGAAGCGGACCCATTCGGCGGGGGCGGCGGTACTGATCATGGATCCCCATACGGGGGCGATCCTGGCCATGGGCAGCCGGCCAACCTTTGATCCCAATAATTTCGGGGAATATCCGGCAGCCAACTGGCTGAACCGGGCCATCTCCATCATTTACGAACCGGGCTCAGTATTTAAACCTATCGTTGGGACCATGGGCCTTTCGGAAGGCCTGATCACGCCGGATACCCCGGTGAACGACACAGGTTCCATCCGCATCGCGGACCGGGTCATCAGTAACTGGGACGGCAGCGGTATGGGACTGGTAAAATTTGAGGATGTTATTAAATATTCCATTAACACCGGCATGGTACAGCTTGGGATGAAGCTGGGAGCCCAAAAAGAGATAGACTGGGCCAAAAAATACGGTTTCGGTACGGCCACAGGCATTGAGCTGCCCAGCGAAGAAGACGGCATCCTGTACGATCCGAAGAATATGTACGAACCGGATATCGCCACGCTGGCCATCGGCCAGGGTATTGCAGTCACCCCGCTGCAGGAACTGCGGGCCATCTGCGCCATCGCCAACGGAGGCGAACTGCTGCGTCCCTATATTATTGACCGTATCGTGGCTCCTAACGGGGAAGTGATCCGGAAAGGGAAAAAGCAGGTGGTACGGAACGTTATTACGCCGGAAGTGGCATCCCAGATGCGCACCATGATGGAAAAGGTAGTCAGCGAGGGTGGCGGTAAAACGGCCCGGATCAAAGGCTACCGTATCGCCGGGAAGACCGGTACTGCCCAGAAGATTGCCGAGGGCGGCGGGTACGCTCCGGGAAAATATATTGCATCCTTTGTCGGTTTTGTGCCGGCTGATAAGCCCCAGTACGCCATGCTGGTCATGCTGGATACGCCCCGGGGAGCCTTTTACGGATCCCAGGTCTCGGCGCCTATCTTCCGGGATACCCTCCAGCAGATACTGGTGGCCAAGGGCATACAGCCCAGCAGCAGCGAAGGACTTCCCAGCTTTGAGGCCCATGTGAAACCGGGGCAGTCGCAAAAACCGGCGGCGCCGGTGCCGGCCCTTAAGCAGGAAGGCAACAAGTGGATCATTCCGGATTTCACGGGATTTGACGCCAGGGCCATTACGGAACAGCTGGAGAAGGGACAGATGATCCTGGAACCCTACGGTTCCGGAAAGGCCTATAAGCAAAGGCCTGCCGGCGGTTCGGCGGCGGAGCCGGGAGCAAAAATAGAAATCTGGTTTCGGTAAACAGACTTTTAGGGTATAATGTGATAGAATGGTGGCTGTGAAAGAAAAATGCAGCCGGAGCCGCAACAGTATTGAAAATTATTTGATCAGGGCTTCTTTAAATATGTTATATAGCGGTTCGAACATTGTAACTGTGTCTAAAATTATAACTGTATGGCTAAAAAAAGGAGGTAGGAATTATGTTATCTGACATCGAGATTGCCCAGCAGGTGAAGATGCTTCCGATTACCGAGGTAGCGGAAAAATTAGGAATTGATCAGGATGACCTGGAACTGTACGGAAAGTATAAAGCAAAACTTTCCTATGACCTGATCCGTAAAGTAGAAGAGCGGAAACCGGGGAAACTGGTGCTGGTTACGGCTATTACGCCCACACCGGCCGGTGAAGGCAAATCCACCACAACAGTTGGCCTGGCCCAGGGCCTGCAGAAGATCGGGAAAAAGGTTATCGTAGCACTGCGCGAGCCTTCTCTGGGGCCCTGTTTCGGCATTAAGGGCGGCGCTGCCGGCGGCGGTTATTCCCAGGTGGTCCCCATGGAAGATATCAACCTTCATTTTACGGGAGACTTCCATGCCATCACTTCGGCCCATATGCTGCTGTCCGCCATGCTTGACAACTCCATCCAGCAGGGGAATCCCCTGAACATCGATCCCCGGCGGATCATTTGGAAGCGCGTGGTAGATATGAATGACCGGGCCCTGCGCAACATCGTCATCGGCCTTGGGGGAAAAGCCCACGGCGTTCCCCGGGAAGACGGTTTTGACATTACCGTGGCCAGCGAAGTCATGGCCATCCTGTGCCTGGCATCCAACCTGCATGACTTAAAAGAACGGCTGAAAAAGATCGTAGTTGCCTATAACTATGACGGAAAGCCCGTGACGGCGGAAGACCTGAACGCAGCCGGCGCCATGGCGGCCCTGCTGAAAGATGCGGTAAAACCGAACCTGGTACAGACCCTGGAACACGTGCCGGCCATCATCCACGGAGGTCCCTTTGCCAACATCGCCCACGGCTGCAACAGCGTCATGGCTACCCGCACAGCCCTGCGCCTGGCGGATTATACCATTACGGAAGCTGGCTTCGGCGCGGATCTGGGAGCAGAAAAATTCTTCGACATCAAATGCCGCCAGGCAGGCCTGGCTCCTGACGCCTGCGTGCTGGTAGCAACAGTACGTGCGCTGAAGATGCATGGCGGAGTGGCCAAGACGGATCTGAAAGAGCCTAATGTAGACGCAGTGAAGAGAGGTTTGCCGAACCTGGGCAAACACATTGAAAATATCTTTAAGTTTGGCGTTCCGGTAGTGGTTGCCATCAATATTTTCCAGCAGGACACAAAGGAAGAACTGCAGGCAGTGTACGATTTCTGTGCCGGCATGGGCGTCAACGTGGCTCTCAGCGACGTGTTTGCCAAAGGCGGCGAAGGCGGCACGGAACTGGCCAAAGAAGTGGTTGCCCTGGCGGAAAGCGGCATGGCCCGGTTCAAACCCATTTACCCGTTGGAACTGTCCCTGCGTGAAAAAGTCGCTACTATCGTTAAGGAAGTGTACGGCGGAGACAAGGTGGAATTCCAGACCAAAGCGGCCCAGGCACTGGACCAGTACGAAAAAGAAGGCTACGGAAACCTGCCTGTCTGCATGGCAAAGACCCAGTATTCCCTGTCGGATAATCCGGCTTTGCTGGGGGCTCCTTCCGGCTTCACGGTCAATGTCAAGAATGCAAAGATCAGCGCCGGCGCGGGATTTATCGTAATTTATACCGGCGACATCATGACCATGCCCGGGCTGCCTAAGAAGCCCGCCGCGGAAAAGATCGATGTAACGGATGACGGAAAGATCAGCGGGCTGTTCTGATATGGAACAATTAATTCTAAGCGGCCGGCCTGTTGCCGATGCCTATAAGGAAACAATAAAAAAGAAGATCGATGCCGCAAAAGCCGCCGGTAAATCTGTTGCTCTGGCGATCCTGACGGTGGGAAAGGATCCCGCGTCCTTTGTCTACCGGGGAAGGCTGCTGAAAATGGCGGAAAGCCTGGGCGCCGAAAGCCGTTGTGTGGAACTGGCGGAAACCTCCACTACGGCAGAAGTGGTGGCGGAGATCCAAAAACTGAACCATGACGATACAATTACCGGTATCCTTCCCATGATGCCCATGCCCCCCCATGTTGACCAAAAGGCCGTAGGGTCGGCCCTGGCTCCGGAAAAGGATATGGACTGCCTGAACCCGGCCAACGGAGGCGCTTTGCTCATGGGACAGGGGCGCAGGGCTGCCTGTACGCCACGGGCCTGTCTGGCCATCCTGAAATTTTACAATATCCCCATGGAGGGAAAACACGCGGTAGTACTGGGACGCAGTAATGTGGTAGGAAAACCTGCCGCCCTGCTTCTGCTGCAGGAAAACTGTACGGTGACCATCTGTCATTCCCGCACAAAAAACCTGCCGGAGCTTTTACAGCAGGCGGATATTATTGTGGCTGCTGTAGGGAAAGCCGGCTTTGTGACAGAGGAAATGGTTAAACCCGGCGCGGTCATCGTTGATGTGGGGATCAACGTGACGGACCACGGTATCACAGGGGATGTGGCTCCGGAGGCTTTGGAAAAGGCCTCTGCCTATACTCCGGTACCGGGCGGCGTAGGCGTTGTCAGCAACGTGATGATGATGGACGCCCTGACGGCCGGCCTGTAATGAATGATGCCCCGGCGGTTCTGGCATTGAAAACAGAAAAATGCAAAACAAAAAGGCGTGCAGCTGAACTCTGCACGCCTTTCCTTTTAGTCCGGATCCCGCAATTACTCAGAACAGGATACTTCCGCTCCGTTTATCGGTTTTCTCCACTTCCTTTTTCACGGAGCTCTAAATTCCGATAACGACTCCGCCCCTGTGGCCGTGATGATGTCCCCTGCCAATGCCGATACCTATGCCGATGCCAATGGGGAACCCTCCGCCGGAGGAGCGGTTCTCCTCCTGCTCCAGGTCTTTATCATCCATAATGATGTAATTTACCTTCTTGGATTTACTGAATCCGCCGATGGTAACTTCCGCCAGCACGTCGGCTTTTCCCCGTCCGATGCCAAAGATAACGGGTTGTCCGCTTTCATCCTCACTGACAGAGATCATATTTTCGTTTAAACTGGTCACCGACAGCGTGTAGGGGATGTTTCCGGGAACCCGTACAAAAACCCGGATTGGGGTTTCCATGGGAATTTTACGGTAAAGGGCGTAAATTTCCGTCTTTTCCAGCAGCTTGTCGGTGGTACCGGCCATCAGTTCCGTCCGGTTTTCACCGGGAAAACGGCGGTAGGCGCAGCTGTCATCTTTGGCCAGAAGATAATCCCCGGCCGTATTGGAAGAGCCGGGACGAAAGGCCTTTACATGATAAAAATAGTCTCCGGTCAACGTCTTATCCATACGGAAGGAATACCTTACGCCGGGTTCCAGTCCTGTTACCTCCGGGTCAAGGCCCTTCAGCAGGGAAACGGCTTTATCGAATTTTTCACCGTCGGTTATGTAATAGGAAGCCATGGCCTTTTCCCGGGCGGCGTTCCGTACGGCGGACGCTTTATCCGCAGGAACGACGGCGCCTTCCTTATAGGTTTCCCCTGCGGCTGCGGCATCGGCGCCATATGGGAAACAGAAGCCTGCCGTAACGACAGAAAATGCAAGAAAACCTGCTGCCAGTAAATTCCGTTTTTTCATAACATCTACACCCCCAGAAAAATTTGTCCGCGCCTTCGGAATAAATTTGTTGAATATATCGAAATCATTTTGTTGATTACATTATAATATAAAATCACAACAAAGATAAAATGATTTTTCTGAACCGGAAAAAGAAAACCCGGTAATGAGCCTTACGAAAAAATCCTGTGCGCTTTGGTGGGCGTTCCTTCGAACCAAAGGCACAGGATTTCTGTTCATTGAACCAATCGGGAATAAATTATGCAGCTGCAGGGAACTTCCGAATGCCTGAGAAGCTTCCGTACATATCTGCAGGAACTTCCAAAATTATCCCCGGAAGCTTTGGGAAACGGGCCTTAGGCTGTCGGAGGCGTCATCTGGCGTGACTCTTCGGGACCCTGGCCGTGCCGCGGACCTTCCGGTCCGGGTCCGTGACCGTGACGGGGTCCGTGTCCCGGGCCGCCGTGCCGGGGACCGAAACGCTGATGATCTTTCTTCCACTGCTCTTTTTCTTCAGGCGTCATCTGTTTCCATTTCTTCCAGAATTCTTCCATCCGTTCCTGCTGGCGTTTATCCCGCTCCAGGAACCGTTCCTTTTCTTCCTTGGTCATGTTTTTGGTGCGTTCCTTCACCATTTCGTCATGTTTTTTCTTAAAATAATCATGACGTTCGTCTTCGGTCATCTTGGCGATCTTCTCCCGCTCTGCCTTTCTTTCGGCCTGGCGTTTCTCAAAGACCTTCTTTTCGTCTTCCGTCATGTTCTTCATGCGTTCTTCGTTGACGCGGCTGATGAAACGTTCCGTTACTTCACGGCGTTCCCGGTCAGACATGCTGCTCCAGTTGGCAAAGAACTCTTCCCGTTCTTTTGCCAGCTTCTGGCGCTGTTTCGGAGTCAGTTTGCCGGGTTTGTGCATCTTCTTGCCATGTTCGCCGTGGAATTTATGGTGTCCCGGGCCGCCTTTCGGACCGCGGAATTCCCCGTCGTGATGGTGACCGGGACCCCCATGGTGCCGGTGTAATTTGCCATCGTGATGGCGGCGGTGGCCATGTCCGTCTTTATCCATTGCAAAGGGGGGACGGCCCTTTTCCGTATCCGGAGCCTGTTGCTCGATCTTGTTATTGTAGTCCAGTCCGTTCTGCTGTGTTGCGGCATCTTCCGCTTCGGTAGCCGCAAAAGCGGTGCCGGCCAGAACGGTTGCCAAAATACCTGCTGTCAGTAAGCTTTTTTTCCAGTTCATCATGATATCTTCACTCCTTTTCTGTTATCTGTTGGCCTTATTTATTTTTGGTTTCCGGGTTTGAGTATATCATAACTTCGATTTATGTCTAAACCGTGTTTTTTTCTTAACAAAAAAATGTTTTTTACAATTTGTAAGGACGAAATTTTTGATGTATAATTACTTTGTATAAGTGTCTATATTTGGGGGGCGTGTTTATGAACAAGGTATTGATCGCGGACGATAACGCGCAGATTACAAAAGTGCTGAGAGATTACGCCACAAAAGAAGGATGGGGCTGCTATATTGCCTATGACGGGGAAGAAGCATTGCGGGTGTTCCGGGAATTTTCAAAAGAGATATCCATCGTGTTCCTGGACGTGATGATGCCGAAGAAGGACGGGTTCTCCGTATGCAAGGCTATTCGCGCATCATCCCAGGTACCGGTGATCATGATCACGGCCCGGGGGGAAGACGCCGATAAAATACTGGGCCTTGATATCGGCGCCGACGATTACATCGTCAAGCCCTTCAGCGCGGCGGAGGTAATGGCCCGGGCCCGGGCGATCCTCAGGCGGATGCCCCAGCAGGAGGAGATCAGTTCCCGGAAACTTACGGTCGGCAACCTGATGATCGATATCGATAATTATATGGTGACCATAGACGGCCAGGAGGTTTCGCTGACCAAGCGGGAAAAAGAGCTGCTCTGGCTGCTGGCCTCCAATTCCAAGAAGGTTTTTTCCCGGGACAACCTGCTGGACAGCCTGTGGGGCTACGATTACTTCGGAGACAGCCGGACCGTAGACTCCCATATCAAACGGCTCCGGGCCAAGCTGGACGCCTTCGAACATCCCGGGTGGGCGGTGAAGACCATCTGGGGCGTAGGGTACCGGTTTGAAATTACAGAGACCCCCTGATTTTTCTGACTTGCGGATCGTTTAGCGGCGGCACAGGGGCCGGGGAACCGGCCTGAGGGAAATTTCCTTCCACTCCTTCGTTTTACAGATTCGCCTTTGCCGCCGGATACAGGCGGCAGAATGGAGAAGTAACATGTTTAAGAGTAAAATAGCTGCGAAACTGGCGGCCTATTTTGCGCTGGCCATTTTGGTTTTCGCATTTGTCATGGCCTTTTCTTTCGGACACTTTTTCAGGGAAAGCTTTATTGAACGGCAGCAGCGGGCCCTGAGCCACAGGGCTGCCAGTGTGGCCGCCATTATGGGGGATAACCTGGAACGTTCCCGCCACAGGGAAGAAAGACGGGCGGAGGAAAAACGAAATACCCCGGAGACGCCTTCCGGGCAGCAGGGGAAGGACCATCATAACAGGTCCGCAGCCTCTTCCGGGCAGGAATCCAAAACTTCCGGGGAAAATGCCGACAAAGCTGTTAACCCCGGAGAACTGCTGCGTTCCCGCAGGCTCATCGCCTATGTGAATATCATTACGGCCGATGACGTATGGGTAGCGGGGAAAGATGGCAACATCTATATACGGACCCATCTGCCGGAAGGGGATATGAAAGAAGTCCCCCAGAACTTCCGGGGACGGGTGGAAGAACATAAAGGGCCCCAGGGACGGGATATTCCCAAAGTATTTGAGGGAACCGCAACGGTCAGTTCCCTGCCCCAGGTCTACCGGGACATGTTCCGGAAAGGATTCAAAGGGGAAGCATCCGTACAGGAAGAATTTGATAAACGGATCAATGAGATGATGGTGCTGGCAACGGCGCCCATATATGATAAAAACGGCGGCGTGGAAGGGGTTCTGATGCTGCGGGTCCCGGTGTTCGGCCTGCGGCAGTCTTTCCGTGAAGCCCTGGAAGTATTCGGCGGATGCCTGGTACTGGCCCTGGTGCTGGCCCTGGCGGTAGCCTGGTTCCTGTCCAACAAATTTACAAAACCGCTGAACAAGATGAAGGATACGGCAGAGAAACTGGCGTCCGGAGACTATACAGCCCGCAGCTATGTCCAGCAGAAGGACGAGATCGGGGATCTGGCAGAAACTTTGGACGGTATGGCCGGCCGGCTGGAAGAAGCAGACCGGGAGACGAAGCAGACGGAAAAGATCCGGAAGGAGTTTATCGCCAACATCTCCCACGAGCTGCGCACGCCGGTAACGGTGGTCCGGGGCAGTCTGGAAGCCCTGCGGGATAAAGTGGTAACGGATCCTGCCGATGTGGAACGGTATCATGAGACTATGTATGACGAGACCCTGTTCCTGCAGCGGCTTATCAACGACCTGCTGGACCTGTCCCGTCTGCAGAACGCGGACTTTCCTATTGAAAAGAAACCGCTGAACTTCTGCGAGGTGGTGCAGAACGCGGTACGCAGCGCCAGACATCTGGCCCGGGAAAAGAACATCACCGTAAAATGCGAAACGGATGTGCCGGTATATAAAATGACGGGGGATTACGGACGGCTGAACCAGATGCTGATGATCTTCCTGGACAATGCCGTAAAATTCAGTCCGGAAAATTCTTCGGTTGAAGTCAAACTGGCTAACCGGAGGCTGACCGTGACCGATCACGGCCCCGGCATCAAACCGGAAGACCTGCTTCATGTGTTTGACAGATTTTATAAGACCCGGGGCGAACAGAACAAGTCCGGCAGCGGACTGGGGCTGGCCATTTCCCGGGAAATAGCGGAACGCCATGCCATCGCCGTCAGCATGAAGAGCGAATACGGCAAAGGAGCGACTGCCATTATGGAACTGCCTAAGCCGGAAGAATTCAGTGAAGCGGAAATGGAAGGGTCGGTGTAAGCCGGCTACAGAAAATACGAGGCTCAATATGGAGTATGGATGTAACGACAGGGTCGTTTTAATAACCGGAGGCACCAGCGGTATCGGACTGGCAGCTGCCCGGGCCTTCTGGCTGGACGGCGCCAGCGTCAGTATCGTGGGAAGGGACCGGGTCCGGGGCATGAAGGCCCTGGCAGCGATAGCGGGCTGCAAAGATCCGGAGCGTGTCGTCTTTCCGGGGGCAAAAGAAGGAAAGGAAACCTTTACTGCCGCGGAAGGAATAAAGGAAGAAAACTGCAGTGACCCTGATTTCGCAGAAAACAGTGCCCTGGAACGGCTGCGGTTTATCCGGGCAGACGTAACAAAACAGGCGGACTGCCGTATGGCAGCCGTCATTGCGGCCCATTACGGAAAAGAACGGATCCACATTCTGGTGAACAGCGCCGGCCTGTATCAGGAAAAACGGATCGAACAGGTAACGGCGGCAGACTATAACCGCATCATGGATGTAAATGTAAAAGGGACACTGCTTATGATCCAGGCCTGTCAGCCCTATATGCTGCCCCACGGGGAAGAAGCGGAAATCCCCGGCAGCGGATCCGGCGGGAATTTGTCTGAAGAAACAGAAGCAGCGAAGACCCTGCCCGGCAAAAAGGACCGCTGCATAATCAACATTGCCAGCGATGCAGGTATCGGCGGAAATTACGGATGCCCGGTGTATTGCGCTTCCAAGGGCGCCGTGGTATCCCTGACCAGAGCCCTGGCCCTGGACATGTCGCCAGACATCCGGGTCAACTGCATCTGCCCGGGAGACGTGGACACGCCCCTGATGGAGGCACAGTTGAAGGCGGCCGGAGACGGATATACGAAAGAAGATATGGCGGCAGAGTATCCCCTGGGACGGGTGGCTTTGCCGGAAGAAGTTGCCCATGTGATCTGCAGCGTGGCGTCCCCTGCCAACTCCTTCATGACGGGAGCGGTGGTACCGGTGGACGGGGGCCTGACGGCCATCGGATAGATTGCCGGTGCTTTTCGTGACCGAATGTGTCAATAAGCGGCAAACGGGAGGGATGTATATGGATAAAAACCGGCCCATCGGCGTCCTTGATTCCGGTGTGGGGGGGCTCACCGTACTGCGGGCGCTGCAGCGGGTGATGCCGTCGGAAACGTTTTTATATCTGGGAGACACGGCCCGGGCGCCCTATGGGGTCCGTACAAGGGAAACCATTACGGCTTTCGTAGCCCAGATGACTGACTGGATGGAACAGCATCAGGTCAAGCAGCTGGTAACGGCCTGCAATACCATCACGGTATTGGGGACAGATGTGATCCGGGGCAGCCATACTTTTCCCGTCATTGGCATGTCCAAAGGTGTGGACCAGGTGCTGAAGGCTACCAAAAATAAACGGATCGGGCTCATGGCTACCGATTTCACGGTAAGCACCGGGGCCCACCGTAACGAAATCAAGGCGGCCGACCCAGAGGCGGAAGTCTTCGGCGTGGGCTGTACAAAATTTGTACCACTCATTGAAGGGAACCGGTTCGGTTCGCCGGAACTGAAGGAAGCCATTGGCGAGTATGCAGAGGCCCTGCAGGAAAAAGACGTGGATACGGTCATCCTGGGCTGTACCCATTACCCCTTTGTACGGGAGTATCTGGAAGAAGCCTTCGGCCCGGAAGTAACGGTCATCGACCCGGCGGAAGCCACGGCCCTGCAGGCCAAAGCCAATCTGGAAGCCCGGAACCTGCTGCAGACGGATGGCGCCGGAAGGTGCACCATCTGCTTTACAGGTGATCTGGAAAAAGGAAAACTGCTGGCATCCCGGATGCTGGATACCGGGCAGTGCAATTTTGAACAGGTCCGCCTGTAACATTGTGTTCCGTGGAGCCCGGCAGGCGGAAAAGAAACCTGCCTGACCGGAGTTTCATAAAAAAATTTTATCTCGTGCAGGAATTATACAGAACCATGTCGAATTTACCTCTATCGAATATGGGATAAATTGGCTCTATTAGTCTTTTCTGTATTTTCTGATATAAAATTATATAATCATAAAGGTGGTGAGATGTGAATGTCCATGCTGGATGAAATCAAGGCGGCCGAGGCCGCTGCCGCACAGGCAAAGAAAGAAGCTGCCCTGACCAGCCGCAATATCCTGCGGGATGCGGAGGAGGCAGCCAACCGTGAGGCCGCTGCCATGATATCCGATGCCCGGGCCGCTGCCAAAGACACCGTTGCCAAGGCGGAAGCACACGCCAGGGTAAAGGCGAAAGATCTGGTGGCAGAACGGGCCAGAGCCGATCGGGCAGTGGCGGCAGCCGCTGAGGAGAAGCTCTCCGATGCTGTAGCTTACATTGTAGAAAGGGTTGTGGTTTAATATGCTTATTGCAATGAAAAAGGCGACGCTGTTCGCGTTGAAAGAAGACCGCGACGCCATTTTACTTGCGCTGCAGAAAGACGGCAACATCATGCTCATTTCGGAAGGGGAGAAGACCCAGGCCCTGGAAGGAGCGGATAAGGTAGGCGACCAGATTGCCAAGGCAAAGGACGCCCTGAAATTCGTTGACCTCCACGGGAAAAAGGATTCCCTGTTTGCGCCCCGCCTTCCGGTTTCCTACGATTCCTTCCTTCACGAATCCAAGGAAGGCTCGGACCTGGCCGACCAGGTAGAGGTGCTCTCCGGCAAGATCATGTCCCTCAGGAATGAGGCGGCCACCATGACAAGCCAGGTAGATGCCCTGCAGCCCTGGATAGACCTGGACATTCCGCTGGAGCAGCTGGCTCCTACGGAACGGAGCGTATATTTCGCAGGGTATCTTCCGGAACTGGAAAAGGAAGCCTTTCTGGAGGATATCAAAGAGCTGGCGGTAGAGCCCATCGTGCTCCGTGAAGCACCTGAGGGACGCGCCATGCTGCTCTTCTGTCTCAATGAAGACGCAGCCAGGCTTAAGCATTTCCTCAAAGCGCATGACTTTACCGATGTAGTCTTTCCCAAGCGTACGGGACTGGTTTCTGAGATCGCCATCGATCTTACGGAAGCCGCCCGGGTGAAAAACCTGCGGGCAGACGAACTGGAAGCAGAGGCTAAAAAGATTTCTGAAAACAAAGCCGAGCTTCAATTATATTACGACCAGCTGGCGGCCAAGGAAGAACGCCTGGCCAACGGCGGCGTGGAAACAGAAAAGACCTTCTGTCTGGAAGGCTGGGTAAGGAAGGATCGCACGGCCCAGGTGGAACGGGCGGTACGGAGCGCGACGGATGCCTACCAGATCGAGTTCCGGGATCCGGAAGAAGGGGAGATTCCGCCTACGGAAATGGAAAACAATTCCTTCGTAAGGCCTTATGAATCGGTCATCGAGCTGTATTCCAGGCCTCAGGCGGGCAGCATCGACCCGGATTTCCTGATGGCGCCTTTCCACTTTATCTTCTTCGGCATGATGCTTTCGGACGCAGGCTACGGCCTGGTCCTCACCATAGGGCTGCTTATCGCCATGAAACTGGTGAAACCCCAGGGATTCGGCGGCAAACTGGCCATGGTCATCCTCTTCGGCAGCATCTCGACTATTATCTGGGGTGCCCTCTTCGGAGGCTGGTTCGGACTGGAGCTGCATCCGCTGCTCTTTGTTCCCATGAAGGAACCGCTGAAGATGCTGGCCCTCTGCTTCGGCCTCGGTGCCCTGCACCTTGTCTGCGGCATGCTGTTGAAGGCCTACATGCTCATCCGGGACGGGGACGTTCTGGGAGCCTTCTGTGACGAGATCAGCTGGCTGATCATGTTCGCGGGCTTCTTCTGCATGGCCTTTGTGCCGGGACCTGTAGGCAAGTATCTGGCCATCGCAGGCGCCGCCATCATCGTACTCACAGGCGGACGGGAAAAGAAGGGTATCGTAGGCAAGGCCATGGGAGGTCTCCTTTCCCTCTACAACATCAGCGGTTACATGAGCGACCTGCTGAGTTACTCTCGGCTCTTTGCACTGGGTCTGGCCACAGGCGTTATCGCCATGGTCATCAACACCATAGCCCAGATGCTTATGGAGGCAGGACCGATTGGTACCGCCGTAGCCGTGGTAGTACTTCTGGGAGGACATCTCTTCAACATCGTCATCAACGTACTGGGCGCCTTCGTACACAGCAGCCGTCTGCAGTACATCGAATTCTTCGGCAAGTTCTATGAAGCCGGCGGCAAGGCATTTGTTCCTCTGGCTATCAGAACTAAATACATGAACGTAACCAAATAAAAAATTATTTTATAGAAACGAATTTAAAGGAGGCAGTTAATTATGATTACTTTAGGAACAGCTCTTGCTTTTGCAGGCGCGGCAGTTGCCGCCGGTTTTGCCGGTGTAGGAAGCGCCATGGGTGTAGGTATTGCCGGCCAGGCTGGCGCCGGCGTTGTATCCGAAGATCCGGAAAAGTTCGGTAACGTACTGGTGCTCCAGGCTCTGCCGGGTACCCAGGGCATTTACGGACTGCTGATCGCCTTCATTATCGTCCTGAACCTGGGCGTGATCGACGGCAACGTTAAAGACCTGACCACCGATCAGGGCATCGCCCTCTTCTGCGCAGGCCTGCCTATGGCTATCGGCGGCCTGATGAGCGGTATTTACCAGGGCAAAGTTGCAGCATCCGGCATTTACCTGTGCGCAAAGCGTCCGGAAGAAACCGGTAAGGGCATCATCCTGGCCGCCATGGTTGAAACCTACGCGGTACTGGCGCTGCTCATCTCCTTCATCATGGTTAATGGCGTAAAGCTTTAACACAGGGAGGTAGACCGATGGCAGCAAACAAGATTATTCTCAAGATAGAGGAAGAAGGCGCCCGGGAAGCGGCTGAAATCATTGATGCCGCTAAGAAAAAGGCTGCCGCCTCTGCTGAAAAAATTACAGCTGCTGCAAAGGTGAAAATTGAAGAAATCAACGCCCAGGCCGCGGCCGATGCCGATGAGGCAGCCCGCCGCCAGATCCTGATCGCCGAACTGGAAGCCAGGAAAAACTCCCTGGACAGCAAGCGTAAGGTACTGGAGATGGCCTTCTCCCAGGCGGAACAGACTGTAGCCGCCATGCCGGAGGATAAGTGGGAACAGCTCATTACCTCCATCGTGGTGAAGGCTGCCGAGACCGGTACGGAAAAACTCTGCGTACCGGCAGCGGACCGGGCAAAATACGAGGGAGGCTTCCTGGCCAGACTGAACGCGGCCCTTGTCAAGGCAGGCAAGCAGGGCGGACTGACGCTGTCTGACGAAGCGGCGAAGTTTGCCGGGGGAATTCTCCTGCAGGGCAAAACAAGTGATTTCGACGGATCCTTTGCAACTATACTGAGGGATGTCCGCACCCGGATCGAAAAGGACGTGGCGGACATGCTCTTCGCCGCGGAGGTGAAATAACATGCCGCAGGCAAGTTACGAATACGCAGTAGGCCGCATCAGCCAGCTTTCCACAAAGATGCTGGACGCGACCAAGCTGAGACGTATCTACGAGGCAGGTTCCGTCCAGGAGTCCCTGGCGCTGCTGCTGGAGACCGGCTACGGCGGAAACCTGACCCCCGAACAGATGGCTTCGGAAGAAATCGACTATGTCATCCGGGAACAGCTGCAGACATCCAGAAAGATCGTGTGGGAGGTCACTCCCGCTCCGGAACTTACCAGCCTTTTCCTGCTGGAAGTGGACGGCCACAACCTTAAGACGCTGCTGAAGGCGCGTCTTCTGGGAGTGGAGGCCCCGGATGTGCTCATCGACGGCGGGTCATTCCCTCTGGATACACTGAAGGAGTGCGTGGCCGGCGCCAACTACGAGTCCCTGCCGGACGCCTATCGCAATACCATGAACAAGATCGAGGCAGAACTGGCCCGGGGGATCGATCCCCTGAAGTTCAGCGCTGAAATTGACGGGGCCATGTTCCGTCACATTAAAAGCGTGCTGGATAAAAAGAACGACCACAGCTTCGTACGGGATTATTTCTCCCTGCAGGCTGACTTCCAGAACGCCCGCAGCGTGGTAAGGGCAAGGCTCCTGAACTGGGACGTGGACAAGCTGCGCCTTATGCTCCTGGAGGGCGGCGAAATTGATTTCAACGTGTTCATGGAGGGGATGGATACCCCCATGGAACAGCTGGGAGCAAAATTAAACAGAGGCAAAAACGGCAAGCTTATTTCCCAGAGCATAGAGGAATATGTAACCACCGGCGATGCATCTGTTCTGAAACGTAAAATGGAAACGGCGCTGATGAATGTTCTGCGCAGTGTGAAATGGGACATGTTTTCCCTGGGCCCCATCATCGGATACCTTATGGGCCGTGAGGCGGAAGCCAAGGCTCTCAGGGTGATCTTCGGGGCCAAGCGGGGCGGCTTTGAATACGAGCTGCCCGAGCTGTACGCATAGAAAGGCGGATATCAATGAAGAAACAGAGAAAAATCGCGGTAATTGGTGATCCCGGTTCCGTAATGATCTTCAAGGCTATCGGTCTGGATGTGTATTACGAGGAACAGGCTCCCATGATAGAAAAAAGGATACACAAGCTGGCGGATGACGGTTACGCGGTGATCTACATCACCGAAGAAGCCGCCCAGCTGGTACCCGAAGCAATCGATTATTACACTACTGCGACATTTCCTGCCATTATCCCCATCCCGTCCGCCAAGGGCAGCCTGGGGCTGGGCATGAAACGGCTGAAGGGCAATGTGGAAAAGGCCGTGGGCGCAGACATTCTTTTCAAGGAAGGGTAGGTAAGTAGCCGATGAGTGGAACTATAGTAAAAGTATCAGGCCCGCTGATCGTTGCCAGCGGCATGGGCGACGTAGAACTGTATGACGTGGTCCGTGTCAGCGAAAAGCATCTGATCGGCGAGGTAATAGAACTGAGAGGCGACATGGCCTCTATCCAGGTATATGAAGAAACGGCCGGCCTTGGACCCGGCGAACCGGTGGAATCCACCGGCTCCCCGTTGTCCGTAGAGCTGGCGCCGGGACTGATCGAAGGTATCTTCGACGGTATCCAGCGACCCCTGGACGTGCTGTATGAGAAAGCGGGCGACCGTATCACCCGCGGCGTTGAGGTTCCCAAGCTGAACCGTGAGAAAAAATGGAAATTTGAACCCAAGGTGAAAGTCGGTGACCAGGTAGTGGGCGGCGACATCATCGGCGTGGTCCAGGAGACCCCGGCCGTACTGCACAAGATCATGCTGCCGCCCCGGAAGGAAGGCACCGTGGAATGGGTGTACAACGGCGAGGCCACCATTCTGGATCCCGTTTACAAAATCAAGGACAAAGACGGCAATGTGACGGAGTATCCCATGCTCCAGACCTGGCCTGTACGCCGCAGCCGTCCCTATAAGGAAAAACTGCCTCCGACGGAACCCATGGTTACCGGCCAGCGTGTTGTGGACGCCCTGTTCCCCATCGCCAAAGGCGGCGTGGCGGCTGTACCGGGCCCCTTCGGCAGCGGCAAGACCGTTATCCAGCACCAGCTGGCCAAGTGGGCTGACGCCGACATCATCATTTACGTAGGCTGCGGCGAACGCGGCAACGAGATGACAGACGTTCTGATGGAATTCCCGGAACTGAGCGACCCCCGTACGGGACTGCCTCTGATGAAGCGTACCGTACTGATCGCCAACACTTCCGATATGCCCGTTGCGGCCCGTGAAGCATCCATTTATACAGGCATCACCATTGCGGAATATTTCCGTGACATGGGCTACAAGGTAGCCATCATGGCAGACTCCACCTCCCGCTGGGCCGAAGCTATGCGTGAAATGAGCTCCCGTCTGGAAGAAATGCCCGGTGACGAAGGCTATCCTGCTTACCTGAGCTCCCGTCTGGCGGAATTCTACGAACGGGCCGGCATCGTAAAATGTATCGGCAACGAAGACCGTACCGGCGCTGTTTCCGCTATCGGGGCCGTATCCCCTCCCGGCGGTGATATTTCCGAGCCTGTATCCCAGGCGACCCTTCGTATCGTAAAGGTATTCTGGTGCCTGTCCGCTGCCCTGGCTTACGCCCGTCACTTCCCGGCTATCGACTGGCTGCAGAGCTACTCCCTGTACAGCGACCGCCTGCGTAACTACTACAACACTTCCGTATCCCCCGACTGGGCGGGCATGGTCACCAAGATGATGAACATCCTCCAGGAGGAAGCGGAACTGAACGAAATCGTACGTCTGGTAGGTGTGGATGCCCTGAGCTTCAAGGACCGTATCACCCTGGAATGCGCCCGGTCCATCCGCGAAGACTTCCTGCACCAGAACTCTTTCCACGAAGTAGATACCTACTCTTCCCTGGAAAAACAGCACGACATGATGAAGCTGATCCTGACCTGGTACGACAAGGCGGAAGCCGCCCTGGAACAGCACGTACATCTGGATAAGCTCATTGATATGCCGGTCCGTGAGGAAATCGGCCGTATGAAATACATTCCTGAAAAGGAACGTGAGGAAAAGTTTGGCGCAATCGCCAAAAATTTGGATGCTGCCTTTGCAGCGCTGACAGAGGGAGGCGAGCTCAATGCGTAAGGATTACAAGACAATTCGCGAAGTCGTCGGCCCCCTGATGCTGGTAGACCAGGTCGAAGGCGTCAAATACGACGAGCTGGTTGAAATTCAGCAGGCTAACGGTGAGATCCGCAGCGGCAAGGTGTTGGTTATCGACGGCGACAAGGCGCTGGTACAGCTCTTTGAAAGTTCCCAGGGCCTGAAGATCGACGATGCCAAGGCCCGTTTCCTGGGCCACGGGGTACGCCTGGGCGTGTCCCCGGCCATGCTGGGCCGCGTTTTTGACGGCATGGGCCGTCCTATCGACGGCGGCGCGGATATTATCCCCGACGAATACCGGGACATCAACGGCGAGCCTATGAACCCGGCCGCCCGTGACTACCCCGCAGAATTTATCCAGACCGGCGTCAGCGCCATCGACGGCCTGAACACCCTGGTCCGCGGCCAGAAGCTGCCGGTATTCTCCGGTTCCGGTCTGCCCCACGCCCAGCTGGCGGCACAGATCGCCCGTCAGGCCAAGGTACTGGGTACCGGCGAAGGTTTCGCCGTAGTATTCGCTGCCGTAGGTATCACCTTCGAAGAAGCCAACTTCTTCATGGAAGACTTTAACCGCACCGGCGCTCTGGCCCGTGCCGTTATGTTCATCAACCTGGCCAACGACCCGGCGGTAGAACGTATTTCTACCCCCCGTATGGCCATTACCGCTGCGGAATACCTGGCTTACGAGCTGGGCATGCACGTACTGGTCATCATCACCGATATCACCAACTACGCCGATGCCCTCCGTGAAATTTCCGCAGCCCGTAAAGAAGTTCCCGGCCGCCGCGGCTACCCCGGTTACCTGTACACCGACCTTGCAACCATGTACGAACGGGCCGGCCGTATCAAGGGCAAGAAAGGTTCCATTACCCAGATCCCGATCCTGTCCATGCCGGAAGATGACAAGACCCATCCGATCCCTGACTTAACAGGGTACATCACCGAAGGGCAGATCATCCTGTCCCGTGAGCTCTACCGCAAGGGCCTGACGCCTCCTATCGACGTTCTGCCTTCCCTGTCCCGTCTGAAGGATAAGGGCGTAGGCAAAGGCAAGACCCGTGAAGACCATGCAGATACCATGAACCAGCTGTTTGCCGCCTATGCACAGGGCAAACAGGCCAAGGAACTGGCTACCATCCTGGGCGAGGCTGCCCTTTCCAAGATAGATAAGCTGTACGCCAAGTTCGCCGACGCATTTGAAAAGGAATACGTTTCCCAGGGCTACGAAACCAACCGGAGCATCATCGAGACCCTTGATCTGGGCTGGAAGCTCCTTGGCATCCTGCCCCGCAGCGAGCTGAAACGTATCCGCGACGAATATCTGGACAAATACTATGTTCCTGCTGCTACAGAAGATAACGAGGGGGAATAATCGATGGCAACCCAGATTAACCCGACCCGAATGGAGCTTACCAGGCTGAAAAAACGCCTGGTGACCGCTACCCGCGGCCATAAGCTGCTGAAGGATAAACGGGATGAAATGGTCCGCCAGTTTATGCTGCACATCCGCCGCAACCACGCGCTGCGCCTGGAAGTAGAAAAGGCGCTGCAGGGCGTGTCCACCCGTTTTGCCATGGCCAAGGCCCAGATGGGGGCCCTGCGGATCAGCGAGGCCCTGCTTTATCCGGCCCGTGCCGCTGTATACGAGGTAGGCATGAAAAACGTGATGAGCGTGGACGTTCCCACCATTAAATTTACCGGCGGGGACGAGGCTACGGAAATTCCCTACGCCTTCACCTTCACCTCCAGTTCACTGGATAACGCGGTGGTTGAGCTTTCCTCCCTGCTGCCCAAGCTGCTGGAGCTGGCCGAAGTGGAAAAGACCTGCAACCTGCTGGCGGATGAAATCGAAAAGACCCGCCGCAGGGTAAACGCCCTGGAATACGTCATGATCCCCGAGATGCAGACCAACATCAAGTTCATCACCATGAAACTGGCAGAAAACGAACGGGCCAGCACCGTACGCCTTATGAAGGCCAAGGACATGATGGCCGCCCAGGAAGCCAAAGCCCAGGCTGAAAGAGCAGCCAAACAGGCAGTATAAGCTGAGTTGGAACGAATTTGTATAATTAAATACAGGATCCAATAATAAAGGGAGTTCTCCTTGGGGGAACTCCCTTTTGCGTTGAACGCGCTGCCATATTTCAGGCAGGGTGGTTTTCAGATTTTCTGCTATCTTTTAAAGGCATTTTTTGGTAAAATAATAGAAAGAATATTTTCAATGCTGAAGTGCTGATATGCAGATGTATAGTACGGATGCAAAATCAATAACCATTGCTTCAATTTTCAGAATCGTTACAGAAACACAAGGAGGCGCAACATGAAAGAATTTACATTCCACTATGGCCGTGGAACCAAAAGCTTTTCCCTGGATGAAAGCCGTATCCTGAAAGAAGTCCGTATGCCTGAGACCCCGGTTATGGAAAACGTACAGCAGGGGGTGCTGGACGCCATCTACAATCCCATCGGTACGGAACCCATCAATAAAATTATCAAACCGGGCCAGACCGTGACTTTCATCTGCAACGATCCCACCCGGGTAGCCAACAGCTTTGACTTTATGCCGGTGCTGGTAAACGAAATGAACAAACTGGGGATTCCCGACGAGAACATGCAGATCGTGTTCAGCCTGGGTACCCACCGGCTTATGACCCACGAGGAAATGGTAGAAGGCGTTGGTGAAGAAGTAGCTTCCCGCATCAAAATGTTCAACAGCGACGCCAAGATCGCGGAAGACTTTGAATATTTCGGTACCACCAGCCGCTTTACCCCGGTGCTGATCAACAAACGGATCTGCCACAGCGACCATGTGATTTTAACGGGCACCATCGTATTCCATTATTTCGCCGGTTACGGCGGAGGCCGTAAGGCCGTGCTGCCGGGCTGCGCCGCCATGGAAACCGTTCGCCACAACCACAGTTTCATGTTGGATCCCGCATCCGGTTTAGGGGCCATGGAAGGAAACCCGGTCTACGACGACCAAATGGAAGGGGTGGCCCTGTGGGCCGACGCCATGAAGAAACGGGGCAGCAGCGTTTTCCTGTTCAACGCCATTCTGGATGCGGAACACCGTTTCCTGCGGATGTTTGCAGGGGATTATATAGCCGCTCATAAAGAAGCCTGCAAGTTCGTGGACCAGGTCTACGGGGTAAAGATCCCCCAAAAGGCAGACGTGGTCATTGCTTCATGTGGCGGTTATCCAAAAGACATTAACGTATATCAGATGCAGAAGACCATGGACAACGCTGTGCTGGCCTGCCGTGAAGGGGGCGCAGTGATCCTGCTGGCGGAATGCGAGGAAGGCAGCGGCAGCGCCGTGCTGGAAGAGACCTGCAAACGTCTGGGCAGTATCGACGCCATTGAAAAAGAGATCAAAGACCGGTTCGTCATCGGGGCCAACAAGGCTTACGCGGTGACCCGCCTGTTCCGGAAAGCCCACTTCATTTTAGTTACGGGGCTGGACCGGCAGATGGCCAAAGACATGCTCTTTGACGGGGCCGTGGATACAGTGGAAGAAGCACTGGCGGCAGCGGAAAAATATGTTGGCAAGGATTACAGCGTGATCCTGATGCCTACCGGCAGCCTGACAGTGCCGTTGGTGGAATAAAGGGCTGTTTTAAACATATTGAATTAATATAAATGAAAAAAGCCTTCTGTCATGTAAGGTTACTGTAACCTGTTCGTTGACAGAAGGCTTTGTTTTTTATGGTATTACGTTTTCGTTTATATTAATTGCGTTTTCCTTTTGCACTGTTTTTATTTTACATTCCGTTTTCATTCACTACATTTTTCTTCAGCAGAATTCTCTTTTTGCAGCAGGAAATGGAACTGGAGCATGGCAATGGCAAAAATCAGTGGAAGCAATGACTCCCCGCCTTCTTCCAGAATTTTAAGAAAAAAACGGACGGGCTCGGAAAGATCTACACCGGTGGCATGCCTATATTTTGACGGAAAGCGGTCGGCAATTTGCGTAACAACAACCCAGATACTGAATGAAACAATAGACCAGTGGACAGGGTGCATCTTTAGAAATCCGGAAACCACCGGTTTCACATAACGATACAGCAGGCGGATGACAACTCTGGCAACTATCAGGAGCAGGATGAAAGTAAAAACCTTTTCGTACAGGGGGTTATTGGGATTCGTAAAAAAACGGATTTTGATAGCCGTGGAATCGTGAGTGGTGAGCCAATGCTGGACTCCCATTTCCCGCAACAGGGCGCAAAACCACAAAAAACACATGTAATAGTAAGTTTTCTGGCGGGGCGTATTGAGATGATCCTCATATAGCATAAACACTATACCGCCTCCCAGACCATAAAACAGATAGGTAAGGGTTTCCGTGAGGCCGATTTTTTCCACGTCGAACACGCCCAGCCGTGCCCGCAATGCATAGCAGAGAATAAAATAAGCGGCCATAGCTGAAAGTATAAAGAGCCCGGTAAAAAAGGGGGAAAGAAAAATTTTATCAATAAAATAACTGCTATGGGTCTTATTATGCTGATTTAATTGTGAGTTCATGTTATGACTAAATAATAAACCTTTCTTCAATTGAAGGGAAGTCTGATGTCGGTGGAAGAAAGAAACTTCTGAAAGACGGAGCAATAAAAACCAACTCTTTGTATATAATAATTACATCACGTTTTTCGCTAAAAATCAACCGTTATTTTCTGTTATCATAATTAATTAAAACTGCAGATAAAAGAGCGCCTGAAAACAGACAGCGGAGTTAAGGACTATTTTTGAGAATAATCTTCATCAACATCTTCTGCTAAACTGTTTTTGCCCAGTCGTGTTTTCAATGTTTCCCTTGTGTATTTGTATTGAGGACTGGCAAAACTGTTAGTTTCATCATAATGATTGGATTTAATATTTAAAATACCGGCAACCATCTCATAAATCAGGTCATTAGTAAAGTAACTGTTTGCATGGGAACGAAGTGAATCGGTTGTTTCCGGATATAGCTTTTGATACTCGGGGGACAGATACAAAAACATGGGAATACGAAGACTGATAAAGTCGGACAGTTCAGGGTGGCGTTTATATAAAGGATTAGCGCCATGATCTGAAAAATACAGCATAGCCTGCAGGTTTAGGTACCTGACACCGTATTCATGTACATCTTGCAAAAATTTGTCTGTGTAAGCCAGGGAATTATCATATTCATCGATGCGTTCCTCTGCTCCGGCAATTTTCCAACGGGTGAATTCAGGTGGATAGCGATTGATATAATTGTCGTGGCTCCCCATAATATGCAGTACAATAAAATTGTTTTTTGACGGATCTATTTGTTTCAGCCAGGGTAACAGATCTCCGTCATATTTTTTTTCTGTAGTGCCAACAAGGGTATCTTCCAGCCAGGCGCTGTGATCGGCTGTCTTGGCTACCAGTGTAATAGGCGTATCTGCTGCATCAATAGTACCTTGCCCGCTGAACCACCAGGTTTCGTAACCGGCTTTTTTGGCAAGGTCAAGGATGGTAAGGGAGTCGTGGAATTCTTTTGTGTTATACTGATTTTTTTCAGTCAGTGCACGTTCCAGTGACGGTACTGTTTGTCCCCAACTAGCATAGGCGTGCCTGAAAAGAATAAAGTCCCTGTTTTCAGACTGGGTGCGCATCCAGGGAGAATTGTCTCTTTCTGTATCTCTATAGGCACTCATGTAATATCTGGAAGCAGATTCTCCAATCACCATAATAACCGTTGAAGGCCTGCTTGGGCGGTTAGCGGGCAAGGCCACCTCAAGATCCGAAAAATTCTTATCATGCAGTTTATTGAACAGTGTGGCATTGTATAAATAATCTTTGGCACTATAGAATGCATACAATGCTCCGGTTTTTTTGATGGTTACGAAACCGTATGCGCCGGAAGTCAGAAGCAAAACCAAGATAATGATCAATGTCTTTTTATTCAAAGGTACAGTGTTTTTTTTGACGGATGCTCCTTTTGTAAAAAGAATCAGTAACGCCCCAAAAAAGATGATGATAAAACCTATACCGCCATATCCAATGTTCTGCAAAATAAATTCCCGTGCTTCCGAACCATTGGTTTGCAGAAGGGCAAGACATGCTGCCGGGGAAACGGGTGTTCCGTAGTTGAAAAAATACACAATCTGTGTTACCGGCAGGATTGATAGTACTGTTAAAAGAACACCTATAATAATACTTGATTGACGACTATACTTGTAATATCGAAGCAAAAGCAAGTGCAAGCAAACCATGCAACAAAAAAGATAGGCGCCGATAGCAATATCATAATGGTTATCAATAAAATTGGTATTTAGATGAAAAGCAATCCAATAGCTGAGGGGATAGGTCAGAATCCATAACAGTGCAACGGTACTGTGGGGCCAAAGTTTTACAGTTGGAAGCCCTGCGTGACGCCACAATGTCACGGAAAAGGCAACGACCAGTGCACAGGGAATATACCGTCGTAGCTGAAGATAGATAGTTTTATCGGGAATACCTACGCTCATGCATAAATAAAAACCGTAAAGGAAAAAATGAATGATCAGAAACAAAGCAAATATAGGACAAAAAGAGGATATTTTAGATTTCATAAATGAAGGCTCCTTGTGATGATTGCACTTTTGATAACAGATAACTACATATTATAACAAATTTTAGTTTTTGTATAGTACTTAGTATTATGCGGCAAGAAAAACTGATGGTGCAGCGGTAGGTGGTTGCGATTGGAACAGGGTAGGAAATGTGGTATAATACAATAATAAGCAGGTTTGTTTAGCAAATGAATCTGAAAGTCCTTTACAGGATAAGCGGACGGAAGTGTATTGAGAAAATGCTGAGTAAGAATTCCGCTGTAAATGAATGAAAACCATGTCAGCAATACGAAACCATAAAAAATATTTTTGGAAAACAGAATTGAGATAATAAAATGAGAAGGCTTTGATAAATCCGCAAAATTATTTTGTTTAAATGAGTGCAGGTGCAAGGAATGGCTTCCTTAAGCGCGATTATTCTGACTAAAAACGAAGAAAACAACATAGAAGCAACCGTAAAGAATGCTTTGCAGTGCGCCGATGAAGTGCTGGTAGTGGATTCCGGCAGTACGGATCGGACGGTGGAGCTGGCGAAAAACAGCGGGGCCCGTGTGGTCTACCGTGCCTGGGATAATGACTTTTCGGCCCAGCGTAATTTTGCATTGTCGCAGACAGAAGCCGAGTGGGTGTTGTATCTGGATGCAGACGAGCATCTGAACCATGAACTGGTGAAGGCAATAAAAAAAGTTGTAACGGAAAGTTTGCCAACTGTCAATATAAACGGTATCGGAAGTCATAATGCTGTATCAGAAGGAAAGCTGAAACAGTACAGTATTCATCGCAAATCGGTGGCATTTGGAACAAAATTCAGCTATGGGGTGCTGTATCCGGATTGGGTGCCCCGGCTATTTCCCAGGAAATGCGTCAAATGGGAAGGAAAGGTGCACGAGCGACCGGAATGCAGTCTGCTTATGGAAAAGCTGAACGGCCACATCGAGCATTTTACTTATAAGAACTGGCAGGAATGGGAAGAAAAACTTTGCCGTTACACTACTATCTGGGCTGAAGACGCTTATAAAAAAGGAAAACGCACCACGTTACCGGGTGCGTTGCTTCACAGTGTGGGCGGCGTATTTAAAATGTTAATCGTCCGCCGCGGATTCATGGATGGCTGGATGGGCGTATGCCTGAGCATTACCCATTTCTTTTATACGCTGCTGAAATATTTGAAACTGTATGAATTGCAAAGAAAATAAAATATTTTATTTTCTTATAGATTATTACCTGATTGGAGACAAAAATGCGTATCGCTATTCTGGAAACAATCGTCATGCCGGCAGGGCATGAAGTAGAATTTGATCGTATCCTGGTGGAAGAGCTAAAAAAACAGGGACACGAGCCGGTGTTTTTTGTCCCTGAAAAATATCCGTTTAAACTTGATTATCATGTTCCGGTAACCTATTTGGCAGGGGGCGAAGCTGTCAGTTATGCAGGCGCAGGGAGACTGAAGAAGATATATTTATCAGTACTGCGTGAAAAGAGACGTATTGCATGGCTTGACGATGCCTGTAAAAAAGCAAGTCAGGGCTTATGTGATGCGATTATTGTTCCTACCAACAGCTGGCGGGTGATGCGTTCGATCCGTAGCAGTAAAATCAAAAATAGCCCTGTACCGGTGCTCTTCATGTTCCATGGTATCATGCCGGGGGACAGGTCGCGCTTTGTGGATGGTGTCAAAAGCTTAAAGACTTATGCAAATATACATTTAGGCGCTTTGGGACTCCAGACGAAATTTCCGGAACTGGCGGATTGTGCTAATTTTCATGTAATTATGGCGCCTGTTTATCGACCACTGGATCTGGAAGTCACGCCGGATTTTAAATTTCATGATCCATTACGGTTAGGATTCTTTGGACAGTACCGGAAAGAAAAGAATCTGGAATTTTTATTGGATGCTTTTGTGAAAGCTAAATTTACGCGGAAGGTTCATTTTATGGTACAGGGGGCAACCGTTACACAAGAGGATAGCGACGATTTCGAAAGACTAGCAAAAAAATACGCGCAGTATGATAATATTTCTTTCTGGCATAAAAATCTGTTGGGAATTGAATGGCAGAAAGCTCTAATGGATTGCGATATTATTTTGATGCCTTATGGAGCGGAGCGTTACCGTTATCAGCCCAGTGCTATGCTCTTTACAGCTATAGGATATTTTAAGCCTGTACTGCAGTCCCCAGAAATGAATCCGGAAATATTACAGAAATTTAAGATCGGACAAGCGGTGAAGTTGGATAGTGTGGAAAGTTTTTCAAGGCAGTTAGAAGAATTTATCAACTGCTTTGAGAACCGCTCGGAAGAATACCGTCAAGGACTGATTGGCGCCAACAAGAAATATGGACAAGACACACTGATAGAAAAAATTGTGGATATATTGTCTTAGTTAGCCCTTAAGGTTTGAATTACAGGTTTTGCAATTCATTCAAAAGTTTGAAATAGCATGACAGAATAGGCTTTGAATTGTTAGTTATGAATTTTATTAGTATTAGTAAGAGAAAAAAGCAATTACATTTATTATCCGTATTGGTCAAATTGCAGGTCTTTTAAAACGTCAATTGATTTTATGCTACAAGAATAGTATTTTAGAGGTGCTCTATGATTAAAGAGGGTAAGGACGTATTAAATAAATATGGTGATTATCAAGCATATTCTTTTAATATATTTGATACAATACTTACGAGAATAACTGGTTCTCCTGAAGGTATCTTTACAATTATGCAACAGCGTATTCAGAATGATGTATCTTTTGCCAGTTTGCCCCAAAGTCTTTCTTGTGATTTTGCACGTATTCGTCGTAATTACGAAGATTATTCGAGAAAACATCTACCAGAAAACCGGGGAGAAATTACACTGGAAGATATTTATATTGAAATAGCCCAGAATTACGCCTTAACTGAAGCACAAATTGAAACTTTGAAAACATTAGAATTAGAAATTGAATACAATTACAGTATAGCTCTGACTGACACAATTGAAGAAATTAAAGTGCTTGTTTCTATCGGAAAAAAGGTGTTATTAATTTCTGATATTTATCTTCCATATTCAGCTGTAAAAAAAATGTTAAATAAAGCTGATATGATGTTTGCTCGGTTGCCGACATATTTATCCAGTGAATGTCAAAAGACTAAATCAGAAGGAACGCTTTTTACTTTTGTTCAGGGGAAAGAGCATTTAACTCTTTCTTCATGGATCCATATTGGAGATAATAAATTTTCTGATTATAAAATACCTAAAAGTTTAGGATTGCAAGCTTTTCATAAGCAACTTGTTAAAGAAACTTTTTTTGAAAAATATCTGGATAAAGAGCTGAAATATAATGTCAATGCTCAGGTTTTTCTGGGATCTTCTAAAGTAGCACGTTTGTATGATAAACAAAGCTTTATGTATCGAGTAGGTTGCAATTATGCTGGTCCAATATTAACTGCTTTCGCATGTTGGATATTAGAACAATGTAAATTGAGATGCATAGATACAATATATTTTATTGCCAGAGATGGCTATATAGTTAAAAGAATTGTAGATATTATAATTCGGCATTGCCAGATTCCTATAAGGACGGATTATATTTATGGTTCCCGTAAGACTTGGCTTGTGAATTGGCGGCAGAATGATGACGCTGACCTGTTAAAAAAGTATTTACTTCAGGAAATTCCAAAGGGTTCTAAAAATTTTGCTTTTGTAGATTCGTTTGGATCAGGTTACACGTTGGATAATATAACAGAATTAATGCAAGACTTCTGGCAACTTCCTATAACTGCATTTTATATTTATAGAGGGACTAGAAAAAAAGGAACGGAAACAAAGAACCTTGTTACAAAGATAGATTGCATGCATTTTTTGGATATTTGGGATAATATTGAGCTATTTTGCAAAGCACCGGAAGGCCAATGTTTAGCATACAAAGAAATTAATAATAAAGTAGTTCCTGTTTGTGAGGAAAGTGAAGGTAAGTTAATTCAAGAATTCGGCTTTGATGACTATTTAAATGGAATTGTAAACTTTGCTTTGAGTTTTATATTGACTGAGCCTGATTGGAAATATAATAAATCTAGTATACAAGATATTCTGTTCTGGTATATTAAACGTATTAATGAGTTCCCGGATAACGACTTGCTTCAATTTTTACTATATTTCCCGCGATTTGAAGAAAGAAAAAAATTAAAATATACTGATTTAGGACGAATGGAACGAGAAATTGAATTGAAATTAAAAAAATTTAAATATTTGGAAAAGGTAATTGAAAAGAAAAAACTTTTTAACCTTTTGAAATAGTTATTATGTTTTTAAATTTTAAAATATAATAACTTTTTAGCAATGGGATCTGGAGGATTTTGATGCGAATCGCTTTATTGTGTTTTGGTATTGGGACGATTGCAAATGTTTCGGGTATGGAAAAGGTCTTTGTTGAGATGGCAAATGCCTTTACAAATCGCGGCCATGAGGTGTGGGCTGTATGGAATGACGAACCGGGAATAGAGCCTTTTTATAAATTCGAAGAAAACGTGTATCAGGTTAATTTGAACTTGGGTAAAATAAAAGTTCCGTTTTTATATAAGCTGCAACGGGAACTGGCTAAATCAGTACATTGCGACACGAAAAATAAAGTCGATTGGTATAAAACCAATAAGCTTGTGGCAGCTTTGTCAGAAAGTGTAGATATAAAAAGTTTAGATATTATCATTTGTTTTGAATTTAACAGCGTCATGGTGGCGAATATTGTCTCAAAAGGAAATATTCCTGTTGTTGTAATGGTTCATAACTCCGTTGCAGATCAGATTGGAAAGTTGACGAAATTACAGAGGCTGGAAGCAAACAAAGCCGATGTTTACCAAGTATTGATGCCAAGCTATGTGGAACAGGCTGAATCATTACTTAAGACACGGATTGTTTTTATTCCGAATGTTGTACCTCAAGTTTCGGATGATGATATAGCCGAGTTAAGATTAGAAAAAAGTAAATATAGTATTGTGCATATTGGAAGAATAGAAGGGCATCAGAAGAGGCAGTTGATTTTACTGAAAGCGTTTGCCCGGCTGGCAGATAAATATCCGGATTGGTATGTAGATTTATACGGCCCTGTAGGAGATATAAATTATAGGAAAGAAATTGACAGATTTATTAAAGAGGAGAAACTGGGTTGCAGGATATGCTATAAAGGAATTATAGAAAACTCTCTTGAAATATTGAGACAAGCTGACATTTTTGCTTTTCCGTCTGCTTATGAAGGCTTTTCCTTGGCACTGACAGAAGCCATGGGAGCCGGACTGCCAGTACTCGGATTTTCACACGCACCATCTGTTGGGGAATTGATTGAACATGAAAAAACAGGGTTACTGGCATCGGATGAAGCTGACTTTACACACCAATTGGAGAGATTAATGAAAGACAGGAATCTGCGGGTTCGGTTTGGCGCCAATGCGCATGAAGCCATGAAGAAGTATGCACCGGAAGTTGTGTGGCAACAATGGGAGGATTTGTTGACCGGCCTTTGTGCACATGCTAAGAAACGGTAAAGTAAATTTTTCAATCTTTACATTTTCTCTTATAATGGCTTTTTCCCAAAAATTTTGCTAAAGAAGGCATGTGTAGTATAAGCCAGTACATAATGCTAACTTTTTTGCTTAATTGTGTTAAGACTGTTTCTTCATAATGCTGAGACAGTATATGTTCTAAAAATTTTCTTTCTTTAGTGTCAAGTTCTTCGCAGAAATAATTTAGATATGTGAGTTCAATGGCACTATCTAAAATTTTTGCCTGTAATTTTTGATAAAGTTTATTGTCATTTAAAGACAAGGCTAATTGAAGTCTTCCATATAGCCTTCTTATTTTTAAATAGTCTCTTGAAGGATCAAATGTACGCCTGTGCAAATAAGATGTATTTTGGATTCGATAAAATACAAAGATTTGTTTAGGCGAGAAATATGTTTTGCCTGCACAAATAGCTGATCCATAACAGCAATATCTTCAAACCATTCGCCTTCAGGAAAACGCAACTTTAAAAAAAGAAACCTCCGATATGCTTTATTCCAAACATAATTACCTATATCATCAGATATGATTCTCTGCTTTATTTCGTATGCTGACAATTTTTCTATTTGATTGTAAATATTTTTTTCTTCATTTCTCATACCGGTTTCTGTATAATTAAAAATAACGATGTCAGAGTTCTCTTTTTCTAATACAGTAACCGCATCTGAAACAAACGTTGGTGATACAAAATCATCAGAATCTACAAAAAATAGATATTCCCCCTTAGCGTGATTTAGCGCAGTGTTCCGGGCCGCGCTTAAGCCTCTGTTAGCTTGGTGAAAAACAGTAACTCGGGAATCAACAGAATAATCGTTGCATATCATTCCTGATTGGTCAGTTGAACCGTCATCAACAATCAGTATTTCTATGTTTTCATATGTTTGGTTTATAACAGAATCCAGACATTTTCTTAAAAATGGTTCAACATTATAAACAGGAATAATAATTGATGCCAACTTTTTCAAACGAAACACCTCAATTTTATATATAAAAATTACAAAAGTTTGTATGATAATGAGCGTATATGAAATTCATCTTAATTGCAAGACAATCTGCAAAAGTCAGTTAGCGAGAATTGAATTCCTGGCAACTGACTTTTATCAGATATTCTTTGTAACACAAAAACTATCTTTTACTTTAGATACTTAGAGCATGAGGCGTCGAAGGCTTCGTTAATCTGGTCCATCTTTTCAAAACGCCGGCGGTGCTGTGCCCGCTTCGAGGGCTTTAATTCACTCATGTCCTTACGGTGTTCCTCCACCGGAATCGCATAGAAGCGTGGATCCCCGGCGCACTCGATTCCTTCGCATTCCTGCCAGAAAGCGGCAAAATCTGTTTTCAGCTTTCTGTCACTGCGTACATGGTTCATGGCGTAATATCCTTCGTTTGTTACTGCGTAAATTCTTTGCAGTCTTAAACAACGGGCCAGATTACGAATACCATAAAAGATTAAATTCTTGGGACGGTAGCCAAAGAACGCTTTGGTCAGTCGCTTTATGACATCACTTCCGTTAGGCGTCCCCTGCATGGCGCCGATCCAGATAGCGTCGCCTGTTTTTTCCATGTCGGGGCCGAACCAAAACATGATCTGGTATAAATCTTCGTCGTCCCATGTTAAGGCTAAAGAGAGGCAGCCTTCCTTGCGCTGTCCTGCATAAAACAACAGGTTCATGCGCAGCGGTCTGTCTTCGAATACATCTTCCCATAAGGTCAGGCGCTTTCCGGAATTTGTATTTTCGTCTGCCTCTGCATACAGCTTTGCAATGCTTTCCGGGGTAAAATGCTTTTCCATAAAAAGTATATGGTTCTTAACCAGCGCAGCCCGGTCCGGGTAGTCGGACCCTTTGTAAAAAAAGGCCCGGGTCACCTGTTCAATAAAGGAAGGTGTTCCTTCCAATATTCTTTTTCGCAGCTCCGTGGCTGCAAAAAAATCCAGTACATCTTCAATAATATCTTTATGCATACGGCAGCGCGCCCGGAACACCAGGTAGCGCTTCATTTCTTTTAAGCGGCTGGTAACATATAGTCTGTGGCCTGCGGCGCGTAAAATCGATTCGTCCATTAGGTTCTCCTGAAATGTTGGTATAAAAAATAAGATAAAGGTGAAGTAAGGTTTGTAGAATTATTATAGCATATATCCGTCTGTTTTGGCAGAATTTGTATAAGAAAATGCCCTGTATATGGTATAATAACAATATATATCCTGAAAAGAGAACCTGAAAAATTTTATGGGTAACGGGATAATTGCAGAAGGGTTCTGCACAGATAATTTATGTCAGTACGAGGAGCTTAAAATATGAACTTAGGTATAATCGGAGCAGGAACCTGGGGCATGGCCCTGGCTCGGATGCTTTCCAACAGCGGTCACCAGGTGCAGGTGTGGTCGGCAAACGGTCCGGAGTTGGACCGGCTGGCCGCTACAAGGGTGCAGAAGAACCTGCCTAATATGATCATTCCCGAAGCGGTAACGTTTACAAAAGAAATGAAAGAAGTCTGCACCGGCAAGGACATGCTGGTGTTTGCGGTGCCTTCTGTGTACGTCAGGGAAGCGGCGAGACTGGCTAATCCCTATATTACGGACGGCCAGATCATAGTGGACGTGGGCAAGGGCATTGAGGCGGAGACTTTGATGACCCTGTCGGAAGTCATTGCCGATGAAGTGAAGGCAGATATTCATGTGGTAGCCCTTTCCGGCCCCACCCATGCGGAAGAGGTGGCCCAGGACCTGCCTTCGGCCATTATTTCTGCCTGTAAGGACATAGCCATTGCGGAAAAGGTACAGGATGCATTTATGAATTCCTGCATGCGGGTGTACACCAATACAGATGTAAAAGGCGTGGAGCTTTGCGGTGCCCTGAAAAATATCATCGCCCTGGCTTCCGGCATGTCCGCCGGTCTTGGCTATGGGGACAATGCCAAAGCGGCCCTGATCACCCGGGGCCTGGCGGAGATCACACGCCTTGGGGAAAAGCTGGGCTGCCGCCGGGAGACCTTTGCGGGCCTGGCCGGCATGGGTGACCTGATCGTTACGGCCACCAGCATGCACAGTCGGAATAACCGCTGCGGCTACCTGATCGGTCAGGGGTACGAGACGAAGGACGCCATTAAACGGGTGGGCATGGTGGTGGAAGGGATCAACGCCATCCCCGCCGCCGTTGCCTTTGCGGATAAATACAATGTAGATATGCCCATTGTCCGGGCGGTGGATGCCATTGTAAACCACCAGGCGGATCCCAGGGCCGTTGTGGCATCCCTGATGGAACGGGATAAAAGGACGGAAGTGTATTGAGAAAATATGGAAAAAGATCGTCTCTATGAAATTATCCGCTTTGCACTGGTTGGGGGCGCTTCCTTTGTGGTGGATTACGCCCTGCTGTACATCTGTACCGAATGGCTGGGGATACATTATTTATATTCCGCAGCCATTTCCTTTACCGTTTCGGTAATCGTGAATTATTGGCTCTGCGTGGTATTTGTGTTCAGGGGGGCCGGAAAGCAGACGGGACGGCAGGCTGCTCTGTTCATCGGTTCCAGTATTGCGGGGTTGGGCATCAACCAGGTATGCATGTGGCTGTTCGTGGAAAAATTCGGCTTGCACTATATGCTGGCCAAGATTGGCGCCACCTTCATCGTTATGTTTTGGAATTACGTGATGAAACGGAAGGCGGTTAAAGGATAAAATTTCTGTGCATATATTGCTAAAAACCGCTTGGTATAGTATTATAATAATATATAATATAGTAGTAGTGTACGCTATTACTATGTCTGAAGGGAAAACAGAAAAAATATTGAAAGGGTAGGAGGAATGAGTAATGGATTTACAGCAAGAGTCTTTGAAAATGCATCTGGATAATCACGGGAAAATGGAGATCCGTTGCAAAGCGCCCCTGAATGACCGGCATGATCTGGCGGTAGCCTATACGCCGGGCGTTGCAGAGCCCTGCAAAGAGATCAAGAAACATCCGGAAATGGCTTTTGAGTACACTTGCCGCGGCAACATGGCCGGCATTTGTACTGACGGCACCCGGGTGTTGGGTCTGGGCGATATTGGCGCGGCAGCAGCCATGCCGGTTATGGAAGGCAAGGCTGTCCTGTTCAAACGGTTCGGCGGAGTGGATGCGATTCCGGTCTGCATTGACGAGAAGGATCCGGATAAATTTGTTGCTATCGTAAAATCCCTGGAAACTACCTTTGCGGCAATCAATCTGGAAGATATTTCTTCCCCCAAATGCTATGATATCGAAGATAAATTGAAAGAAATCATGAATATCCCCGTATTCCACGATGACCAGCATGGCACGGCTATAGCGGCGGTCAGTGCGGTATTGGGGGCATTGCGCTTTGTGAAAAAGGATATCAAAACGGCCAAGATCATTATGAACGGCTGCGGCGCTGCAGGCACTGCCATTGGTCGTCTGCTGGCGGAAATGGGCGCTGAAAACCTCATTATGGCAGGACGTAACGATACCTTGTACGAAGGCTGCCATTGGGGCAAACCTTTGGACCGCATTCAGGAAATGCTGGCCAAGACCACCAATAAAAATAAAATCAGCGGCAAACTGAAAGATGTAGCAGTTGGTGCGGACGTATTGATTGGCGCGTCTTCTCCCGGCGTATTTACAGAAGAAATTATTAAATCTATGGCTCCGGACTCTATCGTATTCGCACTGGCCAATCCGGTTCCGGAAGCCATGTATGACTTTGCCAAGGCGGCAGGCGCGCGGGTAGCGGGCACAGGCCGCAGTGACGCTCCCAACCAGGTCAATAACGTTAACGTTTTCCCGGGCGTCTTCCGCGGCGCTATTGATGTTCGCGCCAGCGAGATCAATGAACAGATGAAGATTGCGGCTGCTTACGCCATCGCTAACCTCATCGACGATAAGGATCTGCGCGAAGATTACGTGGTGGCCGACGCCTTTGACAAACGGGTAGCACCGGCTGTTGCGGCAGCGGTTGCCAAAGCAGCTATAGAAACCGGCGTAGCCCGGAAGATTATGGATCCGGAAGAAGTCCGGAAACATACGGAGGAACTGCTGGCCGGGTATTGATACGGTAATAGAATAATAACGTCAAGTGATACGACCCGTCAGGCCCTTTGCCTGACGGGTTTTAACAACGAGGTGCGACATGAACAGTGCATTACAGGCAAAATATGAAACCTGGCTGGAAAAGGCGGTGGCGGACCCGGATTTAAAACCGGAACTGGAGGCCATGGCTGGGGATGAGGCGAAGATCGAAGATGCCTTTTACAAGGACCTGGAGTTCGGTACCGCGGGCCTTCGGGGTGTGATCGGCGCCGGTACCAATCGGATGAATGTGTATATTGTGGCCCGGGCTTCTCAGGGTCTCAGCAATTATGTGATCAACCACTATGCTCCGGAAGAGAGGCGCATTGCCATCAGCTACGACAGCCGCATCAAGAGCGATGTATTCGCGAAAATTGCGGCGGAAGTCTTCGCGGCTAACGGCATCAAAGCTTATATTTTCCCACAGCTTATGCCTGTACCCTGTGTTTCCTACGCTACACGGTATCTGAAATGCGCAGCGGGCATTATGGTAACGGCTTCCCACAACCCTTCCAAGTACAACGGCTACAAGGTGTATGGGGCTGACGGCTGCCAGATGACCACCGCGGCTGCCAATGAAGTGCTGGGCGAGATCGAAAAGCTGGACCTGTTTGCGGACAGCAAAAAGATTCCTTTTGAAGAGGGCCTGAAAGCCGGCAGCATTGAATGGATCCCGGAAGAGGTGTACACTGCTTTCGTGGAAGAGGTGAAGAAGCAGTCTGTAGTGGGTGATGCGGAGATCAACAAAGACGTGGCTATCGTTTACTCGCCTTTGAACGGGGCGGGTCTGAAACCAGTGCTGCGTACTTTGAAAGAAACCGGTTATACCAACATTACGGTAGTAAAAGAACAGGAACAGCCTGACGGGAATTTCCCCACCTGTCCCTATCCTAACCCGGAGATCCACGAGGCCATGGCCCTGGGTATGGAATATGCGGCAAAGTACAATGCGGACCTGCTGCTGGCCACGGACCCGGACTCGGACCGGGTAGGTATTGCGGTTAAGGATAAAGACGGCAGTTACCAGCTCCTTTCCGGCAACCAGACGGGGATGCTGCTGACGGACTACGTCTGTGCCCGCCGTACGGAAAACGGCACCATGCCTAAAGACCCGGTGGTGATTAAGACCATTGTCACTACAGATATGGTGGAACAGATTGCCAGCCATTACGGTGTGCGCACAGTGAATGTGCTTACGGGCTTTAAATATATCGGCGAACAGATCGGCCTTCTGGAAAAGCAGGGGAAAGCCGATTCCTACATCTTTGGCTTTGAAGAAAGCTACGGTTACCTGAGCGGTTCCTACGTGCGGGACAAGGATGCGGTGGACGCGGCCTTCCTGATCTGTGAAATGTTCTGTTACTATAAGACAAGGGGCATCAGCCTGCTGGAAAAACTGGATGAACTGTACAAGACCTACGGCTACTGCCTGAACACCTTGTATTCCTATCAGTTCGAGGGCGCCGCAGGCTTTGCAAAAATGCAGGAGATCATGAAAGATTTCCAGACTGCGGGCATTCAGGAATTCGGCGGACGGAAGGTGGAGACCCTGCTGGACTACAACACCGGTATCGACGGGCTGCCCAAAGAAAATGTGCTGAAGTTCTTGCTGGAAGGCCACGGCTCCGTAGTGGTTCGTCCTTCCGGCACCGAACCGAAGCTGAAGACCTATGTGACCGTCAGCGCAACCGATAAAGCGGCCGCGGAAGCCATTGAACAGAAAATCGTGGAAGATCTGAAGAAGAGAATTAAGGGCTAAACTGCAGAATTAAAAACTCCGGCCGGGTGCCGGAGTTTTTTTATGAAGAAAAAAAGGAAAGGGCCTCTTAGTATGATATAATAATATCAAAAGTGATTATCCTTTTGATATTATTTTTGCAGTTTTTTTCAGGGGGGATTTCCATGGCAAATTTTCAGCAGACAACCTGCCTGCCGCTCTTGCGCAGCAGTTATAACGGGCTTACAAAGTCAGAGCAGAAGCTGGCAGATTATATTTTGAAGAACCCGTCGGACGTGATGCACATGACCATGAGCGAGCTGGCAGACGCTACTTCCAGCGCTGACGCCACCGTGTTCCGGTTCTGCCAGAAACTGGGCTTCAGCGGCTTTCAGGGGCTGAAGCAGGCTCTGGCGGGGGACCTCTTTTCCCCGGCAGAATCCCTGTCCCAGGAAGTGGGGCCGGAGGATACGCCTCAGGAGATCACCCGGAAAGTGTTTCAGGATATGATCGACGCCCTGCAGACCACCGGCAAGATGCTGGATTACCGTGCTCTGGAACAGGCCATGGATATCATTTCCCGGGCAAACCGGGTAGATGCATACGGATACGGTGGCAGCGGGGTAGTGGCCCAGGATATTGCCCACCGTTTCATGCGGTTCGGAATGGACGTTCATGCTTATAGCGATCCCCATCTGCAGATTGCGTCGGCGTCTTTGTTAAAGCCGGAGGATGTGGTCATTGCCATTTCCCATACGGGGGCCAGTATTGATTTGCTGAAGGTGCTGGAGATGGCCCGGTCACGGGGCAGCAAAATTATTCTGATTACCAGCTATCTGAAATCCCCGGCTACGAAACTGGCGGACGTGGTGCTGACGGGCATGGCCCGGGAGACAAATTACCGCAGCGAGGCCATGGCGTCCCGGCTGGTGCACCTGGCTATTCTGGACTGCCTGTACACCGGCGTCATGCTGCGGCGTATGGACGATTATATTGATAATATGAAGCAGGTGCGGAAAGCAATCGCTGCACAGAAGATGTAACTATGGATTTATTTAACGAAAACTGGACGCCTTTGCTGATGCAGTGGTATGACAAAAACAAACGGGAACTTCCCTGGCGGACGGAATCTCCCCGGGATCCCTATAAGGTGTGGGTGTCGGAGATCATGCTGCAGCAGACACGGGTGGAAGCGGTAAAGGCTTATTATACAAACTGGATGGAACATTTCCCGGATATTCCTTCCCTGGCTGCAGCCGAAGAAGAGGAAGCAGTACGCCAGTGGCAGGGCCTGGGTTATTATTCCCGGGTACGGAACCTGCACACTGCGGTGCGGGAAGTTATGGAAAACTACGGGGGCCATGTGCCGGAGACCCGGGAAGAGATTAGTAAATTAAAAGGCATCGGCGATTACACTGCAGGGGCCATCCTCAGCATGGCCTATGGGAAACGGGAGACGGCGGTGGACGGAAACGTGCTCCGTGTGTTTGCCCGCATCTACAATATTGAAGAAAATATTCTTTCCGCCAAAGTGAAAAAAGAGATCACGGAGCTGGTGAAAGCCCGGCAGGATGCAGAACGGCCCGGCGATTTCAACGAAGCCCTGATGGACCTGGGGGCCACGGTGTGCATTCCCGGCCAGCCCCGGTGTGAGGTTTGCCCGTTGGCTGCCGTATGTATGGCAAGGGCTGCAGGGAAGGAAACGGAGATCCCGCTGCGGATCACCAAAAAGGAAGTACCTGTGGAACATCTGACGGTGTTTGTAGTGAAAGCAGCAGGAAGCTGCCACGGTGTTTTGGATACAGACGGGGAAAAACAGCAGCGTTTTACAGGGCAGGCAATGGATGGAGCCGTGGCAGATACAGATTTTTTCTTGTTGCATCGCCGTCCGGAAAAAGGTCTTCTGGCTGGCATGTGGGAGTTCCCTGATTGTCCGGGAAAGGGAACGGAAGGAAAGGAGTCCCTTGCAGATGTATTGAAAGGATTGGGACTGCAGCTGGTTGGGGATTTGCGGAAAAGTAAGCCGGTGCAGAAGATCCGCCACGTGTTTTCCCATAAGGTGTGGGACATGGAAGTGTATCCGGTGGAGGCAGTCATGGGAAGTATACCTTTGCCTCCGGAGTGGCAGTGGGTATCCGCTGACAGGATGAAAGAATATAATCTTGCAGGGCCCCATAATAAAATAGGGAAAAATTTTGTATAAAATTTATGAAATTGAGCGTAAAAATTGACAATTAAACACATTTCATTAAATTTTCGAAAAATTTAACGAATTGTGTTATAAATGCTCCTGAACCCCATTTTTTGCCTTGACAGAAAACCTATATATGGATAGAATTGAGAAAAGAATAAAACTATTCATTTTAACAATAAAAAAAGAAATAAAATATTCAATATATAATTCTGGCATCAGAAATAAATCTTGCGGGGAGGGCACCTGAATGGGCAAGTTAGGGGCATATATATCGAATCAGATCAAAACGACCAGGAATACGTTCCGGGATCCTATTATTGCGACGGTCTCGGTGGGCATGATCCTGGCCCTTTTTGTATTTGTGGTCTGGCCGCTGCTGATGGTAGTGAAGCAGAGCTTTACGGACCTGGACGGCAATTTCAGCTTACAGGCCTATATAAACATCGTTACTATGAGCGAGACTTATCAGGCCCTGGTGAACACCCTGATGCTGGCCATCATTGTCGGGGTGCTGGCAACCAGCGTAGGTTTCCTGTTTGCTTACTGTTCATCCCATCTGGCCATTAAAGGCAAGAAACTTTTCAACCTGATGGCGCTGCTGCCTATGGTATCGCCGCCTTTCTCGGTGGCCCTGTCCATCATCATGCTCTTCGGCAGCCGGGGCCTTGTGACCTACAGCCTTTTAGGCTGGAGCAACACCAACATCTACGGGCTGAAAGGCCTGATCTTCGTACAGACCATTTCCTATTTTCCCATCGCTTTCCTGCTGCTGGCAGGCATGCTTCAGTCCATCGACCCCAGCATTGAGGACGCGGCCCGGGACCTGGGTTCTTCCAAGTGGCGCACCTTCACCTCGGTGACCATCCCTCTGGTGCGGCCCGGTATCGCCAACGCCTTCCTGCTGGTGTTTATTAAATCGGTAGCCGACTTTGCCAACCCCATGGCCATCGGCGGCAACTTCTCCACCCTGGCCACCCAGGTTTACCTCCAGGCCATCGGCAGCTACGATGTACAGGGCGGCGCCGCGGTGGCGGTAGTGCTGCTGGACATTGCTATTATCTTGTTCGTCCTGTCCAAGTACTGGATCGAAAAGAAGACTTACGTTACCGTAACAGGCAAGGCATCCCGGGAACGGACCATGATCGACGATCCCCAGATCGTAGGTCTGGTAGGGGGCTTCTGCTTCCTGGTCACCGCTATCGTGCTGGCCATCTATATCCTGATTCCTGTGGCCTCCTTCATTAAGATGTGGGGCGTCGACTACAGTCTCACCACTGCTCATTACCAGTACGCACTGGATGTGGGCAAGGATGCCATCAAGGATACCACCCTGCTGAGCATCATCGCAACGCCTATTGCCGGTATCCTGGGCATGATCATCGCCTATCTGGTAGTGCGGAAGAAATTTATCGGCCGGGGCTTCATCAACTTCTCGTCCCTGCTGAGTATCGCAGTACCGGGCACCGTTATCGGTATCGGCTACATCCTGACCTTTAATGAGCCTCCCATCCAGCTTACCGGTACGGCGGCCATCCTCATTGCGGCTTTCGTGATCCGGGCCCTGCCCATCGGCATCCGGGCCGGTGAAAGCAGCCTCCAGCAGATCGACCCCAGTATCGAGGAAGCGGCGGCAGACCTTGGCTCCAACGCCAGCCGGGTCTTCACCACGGTGACCCTGCCCCTCATCAAGAGCGCCTTCTTCGGCGGCCTGATCTACTCCTTCATCCGCAGCATGACCTCCATCAGCGCGGTCATCTTCCTGGTATCCGCCAACTACAGTCTCTTGACGGTCCTGATCCTGGACCAGGTGGAAGACAACCAGTTTGGTGTGGCTTCGGCCTTCTCCACCATCCTGATTCTCATCGTATATGTTGCAATTGTCGTGATTAAGCTGCTGTTGAACCGGTTGGGCAGCAATCCCCAGAAGAATTCTTAACAGATCTACAACAGATAAATATAATGTGCAGATGATTCGTGTAAAACAGGGAATTATGTAACGTAAATATATCGCACGGTACATGGAAATTCAGATAAACGAGAAGGAGAAATGAAAATGGCAAAACAGGCCAGCATCCAGTTAAAAAATCTCACAAAAGAATATGTGACCCATGAAGGGACCGGTACCTTTTTAGCCGTGGACCACATTAACGTGGATATCGCCAGCGGCCAGTTCGTGACCCTGCTGGGACCTTCCGGCTGCGGCAAGACTACCACCCTCCGTATGATCGCCGGCTTTGAAGGCATCAGCGAAGGGGAGATCCTGCTGGACGGGGTGCGGATCAACGAACTGACCCCGGACAAACGTGATTCCAGCATGGTATTCCAGAGCTACGCCCTGTTCCCCCATTACGATGTGTTTGATAACGTAGGCTACGGCCTTGTCAATAAGAAGATGGACAAAAAGACCATCGCCGATAAGGTTATGAATATGCTGGACCTGGTAGGCCTGAAGGGTATGGAACACCGGATGCCCAACCAGCTTTCCGGCGGCCAGCAGCAGCGCGTTGCGTTAGCCCGGGCCCTGGTTATGGAACCGGCGGTGCTGCTCTTTGACGAACCCCTGTCCAACCTGGATGCCAAGCTGCGTGTGTACATGCGTACGGAGATCCGGAAGATACAGCAGCGCATCGGTATCACCAGCGTCTATGTGACCCATGACCAGAGCGAGGCCATGGCTCTTTCCGACAAGGTCATCATCATGAACGGGGGCCATATCGAACAGGTAGGCAGCCCTACGGAGATCTACCAGTATCCCGCCACCCACTTTGTGGCGGACTTTATCGGCAGCGCCAACTTTGTTCCGGCAAAAGTGAAGAGCGTCAGCAGCCAGGGCAAAAAGCTGGAAAGTAAGGCGGGCCCCGGTCTGGAGATCGGCACGGCGGTAGTGGAAATGTTCGGTCAGGAATTTACGACCAAATGCATCCAGGGGGAACTGGCACCCGGGGACAGCGTGGAAGTGGTGATCCGTCCGGAAGCCATCGAACTGGCAGACGACGGGGACGTGAAGGCGGAAGTGGCAAGCTCTACCTACATGGGCCAGATGCAGGACTATGTGGTGAATGTGGGGGACAAGGAACTGGTTACGGAAACCTACAACCCCAGCAGCAAAAAGGTTTATAAACCCGGAGATACGGTTTATTTGCGCATTCAAAGAGAAAGTTTGCATGCGATTAAGAAATAAAATTAATTTTTAAGGGAGGAAAAGAAGAATGACATTTACCTGGAAAAAAGCAGCTGCAATGGCAGCGATGGCAGCACTGACCGTTTCTTTCGCAGGCTGCGGCGGCGGAGACAAAAAGGCTGACGACAAAAAGGCTGCTCCGAAAGGCAACGACAAAGAACTGGTTATGTACATGGGTATCGTTGAACAGGCTGCGAAAGTGGTTGCGGCTGAATTCGAAAAAGATACCGGCATCAAAGTTAAATTCGTTCGTATGTCCGGCGGCGAGACCCTGAGCCGTATCCGCGCGGAAAAGAACAATCCCCAGGCCAGCCTGTGGTACGGCGGCAGCGCCGACAGCTTCATCATGGCTAAAAAAGAAGGCCTGCTGGAAGCTTACAAATCCCCCAACGCGGAAAAGATCAAAGCGGAATTCAAGGATCCCGACGGATTCTGGACCGGCATTTACCAGGGCTATCTGGGCTTCATCCTGGACAAACGCTGGTTTGAGGAACACAAAGCGCAGCCCCCGAAATCCTGGGACGACCTGCTGAAACCGGAATTCAAGGGCCAGATCGTTATGGGCAACCCGGGTTCCGCTTCCACCGGTTATGTACTGGTTTCCGCAACCGTACAGCGCCTGGGTGAGGAAAAAGGCCTGGAATACCTGGCAAAACTGGACAAACAGGTGAAACAGTACACCAAAGCCGGCGCGGCTCCTGCACGTTCCGCTGCCCTGGGCGAATGCGCCATCGGCATTACCTACCTGCATAACGGCATCCGCCTCATGAAGGAAGGCAACAAGAACGTGGCTCTGTCCCTGCCGGAAGAAGGCACCGCTTACGAATTAGGCGCCGTTGCCATGATCAAGAACGCCCCCCAGAAGGAAGCTGCCAAGAAGTTCATCGACTGGTGCCTGACCAAGAAAGCCCAGGAGATCGGCCAGCACAATAATTCCTACCAGTTCCTGACCAATCCGGAAGCCAATCCGCCTAAGGAAGCCCTGGCTTTCAAAGACGCGAAGCTGCTGAAATATGACTTCCAGTGGTCCGGCGACAACCGTGCCCGTCTGTTAGAAGCATGGAACAAGGCTGTTAAGAAATAATTTAGGATCCGTTAAGGCGCATGCGTTTTGCGTGCGCCTTTTTTAAAAAAAGTAAAGGGAGTACGAGTATGCAGAAAGCAAAAATTGGCTTGATCGGTTTAGCGGTTATGGGCGCTAACCTGGCCCGTAATCTGGCAAATAACAAGATCCAGACCCTGGTGTTTAACCGCACTGCTGCCAAAACGGAACAGTTTATGCATGATTTTGGGAACAATCCCTGTCTGCAGGCGGCTTACAGTCTGGAAGAACTGGTACAGAATCTGGAACGGCCCCGGAAGATCATTCTGATGATCCAGGCAGGGGCGCCGGTGGATGCCATGCTGGATACCCTTACGACCTTGCTGGATGCCGGCGACATCGTCATTGACGGCGGCAACTCTTATTTTGAAGATACCCGCAGGCGCAGCGAAAAGCTGGCACAGCTGGGCATGGAATTTGTGGGCATGGGTGTCAGCGGCGGCGAAGAAGGGGCCCTTCACGGTCCCAGCCTTATGTCGGGCTGCAGCCGGAAGGCCTATGTGCAGCTGGAACCCATGCTGCAGGCTATTTCCGCCAAGGCCGGGGAAGACGGTAAAGAACCCTGTGTTGCCTATATTGGGACAGACGGTGCCGGACATTATGTGAAGATGGTCCATAACGGTATCGAGTACGCGGACATGCAGCTTATCGCCGACGTGTACACCATTATGCGTAATGTGCTGGGTATGGAGCCGGAAGAGATGGCCAAGGTCTGGGACGAATGGAATAAAGGGGAGCTGTCCTCTTATCTGGTGGAGATTACAGCCAACATTTTGCGGAAAAAAGACGGGGACACCGGCAGGCCTATGGTGGATGTGATCCTGGACGTGGCAAAACAGAAAGGCACCGGCCGCTGGACCAGCATGAGCGCCCTGGAGCTGGGGGTTGCCACCCCTACCATTACGGAGGCGGTGTTTGCCCGGAACATGAGCTGCTATAAAGAAGAACGGAAAGAGCTGGAAAAGGTATACGCCGGAATGCAGGATGTGCTGGCCGACGCGGCCTGCTGCAGGAAGGACACTTTTACGGAAGAAGAAAAAGCGAAACTGCTGGAAGACCTTCGCAATACATTATACGCAGCCAAGATCTGCGCCTACGCCCAGGGCTTTAACCTGCTGGGGACTGCCAGCGATACCTACGGCTGGAATCTGCAGATGGATAAGATCGCCAAGATTTGGCGGAACGGCTGCATCATCCGGGCCCGTTTCCTGGACGATGTAAGCGACAGCTTTGCAAAACAGCAGGGCATGAAGAACCTGCTCTTCAGCGACTTCTTTGCGGAAGCCCTGAAAAAAGGCCGGGCTGGATGGGGTCGTGTAGTAGCCCTGGCAGCGGAGCGGGGCGTATCGGTAGTGGCATTAAGCAGCGCCCTGTCTTATTTCGATGCGTACCGCACAGCCAGAGGCAACGCCAACGTACTTCAGGCACAACGGGATTACTTCGGCGCCCATACCTACCAGAGGGTGGACAAAGAAGGAAGCTTCCATACGGAGTGGATGGAGTAAGTAAAATCAGAAGAAAGACCCTTTGGTACAATCATTGTAAATGATATTGCAATCGAATAAGAAAATGCAAAAGAAACGGCATCGCAAAACCGTACACGATTGCTATTTCAAGGACTCATTTGCCTGTGGCTTCGAAACTCGGAGCTTCGCTCCTCAAACAGTCTCGCCACGACGGCAAATTTCGTCTCATGAAATAACGCAATCGTTCCCGACGTTTTGCTCATGCCGTTTCTTTGCATTTTTACTATTAAGTTACAGTTATAGGTTCAAAATTTACGTGTCCCCTTATTCAAAATCCATAGGCGGCTGCACCCGCTCGTCAATGATGGACTTCAGTACCATATCGATGAAGGGATTTTGGTTCAGCTGAATGGCCTGGATCACAGCTTTTTTCAGCTTTATGGGAACCTGTTCCCGGGGCCAGGTGGATACAGACAGGGCGGCTACCCCGATGGCATGCTCATAAATGGAGGTGAGACCTGCTTCCAGCAATGCTTCCCCTTCACCGGGGTAATCTTTCAGGTAATGGGCGAAGTTGATCAGAAGGTCCTCGTTTTCCATGTATTGTTTCAGATGGGCTTCCGCACAGTCCAGGAACAGATGGCGGCGGGTATTGATCCGCTTTTCGTCGGCGCCGGCTTCTGCGAACATCAGGTATCGCAGGGCCGTATGGTCCTTGGGATGGCTGTTGTAGAACCGGATCACATCCGGCCAGATATCGATATCAAGATCTGCCGCGAAATCCACGATTTCAGAGTTCAGGCGTCCGTGGCTGTCGAACAGGGAGGAACGGATCTCCGGTTCCCAGTCCTTGCAGTAGATCAGGCTGTCGCACTGCCCGATCAGCAGCTGGGCTCCGTTTGCAGTCAGGGCGGTTCCCTTCTTTTCTACGGCCAGCAGTTCCAGCCGGTCCTTGATGGCAAAGATTGTCAGCAGGTGTTTCGGCGTTACCGCATAGGTCTTCGCATGGCGGAGGAAATCCTGCAGCAGCGGTTCCAGTGAAATCTGTACGGGCATCATCAGGGAATGTTCAAAGGGATTTTCCGCCGGCCGCTGGTTGGGAACCAGGAAGATCAGATAGGTAATGATCGCATTGGCGGCAGCCAGATAGATATCTTCCGGAATTTCTTTCTGCCGCAGCGTTTCTGCCAGCCGGCTTTCCTTGATGATGACAGGAGCCAGCGGCGGCCAGAAGATCCGCATGTCCAGACCTTTTTTCAGAAGCCATGTGCGCTGGGCCTGGGTCCGGTATTGCAACATCAGCAGGGTGATGGCCTTGCCCCAGCCTGCCGTATGCCGGGCCAGGAACCAGAGCTCTTTCTGGGGACGGATCTCGCTGAGCTGGCAGGCCATGCACAGGAAAATGGTAAATTCTTCACAGCGGGCCAGGGTGAACAGATCCTTGTACAGATTTTCCGAAAAGGACCGGCGTACCTGGTCCAGCCCGATAAGCCCGCAGATCAGATAGGAAAACTTGACGGCTTCCCTGTCTTTGGCCGTGTAGAACCATTCCTGCGCCAGATGCAGCAGGGCATAGTCCAGCTTTTCCCCCCGCAGCTGGGCGGCGAGAGGGAAAAACACCGTGATCAGCGGCGTTGTGAAAATTTTATCGTAAAGGGCAGCCTTGTTCTTCTGGGTAGGATTTTTCAGCCAGGCTTTCAGCAGCAAATAAATATCCTTTGCTTCTTCCATGTCTTCATCGTCTGTCCCGGGGTGGAACATGGCGGCGTCCTCTGCCCCGTAGGTGTATTCCCGCATCAGGTTGTCGGGCAGGGGGGATGCGTCATATCTCCCGTTTTTGTCCAGGTGGTCCACCACGTACAGGAACAGGCTGTTGTAATTTGTAGTTGTATTGGTATTGGTAATCACTTTTTTATCCGGCATTGTGTATGACCTCGGGTGCAACCGGTTCTGAAGAACGGCTGCGCATAACAGGAGTTTTGAAAGCTTTGGAAAACACTGATTACACGAGTTTGTGCAAATCGCTTATACAGGGTAAGCGTGCCGACGGATCGATCAGTGGTCATTAGGCTCGGTGTTTTTTTAGTGTGATATATTATAGCACATTCATCCGGCAGAATACACATAAATTTGTAAATGAATTGTGACAATTCAGGTGACAATTCAGGAATGGGAATCGCCCATCGATTACAAGAATAATGTATACATGACGTAGAATGGTTGAATTTGTAAACCGATTATAATACAATATAGCCACATATTCCGGGAGCGTTGTTTCGATATGCCTGTATTGTATGCGGGCCGGTGTTCCAGCGGCTTCCTGCATCTGATCCAAGGAGGACTCACTATGAGAAAGATCAATACGGTTTTGGTTGCTAACCGGGGCGAGATCGCCATCCGCGTGTTCCGCGCCTGTAACGAGCTGGGTATTCGTACCATTGCGATTTTTTCCAAGGAAGATACTTTGTCCCTGCATCGCAACAAAGCCGATGAAGCGTACCTGGTAGGCCGGGGCAAGGGCCCGGTAGAGGCTTATCTGGATATTGAAGATATTATGCGCATCGCCCACGAGCACGATGTAGACGCCATCCATCCCGGTTACGGTTTCCTTTCGGAAAATGCCGAGCTGGCAAAACGCTGCGCCGAGGAAGGATTTATTTTCATTGGTCCCCGGGTGGAACACCTGATCATGTTCGGTGACAAGGTCAATGCCCGCGCCCAGGCCAAGCTGGCGGATATCCCCATGATTCCCGGCAGTGACGGACCTATTTCCTCCGTGGAAGAGGTGCGGGAGTTTGGGAAGAGGCACGGTTACCCCCTCCTGATCAAGGCGGTCAACGGCGGCGGCGGACGCGGCATGCGTGCCGTCAACAGCCCGGAAGAAGTGGAGACAGCTTATGCCCTGGCCAAGTCGGAAGCCCTGAAGGCCTTTGGCAATGATGAAATATATCTGGAGAAATATTTAAAAGACCCGAAACATATCGAAGTGCAGATCCTGGGGGATGAGCAGGGCGAGATCGTTCACCTGTATGAACGCGACTGCTCCGTACAGCGCCGCCACCAGAAGGTGGTGGAGATGGCTCCGGCTACCTTTGTGAAGCCTGAGCTGCGGAAACGGATCTGCGATGCGGCTGTGAAGCTGATGCGCAACGTGGATTACGTGAGCGCAGGCACGGTGGAATTCCTGGCCACTGCCGATGACGAATTCTACTTTATTGAAGTAAACCCCCGTATCCAGGTAGAACATACCGTAACGGAAGCCATTACGGGTATCGATATCGTCCAGAGCCAGATCCGCATTGCGGAAGGCTACAGCATGCATGATCCTATTGTAGGGATTCCGGAACAGGATAAGATCGGCATCCGGGGCGAGGCCATCCAGTGCCGTATCACTACGGAAGACCCGGTGAACAACTTTATGCCGGATACAGGCAAGCTCATTGCCTACCGCAGCGGCGGCGGCATGGGCATCCGTCTGGACGCAGGCAATGCTTTCACCGGATCCGTCATCACTCCTTACTACGATTCCCTGCTGGTTAAGGCAACCACCTGGGGCCTGAACCATACCATCGCCGTTACCAAAATGCTGCGGTGCCTGAAGGAATTCCGTATCCGCGGTGTTAAGACCAACATCGCTTTCCTGGAAAACCTGCTGCAGCATCCCTGCTTCATTAACGGCACCTATACTACTAATTTCCTGGATGAAACGCCGGAACTGTTCCACTTCCCGGAAGGCCGGGACCGTGGTACCAAGCTGCTCCATTATATCGGGGACATTACCGTAAACGGGTATGCCAATGTAGGGGTTGTGCCCAAACCGGAATTCGCCCCCCTGAATATGCCCAAGCCCTTTAACGGCCAGCTTCCGCAAGGGACGAAACAGATCCTGGACGCCAGAGGGCCGGAAGGTCTGGCAAAATGGGTCCAGGAACAGGAAGAAGTACTGCTTACGGATACAACTTTCCGTGACGCCCACCAGTCCCTGTTCGCTACCCGTCTCCGTACGGCGGATATGCTGCGGGTGATCCGTGATACCGCCGGGAAACTGCCGGAACTGTTCTCCTTTGAGTGCTGGGGCGGCGCTACCTTTGACGTGGCTTACCGCTTCCTGGATGAAAGCCCCTGGAAGCGCCTGCAGGAATTTAAGGAAGCTGCTCCCAACGTGCTGTTCCAGATGCTGCTCCGGGGCGCCAACGCAGTAGGATACACCAGCTATCCGGACAATGTGGTAAAAGAATTCATCCGCCTCTCCGCCAAAAACGGCGTAGACGTGTTCCGTATCTTTGACTCCCTGAACAGCCTGGACAACATGCGCCTTTCCATTGAAGCGGTACGGGAATGCAACAAGGTAGCTGAACCTGCATTGTGCTATACCGGCGACATTCTGGATCCGGAACGGGATAAATACAATCTGAAATACTTTGTGGATATGGCCAAAGAGCTGGAACGGGCCGGGGCCAACATCATCTGCATCAAGGATATGGCCGGTCTGCTGAAGCCTCAGGCAGCCTATGAGCTGATCAGCGCCATGAAGGATGCGGTGACCGTGCCCATCCACCTCCACAGCCATGAAGGCAGCGGCAATACCATTTACACTTATGCCCGGGCTATCGACGCCGGCGTGGATATTGTAGACGTGGCCATGAGCGCCATGAGTAACGGTACCAGCCAGCCCTCTGCCGCCAGCCTCTATTATGCGCTGGAAGGGCATCCTCGCCAGCCCCGTCTGGACGTTGGGGCCCTGAACGAATTCTCCCGGTACTGGGAGACTGTGCGCCCCTATTACAAAGCGGCGGACAAAACGGAGAACTTCCCCAACCCGGAAGTGTATGTACACGAGATGCCCGGGGGCCAGTACACCAACCTGAAACAGCAGGCTGCCGCCCTGGGGCTGCTGGACCGCTGGGAAGATATCAAAGATATGTACCACCGTGTCAGCATGATGTTCGGCGATGTAATCAAGGTCACCCCTTCCTCTAAAGTCGTGGGCGACATGACCCTGTTCATGGTGCAGAATGAAATTACGGAAGAAGATGTGTACGCCAAGGGCGATACCATGGACTTCCCCAAATCCGTCATCGAATTCTTTGAAGGCCGTATCGGTACGCCTTACGGCGGCTTCCCCAAACGACTGCAGAAGATTGTATTAAAAGGGAAAGAACCTATTTCCCAGCGCCCCGGCGCCGTACTGCCTCCGGTAGATTTTGAAGAAGTACGGAAAAAGCTGGAAGAAATGAATGCGCCTACTACCGATGAAGCGGTTTCTTCCTACTGCCTGTATCCGGATGTATTCAAACAGTGGGTAACCCGCTGTGAAGAATACGGTGATGTAAGTGTACTGGATACACCGACATTCTTCTTTGGCATGACTCCCGGCGAAGAAGTGGACGTTGAGCTTGAAAAGGGCAAAGTGGTCATCATTAAACTGATCCATATCAGCGAACCCAACGAAAACGGGAAACGGACCGTTTCCTTTGAATTCAACGGCATGCCCCGTGAGCTGGAGATCTTCGACAAGAATGTGAAGACGGAAAACGTGGCCCGGAAGAAAGCAGATAAAACCAACCCGGGCGAAGTGGGCGCTACCCTGTCCGGTTCCGTAGTGAAGCTGCTGGTGGAAAAGGGCCAGAGCGTAACCAAGGGCACGCCTCTTCTGGTAACGGAAGCCATGAAGATGGAGACCACCATCGCGGCTCCTGTAAGCGGCATCGTAAGCCAGATCCATGTCCAGGCCGGCAGCCGCATTGAAAGCGGGGACTGCCTGCTGGAGATTGAATCGAAAAACTAAGTATTACCTGAACAGCTGCAGATTCTTTCTGCAGCTGTTTTTTTGTATATAAATAAACTTCAATTTTATTTTTCAATTATTTCACGCCTTCCATATTGTCAAGGCTTATCTTTCGCGATAGAATAAAATGACATATTACATATTATTGAAAAAAGCATTCATATTATATTCTCGAGGTGATGGCATACTATGAACAATAACAACAATAACAACGATAACGGAAGACGTCCGTTATATTACTACTATGTCCTGGCGCTGGTGGTACTGATGCTGCTGAACACCCACGTGTTCCCGGCCCTGTTCAAGACGAAGGTTACCGAGCTGCCCTATAATTCCTTTATCCAGATGATGGACGAAGGCCGGTTTGGCAAGGTTGAGATCAGCGAAAAGCGGATCGCGGCTACGGCTAAGGACCCGGATGACAAAAAGATTTATGTCACCGGCCGGGTGGAAGATAACCAGCTGGTAGAGAAGCTGACTAAAAGCAAGGTGGAGTTTTCCCAGGTTATTCCCCGGGAAAGCGGTCCCCTGGAAAGCATTTTTACAAACTGGATCCTGCCTATTATTATTTTCTTTATCATCGGGCAGCTGCTGATGCGTTACATGGGCGGCAAAGGTTTCGGCGGCATGGGCAACTTCGGCAAGAGCAATGCCAAGGTGTACATGCAGGCCCAGACCGGTGTTACCTTTGCGGATGTGGCCGGTCAGGACGAGGCGAAGGAATCCCTGGTGGAGCTGGTGGACTTCCTGCATAATCCCGGAAAATATTCCGCTATCGGCGCTACCATGCCGAAAGGCGCCCTGCTGGTAGGACCTCCCGGTACCGGTAAGACCCTGCTGGCCAAGGCTATCGCCGGTGAGGCCAAGGTACCGTTCTTCAGCATTTCCGGTTCTGAATTTATTGAAATGTTTGTAGGAATGGGTGCGGCCCGTGTCCGTGACCTGTTCAAGGAAGCCCAGAAAAAGGCTCCTTGTATCGTATTTATCGATGAAATTGATGCCATCGGCAAAAAACGTGACAACGGTGCTTTCGGTAGCAACGATGAACGGGAACAGACCCTGAACCAGCTGCTGTCGGAGATGGACGGTTTTGACGGAAGTAAGGGCGTCATCATCCTGGCGGCTACTAACCGTCCGGAATCCCTAGATGCGGCCCTGTTGCGGCCGGGCCGGTTTGACCGCCGTATTCCGGTGGAGTTGCCTGACCTGAACGGCCGTGAAGCTATCCTGAAGGTTCATGCCAAAGATGTGAAGATGAGCGACGATATCGACCTGAAAAAGATCGCCCGCTCTACCCCCGGCGCCAGCGGCGCGGAACTGGCCAACATAATCAACGAGGCGGCCCTCTGCGCGGTGCGGAATAAACGGGACAAAGTGACCAATGTGGACCTGGAACAGGCGGTGGATATCATCATTGCCGGCTACCAGCGGAAGAGCATGGTCATTTCCGAAGAGGAAAAGAAGAACACGGCTTACCATGAGATCGGTCATGCCCTTGTGGCAGCCAGCCAGACCCACAGTGCCCCGGTGGAAAAGATTACGATCATTCCCCATACCAACGGTTCCCTGGGTTACACCATGCAGGTGGATGAACAGGAAAAGGTCAATTACACGAAGGAAGACCTGTTTACTAAGATCGTGACCTTTACCGGAGGCCGTGCAGCGGAAGAAGTGGTGTTCAACCACATGACCGCAGGCGCTTCCAACGATATTGAACAGGCTACCCGTCTGGCCCGGGCCATGGTGACCCGGTTCGGTATGACGGAAGAGTTCGGCATGATGGGAATGGAGACCATCCAGAATGCTTATCTGGGCGGGGATGCTACCCTCACCTGCAGCGAGACCACTCTGGCCAAGGTGGACGTAAAGGTGATGGAAATTATCAAAGAAGCCCATCAGAAAGCCCTGGCGATTTTGCGGGAGCATAGGGATGACCTGGACCGGCTGGCCAATTACCTGCTGGAGAAGGAAACCATTACCGGCGTGGAATTTATGGCGATCCTGAACAACGAAGACCCGGTTGAAGCAGTGCGGAGAGCGGCAGAAGCGGCGGAAGCCCGTAACGCGGAGCAGCGGGTAAAGGATGAGGAAAAATCCCGCCGGGAAGCGGAAGAACTGGCGGCAAAACAGGCCCAGTGGACGGCAGCTTCGGCAGCAGCCGGTATGGCAGGCGGCGCTCTGGGATCGGAAGTGAAGGACGGAAGCCAGGCTGAGAACTTTTCGGGCGACAGCTACTCTGTGAAGGAAAAGACTGCGGCAGAGATAGACGCGGAGACCCGGGAAGCTATCCGCAGGGCGGAAGCCGATCCGGAAGAAGCGGAACGGGAAGCCCGTACGGTAAAAGAGAACAGCGGGCTGACGGACGCGGAATTCCGTCCGGCCGATGAAGGGAAGAAAGACGAGTAAGTTAATTCGGATAAAAGGGAAGCGTTGCAGCAGAAATAATTAAGGTAGCGCTTTCGGGAAAAATATACACTTGTTATCAGAAAGGAACAAAGAGAAAGAGTTCCAAAGTAAAGGGGGATCATCATGACAAAGTCCAAAGTGTATTTCAGCGATTTCCACATGCCTTACGGAGGCGACCCGCTGCCGGTTAAACTGGCCAAGCTGATGAAAAAAGCGGGCTTCAATGACATTGATTTCAAAGACAAATTTGTAGCCATCAAGATGCATTTCGGTGAAGCGGGCAACCTGGCTTATCTGCGTCCCAACTACGCCAAAGTAGTGGTAGACATGGTAAAAGCGGCCGGCGGCCGGCCTTTCCTGACGGACTGCAATACTCTGTATGTTGGCAGCCGCAAGCATGCCCTGGAACATCTGGACACGGCCTACACCAATGGTTTCAACCCCCTTTGCACCGGCTGTCATGTAATCATTGCCGACGGCCTGAAAGGAACCGATGAAGCCCTGATGCCGGTTCCCAACGGGGAAGTGCTGAAAGAAGCGAAAATCGGCAAGGCTCTGGCTGATGCGGATATTATCATTTCACTGACGCATTTTAAAGGCCACGAGATGGCAGGCTTTGGCGGCGCCATTAAAAACGTAGGCATGGGCGGCGGCAGCCGGGCCGGCAAGATGGAACAGCACAGCAACGGCAAGGTGGCTGTAGACCAGGAAAAATGCGTAGGCTGCGGCCGCTGTGTGAACATCTGTGCCCACGGGGCTCCCAGCATCACCAACCGGAAGAGCACCATTGACACCAATAAATGCCTGGGCTGCGGCCGTTGTCTGGCCCTGTGCCCCACGGACGCCATCGCTCCCATTTCCTGGCAGGCAGCTACTACTTTCAATAAAAAGATGGCGGAATACGCGGCGGCTATCGTCAACGGGAAACCCCAGTTCCACATCAGCCTCATCGTGGACGTTTCCCCCAACTGCGACTGCCATGCGGAAAATGACGTGCCTATCGTGCCGGATATCGGCATGCTGTGTTCCACGGACATGGTTGCCCTGGACCAGGCCTGCGCGGATCTGGTGAATGCGGCGGAACCCTGCCCGGGATCCCAGCTGTACAAAAATATCCACAAAGATCCGGAAGCGGCAAAGGGCGATGATTTCTTCCATATCACCACCCCGGACTCCGACTGGAAGACCTGCCTGGAGCATGCGGAAAAGATCGGCATGGGTACAAGGGATTACGAACTGATTAAATAAACCAAATTATAAAAAACACTCCCTGACGTGATTGATATGCTCCCTTTATAGGAAACAGTGAAATAAAAAACACTGAATTCTATGAAGGGAGCTATTTTTATGAGAAAAGAAAAGTATTCTGTTGAAGAAA